>JAOAAG010000232.1 GCA_026418995.1 Anaerolineae bacterium
AGATGAAATCGCTGGAAACCTACCGAATTCGCATGCCTGGTTCCTCACCGGGGGAGCCGCGCCCAGAGGGCGCGGAGGAAGACCGGCTAGGGACGCAGCCTGTTGCCCCCGCAGGTGAGCGAGGCAGCCGGATCGAAGGGCGGCTGCCGGATGGGCACATCCTTCAAGGACGCTATCGTATTATCAACCTCCATGCGGTCGGCGGCATGAGCACCGTGTATAAGGCGCAGGACATGCGCTTCGCCAAGGTGATGCGGCTGTGCATCGTCAAGGAGATGCTCAACGTCGCCACCGACCCTCAAGTACAGGCGATGATCCGGAGCAATTTCGAGCGCGAGGCGAATATTCTGGCCTCGCTCAGCCACCCCGGCATCGTCCAGGTATACGACTTCTTCAGTGAGGGGCCGCGCAGTTATCTGGTGCTGGAGTATGTGGACGGAAAAGACCTGGAGACGATCCTGGCTGAGACAGAAGGGTTCCTTCCAGAGGCACAGGTTGTCCATTGGGCCATCCAGGTCTGCGATGTGCTGACCTATCTCCACAGCCACGAGCCCAATCCCATTGTCTTCAGGGATATTAAGCCTTCCAACATTATGCTCGACAAGCTGGGCCGTATTAAGCTGGTGGACTTTGGCATCGCCCGCGTCTTCCACAGCGGCCAGAGGGGCACGATGATCGGCACCGAGGGGTACACCCCCCCGGAGCAGTATCGGGGTGTGGCAGAGCCACGCGTGGATATCTATGCGCTGGGCGCCACGATGCATCATTTGCTCAGTAAGCAGGACCCGCGGCTGGAGGCGCCGTTCTCCTTCCATGATCGCCCGATCCACAAGACTAATCCCACGGTCTCACGTGAACTGGCCGAGATCATCAACCGTGCCCTGGAGTACGACATCGAGAAGCGCTTTGGATCGGCGGAGGAGATGAAGCGGGCGCTGATGAGCCTGAGCTCAGTGCGCGGCCTGGTCGGGACGACCACTTTCGGTACGGCGGCCTTCTTCAGCAGCGACGTCAGGCCGCTGTGGCGCTTCCGGTGCGAGGATGAAGTGCGCTCCTCGCCAGCCGTCCATAACGGGGTGGTCTACATTGGCTCCTACGACCACAATCTCTACGCTCTTGACGCTGAGAGTGGGAAGTTCCTCTGGAAATATCCCACCGAGGGGGGCATCGCCTCCTCCCCCTGTGTGTATGAGGGGCGGGTGCTTTTCGGCTCTGCGGACCGGTTGCTCTACGCACTGAATGCGGAAACAGGACGTCTCACCTGGACCTGCCCCACTTATGGCAGCGTGTGGTCTTCTCCAAGGGCCGAACTCGACCATGTGTTTTTTGGCTCGGACGACCACCACCTCTACGCCGTCAATGTCTACAGCGGTCGCATCGTGTGGAAGTTTGCAGCGGAGGGGAAGGTGCGCTCCTCCCCGGCGATCGAGGGCGATACGATCTACGTCGGATGCGAGGGCGGGACGCTCCATGCGGTAGACATCAGCGGGCAGTTGCGGTGGCGCTTCCGCTCCCGACGTGGCATCACGTCATCGCCAGCAGTGGGCAAGGAGCTGGTCTACGTGGGCTCGCAGGACGGTTATGTCTATGCCCTCGATCTGCGCTCCGGATGGGTGGCCTGGCGCTACCGCACCGGTGGCCCGGTGGTCTCTTCCCCTGCTGTCGCGGAGGGACTGGTGCTGATAGGCTCTGCCGATAAGGATTTATACGCGCTGGATGCCGAGGCCGGTCGGGTGGTGTGGCGCTTCACTACCGAGGGACAGGTCTCGTCCAGCCCGGCCGTTGCCGGGGGCGCGGTTTACTTCGGCTCCGTGGACGGGAGGATCTATAGCCTTGATCTCCGCACGGGCGCGCTGCGCTGGCGCTTCCAGACGGACGGGCCGGTGCTCTCGTCCCCGCGGGTGGTTAACGACGTGGTCTACGTCGGTTCTGATGATCGTTACGTCTATGCGTTGCCGGCTTGACGGCATCACTGGAGACGATCGCCATGCGCTTTCTGCTACGCAAGTTGTTGAAACAGGAACGGGGAATGGTTGCCCAACCTGCTCCGCTGGCAGCCACTGAGCCGGGCGTCGGACGGGAAATGGGTCTGCCGCCGTTGAGCACTTCCCCGGCACACTCCAGGCTCAGTGTCGGCTGGTCCAGTGATGTGGGTGAGGTGCGACGCCATAACGAGGACACCGCGCTGGTCATCACCGCTGGTTATGCGGGTGACGACGAATTTCCTCCTTTTGGACTGTTCATTCTGGCCGACGGGATGGGGGGGCATCAGGCTGGCGAGGTCGCCAGTTCCCTGGCCGTGCGCACGATGGCTTATCACATCCTGCGTTACCTCTATCTCCCGGCGCTGGCCAGCCATGAGCACGATACCTGCCAGTTAGCCCTGAACGAGGCCCTGGTTGAAGCGGCACAGGCGGCCAATCTCGCCGTCTCGCGTCTCGTACCTGGAGGGGGGACGACGCTCACAGGGGCAGTGGTGCTCGGCCCGCGTGTCTATGTGGCCCATGTGGGCGACAGCCGCGCCTACCTGGTGACCGATGGGGGCCTGGAGCAGATCACCCACGATCACTCGCTGGTGGACCGGATGGTCGAGATGGGCCAACTGACACGCGACGAAGCCGCCGTACACCCGCAGAAAAACGTGCTCTATCGCGCGATCGGGCAGGGCGGCACGATCGAGGTGGATACGTACGTGCGCACCATCCCGCCGAAGGGGCGGCTGCTGTTGTGCAGCGATGGATTGTGGAGCATGGTGAGCGAACGGGAGATTGCCGAGATTGTGCTCACGGCTCCGTCACTTCAGGCCGCATGCGATAGTCTGGTCGCCGCCGCGAATCAGGCCGGAGGACTCGACAATATCACAGTCATCCTGGTGGAACCGCCCTCAGGTTAAGTCCGGTGAGTAAAATAGATGCCAGAAAAGATTATTACGGAGTGCTGGGGGTCTCTCCCGATGCCACGGAGGAAGAGATCAAACGGGCCTATCGGGCATTAGCACGTCGCTACCATCCCGATAGCCGCACCGATCATGCCCCCACCACGCTGTTCCACGAGATCCAGGCGGCCTACGCTGTGCTGGGCGACAGGGAGATGCGCCAGGCGTATGACCGCCAGCGAGCCGAGCTGGGGCTGAATCAGGCCGCCCCCCTCTCATGGAAGTGCTACCTGAGCCGCACCCAGCTTTCCTCGCTTGAGCCAGAGCAGTTGCTTTACCTGATGTGCGAGATACGCCCGGCGGTGACGGTGGAGGGTAAACGGCTGCCCCTGAATCTGTGCCTGGTCATCGATCGCAGCACTTCGATGCAGGGGGCGCGGCTGGACAATGTGAAGCAGGCTGCCTACCAGATTGTCGAGGAGCTGAGTCAGGATGATGCACTGGCAGTGGTGACCTTCAGCGACCGGGCTGAGGTGGTAATACCCAGTACCCAGGGCGTGAACCCGGCCCAGGCCAGGGCTAAAATCGCCTCGATCCTTCCCTCCGGCGGCACCGAGATGTTGCAGGGGCTTCAACTGGGGCTGGAGGAACTCGAAAAGCGCCACGGAAGCAACACAGTCAGCCATCTGATCCTGCTCACCGACGGACAGACTTACGGGGACGAGGAAGCCTGTGTGGCTCTCGCCCGTGTGGCAGGGGAGCGCAACATCGGCATCACCTCTCTGGGTATCGGTGAGGACTGGAACGATGAGCTGCTGGACCAGGTCGCTGCTCAGAGTGGGGGAGTGACGGCGTACATCTCCTCGCCCGGCCAGGTACAGTCATTGCTGCGCAAGCAGGTGCATGGGTTAGGCACAGTGGTGGCGCGGCAATTGAGGCTGGAGTTCAACTGTGCCGAGGGTGTGGTGGTGGAAGCCCTTTACCGGGCCCTGCCCTTTGTGGAGCGCCTCTCCTTCGCCGACGGGGTGGTTGGGCTGGGGTCTCTCCAGGCAGATGAGCCGATGGCGATCGTGGCGGAGATAGGCGTGAATGCCCGACCTCCCGGCGAGCACCGTTTGCTCCGGTTTGAATTGACCGCCGACCTGCTGGGCACGGGGCAGCGCAAAGTCAAGCTGCGCCAGGAGATCTACTGCGACTTCCACCCCCAGCCAGCCGAGGCACCAGTGCCCGGCCCCCTGCTTCAGCTCTTGAGCAAGGTCACCATCTACCGGATGCAGGAGCGGGCCTGGGATGCGCTGGAACGGGGGAATGTCAAAGAAGCGACCCGCCACCTGGAGATGGTCGCCACCCGCTTGCTGGATATGGGGGAGACGGGACTGGCGCGGGCAGCAATGCTCGAAGCCGGGCGTATAGTCCAGGGCGGGCAACCTACTCCCAAAGGACGCAAAGAACTGAAGTACGGAACACGTAGCCTGATGACCTCTTCATGGAGGAAGCCCAAATGATTGAATGTCCGTCCTGTGGTCGGAAACATCGGCCTGGCACACTCTTTTGCAGCGAATGTGGGGTTTATCTGCCCACAGGTGGCCCTTTGCGCACCGAGCCGCTCCCGGAGGAAGAGTTGCCGATCTCGCGCGCTAATCCATGGCTGAGCGAGCCGGTCGAGGTGAGCGCGGAAGTACCGCCTGTGCCACTGGTGATCCGGGTGCTGTCCACCGGGCGCGAAATCCAACTGCCCTCGACACCAGAAGTGCACATCGGGCGCACCGATGCTGCCCATGGTATCTTCCCGGACCTCGACCTCTCACCCGATGGAGGCCTGGAAGAGGGGGTTTCCCGTCACCACTGCAAGATTCACCAGCGGGGATCCTCCTATCTCGTTGAGGACGTGGGGAGTGCCAACGGGACGTTTCTGAACGGCCAGCGCCTCACGCCTTACCTTCCACATGTGCTCAAGAATGGAGACAAGCTTCAACTCGGACGGCTTACGTTGGAAGTGATTATCCGCGAGTGAGGCGGTCAGGAGATGAACTATGCCTTACACTGTACTGGTACACATCTTGAACGAAGAAGCAGTGGTGGGAGAAGTTGACAAACTCCCCGAGCCGGTTGACCAGGTGCTGATCATTAAAAACCCGCGCTACCGGGATGGGCGTGAGGTCTCGTACATTTTGCCTGAAGCGACCGCTGTCATCTATCCCTGGACACGCATCCACTGTGTGGAGGTCATGCCTGGGGAAGAAGAGGCGGAGCGCGTCATCACTTTTGTGCGCGAGTAGTATGCCTCCCCGTCGTGAACTGATCCTCGTCGTGGATGACGAGCCGCGTATGACCAGGTTTATCCGTATGAACCTGGAACTCGAAGGCTACCAGGTGATAGAGGCCCACAATGGGCTGGAAGCTCTCGAAAAGGCGCGTACCAGCCTCCCCGACCTGGTGGTGCTCGATGTGATGATGCCGGAGTTAGACGGCTTCGAGACGCTGGAGATGTTACGCGAAGTCTCCAACGTGCCAGTAATTATGCTCACGGTGCGGGCCGATGAGGAGGATAAGGTACGGGGACTGGAACTTGGCGCCGATGACTACATCACCAAGCCGTTTGGGGCACGCGAATTCGTTAGCCGCGTGAAGGCGGTGCTGCGCCGTACCCAGAGTCCGGTGGCGTCGGGAGAGGCGCTTCTTCAGATAGACGACCGCCTCTCCGTGGATTTCAATAACCGCGAGGTGATCGTCGAGGGCAAGCATATCAAGCTACGCCCCACCGAGTTCCGACTCCTGTATCACCTGATTGAAAACGCCGGCTGGGTGGTACCGTATGAAACGCTCCTGGCCAAGGTCTGGGGATACGAGTACCGCGAGGAAATCCAGTATCTGCGCCTCTACATCACTTACCTCCGGCAGAAGATCGAACCCGATCCCTCCAACCCGATCTATATTCTGACCGAGCGAGGTGTCGGGTATCGGTTTGTGGACTTTCGGAAGCGGCAAGAGAGTGAGACTCAGAAGGAGGATTGAACGTGGGCGAGGTATTTAAAGTCGTGGTTACCGGGCCCTTCAACGTGGGCAAGACAGAATTTATACGCACTATTTCCGATATTCCTATTGTGACGACCGAGAAGCGCATCACCGATCATCTCGCCGCGACCAAAGAGGAAACCACTGTGGCTATGGATTACGGCCAAGTCAGGATCGGGGAGGATCTGTTTCACCTTTATGGCACGCCTGGCCAGCCTCGCTTCGATTTTATGTGGGATATCCTGTCCAAGGAGATGCACGCATTCATTTTGTTAGTAGATAGCTCTGATGTCGGTGGGTTAATGGAGGCCAGGCAATTTATCCGTATCTTCAGCCATAAAGGGGGCGTGCCCTATCTGATAGCGGCCAATAAGCAGGACAAGGAGAATGTGCTCCCTGTCGAGGAGATCGCGCGGCGCCTGGGGGTGGATGGAAAAATCCGTGTTGTACCGTGTGTGGCCACCGATCGGGCGAGCGTTTATAACGTGTTAAAGGAGTTGCAGGCCCTTTTGCACTGAGAGGTCGTGACCCGTTGTAAGCCACAATGGGTTAGTAGCCCGTGAGTCTCCTGTGGGGCACCTGCGTAAGATTTGGGCTGTAGTCGTCAAGGACATCGCCCTGGAGTGCCGCACCTGGGAGATGATCAGCGCGATGCTGATCTTTTCCGTGCTGGCTGTGTTTGCCTTCAGCTTTGCCCTGGATCTGAGGGGAGCGTCGGCCAGGGGGGCCGTGCCGGGGATACTCTGGACTACGGTGGCTTTCGCCGGGACGTTGGGACTGAACCGCTCCTTCGCCCGTGAGCAGCAGAGCGGCTGTATAGATGGACTCCTCCTCGTACCAGGTGGGCGAGCTGCGATCTTCCTGGGCAAAGCGCTGGGGAACGTGGCCATGATGCTCATCATGGAGACGTTCCTGCTTATCCTCCTGTCAGGCCTCTTCAGTGTCCCTCTGTTACGTCCGAATGTGCTTGGCGTTGTAGCGTTGGGCACAGCAGGTTATGCGGCCGCCGGGACGCTGCTGGCAGCGGTGGCGGTCAACACGCGCGCACGTGAGGTGATGTTGCCCGTGCTGCTCCTGCCGCTGGCCTTTCCCCTGCTGATCGCCGCTGTGCAGGCTACCGGCGGTCTGATAGACGGTAAGACCTTGGCAGAGGTAAGCGGTTGGGTGAGGTTACTGATTGCCTACGATGTGGGAATGGCGGCTATCGCCACGCTGACATTCGAGCACGCGGTAGGAGCATGAGACACAGGGACACGACAGGTCTGGCGCTGAGCATCACAACCAGCGTGGCTCTGTTGATAGCCCAGGGCATGGTCTTTCTGTACGCTCCCCGTGAGGCGACTATGGGCGATGTGCAGCGTATCTTCTACTTTCACGTCTCCTCAGCATGGGTGGGTTTTTTCGCCTTTTTTGTGGCTATGCTGGGGAGCATCGGTTACCTGGTGAAGGGACAACGTAAGTGGGACAGGCTGGCCCTCTCTTCGATCGAGGTCGGGCTGGCTTTTATGGCTGCCGCTGTGATCATGGGTTCGCTGTGGGCACGGCCAGTGTGGGGTACTTACTGGACGTGGGAGCCGCGCTTGACCATTTCAGCGGTGCAGTTACTGGTCTACCTTGCCTACCTGATGTTGCGAGCAGCGGTAGAGAACCCTGAACAGGGGGCACGCTTCGCCGCCGTGTACGGTGTGGTCGCCTTTGTCACTGTCCCTGTTTCGTGGTTTGCCATCCGGTGGTGGCGCTCTATTCACCCGGATATGCTGACCTCGGGCGGAGAGATGGCCCTCACGCCACGGATGAGCCATACCCTGGCAGCATCGCTGGTGGCGCTCACCTTGCTTTACGCTGCCGTATTGAGACAGAGGATGCGTCTGGGACGTTTCGCCGATGCGCTGGCTTCACTCCGTACGTATGTGGAGCGCGAAGGAGTGGATAGCTGATGGGACACCTTATGGCTGCCTATACGGTTTTCTGGGGCGTGGTTGTGGGCTTGCTTTTTTCGATCTGGCTTCGTCAGCGTCAGTTAGAACGGGCATTGACTGCTCTGCAGGCACGTCTGGGTGAGGGGGATGATGATGAGTGAGGTGGCAGGCTTCGCCGGTCCCTGGATGGCTCTGGCGAGCTGACCACCGCGCTGTGCCACGAAAGGCAGCCCGCTACGGTCCCATCTGTGCGATAAGCGTCCCCTCTGCGAATAGCTGGACCCCCCAATCACCGCTGGACGCCGGACCACCGGTAGCGCGGAAGGGTGACCCTGGCGCAATGGAGGTCTCCCAGCGCTGTACTTCGACACCACCCCGCCGTAGCACGACGCTGCCGTCCAGTGCCCGTGTCGTCGCTACGGCGAGCTCGGCCTGATCACCCATGGGCAGCAGCCGGATGGCAGCCTCGGCGTTCGCCCAGTTGTAACCACCGATGCCGCTTACAGGATACCATCGCTCTGTCCAGGCGACTGTCGCGCCTGGTGCAAGCGTCAGGTAAGACCAGAAGGTGGGCGTTAGCCCGCCCCATAGTTCAACGTAGCGGCTATTATCGTCTGTCCACAGGCTGGAGGGCAGGTCGCCCGGGCAGAAGATTTTGACCCCGGTTGCGAGCGTATGGGGAAAGATGCGGGCTATGCCCTGGTCGCTCCCTGTGTCATACGCGCCGACAAAACCTGCCTGCGCGGGATCGGCAAAGAGGCCCAGGTAATGACGCCACTCGCTGTAGCGGCTGAAGTCGCGGCCGTTGTGGATCGGCCAGCCCATCTGACCCCCAGGCCCGGGCAGCCCGGCGTCGCCGGTCGAGTGCACTGTCACGGCATCGTCGGGCAGAACGAAGACAAGCCCCGGTGAGGGAGTGTTGTTATCCGACAGCACCAGCATGGCGTTGGCCCAGAACTGGTATGTCTGAGGTGAGGTCGTGGGGTTGCTGATGCGCGGAGACAGGATGAAGTCACTGCGCCCTGGATCGAGTGTTATTTCGACCTCAATGCTCAATCCGGTGCGGTCGTCGGTATCTCCCACGCGCACTCCGTTTCTCAGCAGCCAGTAGCGCCATGGGCGGTACTCGTTCAGGCCGTGCTCCTCAACCGGAAAGGCCCACTCTATCCCTCCGATAGCCAGCCACCAGCCACGGTAACCCCAGCGTGTCGGTTTGATAACCGGGTTATTGTACAGGAGCTGGCGACCGGTCGTGCGATCGGTCCAGCGCAGAATGCGCCCGCCCAGCTCGGGGACGACTACGAGTTGTACGTACTCGTTCTGGATGACCACGGCACGGTAAGTACGAGGCGCGGCAGGTCCGACGGCATCGAAATTCAAGCGCGGGTAGGGATAGATCGGATCATCTGGCGTCGTGGGGACAAGAGCGGAGAGCCAGTCATAGGTATGAAGGGTAAGATCCTCTTCCCAGACAGACACGTGAGACGAGCGTCCGCTGAGCGGCGGATTGACAGGCTGAACAGTGGGCGAGGGGGCAGGCGGTAGTGTGAGGGTAGCCGTTGGTCGGTCGGCGGGCCGCTCGGTGGCGAGTGGGGTAGGGGAAGGGCTGCTCTGGACTCCAGGTGTGTCGGTTGGCCGGCGCGCCGGCGTGTCCGTGGGCAGAGTGACAGATGAAATGGCCGCACTCCCAGGCCGGCGCGTCGGTGTGGCCGGGGACAGGTTGGCCAACGGGGAGTGCGCAGGGGAGGAGGTGGTGAACCCACAGGCAGCGAGCAGTACCGCTGCTGCCGCAACGGTCAGAGCTATTGCCACCGCATATAGCCGACGTTCCATAGCCTCGCCTGCTTGGCTCACCGCAGTCCTTTAGCGGCAAGCAGCGCTTCGTACAGGGCAGCGATCTGCGCAACCATGCTGCGGACATCGAACTCGCCAGCAGCACGGGCACGGCCCGATGCGCCCATTGTCTGACGGCGGACCGGGTCGCGCAACAGTTGCAAGCAATAGGCGGCCATCCCGTCCAGATCTCCCGGATTGCAGAGGTAGCCGGTCTCGCCATGGATGATTGCTTCTGCTGTGCCATCGGCGCGATTGGCCACGACGGGCACCCGCATGCTCATCGCCTGGGGGATCACACGCGGCAGGCCTTCCCACAGCGAGGTGAGCGCGAAGACGTCCATCGCCGCCAGCATACGTGGGACGTCACGGCGCAGGCCGGTCAACACCGTGCGGTCGGCGATACCCTCCGCTACCAGCGCGGACTCCACCTCCTCGCGCAGCGGGCCGTCGCCCACCAGCAGAAAGCGACACTCCGGCAACTCACGCGCCACTTTGCCCGCCATGCGGACCCAGTCCAGCGGATTTTTCTGTGTCGAGAAGCGACCTACATTGCCCAGCACCGGAGCGTCCAGGGGCAGACCCAGCTCCCGGCGCACGGCAAAGCGGTCCACAGTAGCAGGATCAAACTCTTCCAGGGGGATAGCGCTGCGGATCAGATGGTACTGTTCTGGCCTGCCGATACCTGCCCGCAGGCCTTTCTCTCTGTCGGATCGGGCAACAAGGATCAGGGCATCGGTGAAGTGTGCTGTGCAGCGCTCCAGCAGTATGTAAAGGTAGCGGCTGGCAAACGGCATGTAATCGTGGAAGCTCCAGCCATGGACCGTGTGGACTATCACCGGCACACCGGCAAGCCATGCAGCCAGCCGGCCGATGATACCGGCCTTGGAGCTATGGGTGTGGACGATGGTAAAACGGCGGCGGCGGATGAAGCGGGTGAGCTTGAGCAGCGCGATCAGGTCCCGGAGTGGAGAGATGGGGCGCACCAGCTCAGGCAGGATGGTGAGAGGGATACCCCGGGCACGTACCTCTTCCACCAGGCTGCCCTCGGCGCCGGTCTGCGGGCCACAGACGAGCTCGACGCGGTAGCGCGCCGGGTCGAGCAACGCCGCAGTGTACATCGTGTTCTCCTGTGCCCCGCCGACGATGAGGCGGGTGATGACATGGAGAACGGGATATGGGCTTTCAGAGGGTTTGCTCATAAACCCAACAGCTCTCCTGCTGGGTGATACGGGCCTGGCAGCGGCGTAACGCCTCCCACTCCCTCTCTGTGTAGACCACCACATCGGTGGGAACCGGCAGGTCAAGAATATCCCACCCGGCTGCCCGCCGGATGAATGGCAGCTCCGAGTCTTTGAGCAGGATGAGGAGGTCCAGGTCGCTGCCTACTCCCCAATCGTTACGCGCATAAGAGCCGAAATAGCCGACACGCAGGACATCGTGTCGGCCATGGACACATCTGTGCACCCACTGCCGGAGCGCGCGCTCAACCTCCTGGCAATCCGGCCATACGAGCACGGACGCATTCAACGATCTCACGGGCAACGCATCGCCTCCTCGCTCTGGAGAGGGCCATAGTGCTCGAAGGGAGCGCCCTCGGGATGTCCGCTGGGATAGCGCGTGGGGATGTAAAAGTTGTCCAGCACGCGCCCTTTTTCGACCAGTTCCTGGGGCACCTGGGCAGCCTCTGGCAACGCTCGCAGCAACCGCGCGACGACACGCCCCCAGGCTTCCTGTCATCATAGAGATGCAGCGCTTTGGCGGCTTTCTCCGCTGCCTAGTGAGCAGCAAAGCAGGCCCATTCATGCCGACCGGCCCGGCTCGATTCTTCAGCCTGTTCCAGGTCCCTTACCACTTGTCTAAACCAATCATTGGCTCGATTCACCAGGGTTATCCCCCCGCCCACCTGATGAGCTGCCCCAGTTTGATTCTACGTCTAAAGCAGGAATCTGGCAAGGCTGAGGGCAACACCTCAGGTTTTTGTGCTGTATCCTCCCATCTTGAACAATCTGCTGCAGACAGGGGTGTGGGTGGGCGACGGCAGTGCCAGGTGGGCGACGGCAGTGCCGTCGCCCACCCGGCTAAGCCACCAACACTGGGGAACAAGCCCACCCTGAGCTTCCGCCAAGCCGCTACACCAGGTGTTCAAGATGCTAAATTACAAGGCAAACGCCCCACGTTTTCGCCCCACAAGGCCCTCCACAACTCTCAGCTTTGCAGGTGGCCTGTCGCCCCGAGCGTGCGACAGCGCAGCCGCCGCACTTTCTCCTGGCGAGAGGTTACCAGGCCAGGAGCGGAATGAGGCACTGGCGTCGCCCTGGACCGGCCCGACGTTGGCCTACGGGCGGCCGATGTCCAGCAGGTGGATGAGGCGCAGTCCCTGCAGCCCCAAGGCCAGGCTGTCCCAACGATGGCACCGAGAGCGGCGCCAGCGCATCTTTCCGGTGAGCTTATCATCCGAAGGAACGGTCCCCTTGCGGTTGTTGCATGTTGCGAAGGAATACGCCGATTTGCCAAGACCGGACAACGCTGGTATAATCTCACTGACGCCACCCTAGCTCAACCGGCAGAGCAACCGCTTCGTAAGCGGTCGGTTTTGGGTTCGATTCCCAAGGGTGGCTTTTATCGTGTGTAACGGACGACAGGTACGCTACCTCTGGGCTCCGGGTATTGCTGCAGTTGGTATCTGCTACATCTGTGGACGGTAACATGGTCACGCCAGGCTCACGTGATCCATGGCGAGTGATATGGCGCATTGCAACGAGCGACGTGGTGCTCGCCATCCTGCTAGTAGGCATTGCGGCTCTGTTACTGTTGATGACCTGGCTGCCCCAGAGGCCCTCTGCTGACCCAATGGCCTATTCCCGGTGGCTGGCTGAAGCCCAGGCCCGTTTTGGCGCCTTCACCCCCTGGCTTCAGCGCGCGGGCATGCTCACTCTCTCCAGCTCGCTGGGTTTCCGCACTCTCCTGGCTCTCCTTGGCGGCAGCTTGCTGCTCAGGGTGATCGAAGGGCTGGTTCAGTTGCGGGGTGAGCTTCCTGGGCAGGAGGTCAGCGGTTGGCGCCTGCGCCTGAGGCACTGGCCCTGGTCACGCACATTCCTGCTGGTAGCCCAGAGCGGCGGCCTTTTGTTTCTCATAGGCTTGCTGATCAACAGTCTATGGGGGTGGGAAGTAAACGGACTGATCGTACAGAGAGGGGAAAGAACGGTGTTGCCCGGCACCGGCGGTTGGGTGGCTCTGGGTGAGATGACTCAGCAGGTGATCCATAGCCACGGCCTGACTGTGCATATTGACGAGCGCGGCCCGGGTGTCCAGGCCTGCGCCCGCAATGAGGCGGACGAAGAGCTGATGCTCCAGTATGCCGCCGAGGCCGAGCCCGCAGGCCGGTTAAACCTCCCCCTCACTCTGGATCAGTACTTCGCCGTCCCGGATGCCAGTCTGATCGTGCGCTTAATCCCTCAACACGAGGGACGCCCCAGTGCCACGGATCCGGTGCTGGTACAGGTATACCGCGTCCCCTCTGGCCAGCTCGCAGTGGAGAGCGTCCTGCAAGGAGATGGCGAGGTGAGGGTTGACGGGGTCACACTGTACTTCACCGCTGCCCCATATGCCCGCCTGACCGTCGTGCACAACCCTGCGCTTGGGTTGATCTGCTTCGCCCTCGCGCTCCTGCTCTTCGGTCTGGCGGGGGAGCTGCTGTGCACGGCCCAAGCGGTCCGTGCCCAGGATGACTGAAGGAGAAGGAATGGTACCCACTGTTATTTTCGCCGGGCTGGCCTGTGGGATGCTGCTGGCTGTGGGAGGGATGGCTGCGTGGGGCTTCTATCAGCCTGCTCCGGCGTTCTTCCGTCCTGTGGGAACGGTACGCTGGATGGTCGGGGCATTGCTACTAGCGAGCGCGTGCTCAGCATGGGTCGCCGGCTATGACTTTTATCACGTGCTTCCCCGCCTGCTCCTGGCCGCGGCGGCCATCGCCCCACCACGTGCCGGTGAGCACCAGCCTCATCCGTTACGTTATGCCCTCTCCCTGGCGCTGAGCCTGATACCCGCTGGGGTCGGGCTGTACCTGGCTATCAGCCTCGGGGCAAATCCGCCAGCCTATCGGGTGCCCCTGTCTCTGAGAGAAATCGTTGTTGCTGCAGGCAGTGGGGTTGGAGCGCGGGTGCTTGAAGGTGTGATCGTCTCCCTCATCGCACACAGTATGCGTGACGACTCAAGCGGAGACGTCCTGTTGTGCGGCGCTGATGCTGTGCTGGCGCTGTTGCCGGGCGTACTGTGGTTCGTTAACCTGTTACAGTATGGGAAGGTGTGGGCCGGTGAGCGCATCGAAGTGCACCTGTTCAGTGCCTGGGTGATCTGGCATGCGGCCCGGCTTACGCAATCGTATCATCTCTGGCTGCACCGGGCTTTGCTTGCCAGCGCCGGCCTGGTATTTGTTCTCGCTGGCCTCTGATGATCGTCTCAGAAGCAGCGGTTTTTTTTATTAAACCGCAAAGAGCGCGAAGGACGCAAAGGTGTTTCCATACTTCTCTGCGCGCTTTGCGCCCTTCGCGGTTTTCATTGAACCGCCAAGAGCGCGAGGGACGCAAAGGGTTTTCCATTCTTCCTTTGCGCGCTTTGCGCCCTTTGCGGTTTTAAATTGAACCGCTCAGAGGTGAGCTTATGCGACCGATTATCATAGGTGTGGCCGGCGGCACCGGATCGGGAAAGACGACAGTGGCATACCAGATTCTCAAGCGTGTGGGCGCCGAGCACGTGGCCTACATACCCCACGACGCTTACTATCGCGACCATAGCCATCTCCCCCCTGAGGAACGCGCACAGGTCAACTATGACCATCCCGATGCGCTGGAGACAGAGCTACTGATCGAGCATTTGAAAGAGCTGCGGGCTGGCAGGGCCGTCGAAATCCCGGTCTACGATTTCACCACCCACACGCGGAGGCCGGAGACCCGCCGCGTCGAGGCTGCGCCGGTGATTATGGTGGAAGGCATCCTGGTCTTCGCCGAGCGCAAGCTGCGCGAGCTGTTCGACGTCAAAATCTACGTGGACACGGATGCCGATGTGCGTTTCATCCGCCGCCTGCAGCGTGACATCGAAGAGCGTGGGCGCAGCGTTCAGTCGGTGTGCGAACAGTATCTCAAGACGGTACGCCCTATGCACCTGGAGTTTGTCGAGCCGAGCAAGCGGTATGCCGACGTCATCATACCCGAGGGGGGCTTCAATGAAGTCGCCATCGAGATGGTCGCGGCGCGCATTCGGGGTTTGCTAGCGGGCGACGCTCCAGGAGGTCAGGCCAATGCCTGCGAGCAGCCCTCGCCCGAAGAGGCTACACGCTCATTAACTTGATGATGCCCACAGTTGCCCTGCACTGCCGGGTGGCGTGATAGCACCTGGTCACCCCGTGCAGCCCAATCGCTCTCCGGCTACCTCAGCTCCCCGAATATCGCGCGGCCGATGCGCACCATCGTAGCTCCTTCCTCGACCGCTACCTCGAAGTCATCGGTCATCCCCATTGAGAGGTGGCGCCACGTATGAGCCGGGAAATGCTCGCGCAACAGCTCCAGCAGGGCGCGCAGGCTGGCAAAGATGGGGCGCGTCTCTTCCGCATCGTCAACCAAGGGCGCCATGGTCATCAGGCCCTGAACGTCCAGCCCCGGCAGCGCCAGGATTTCCTCCACGGCGGCCAGGAAGGCGCTCCGCCGTGCCTCGTCCTGCTCCCACCCCATCAGGTCGAAGCCGAATTTGGTACTCTCACCGGAGATGTTGCACTCCAGCAATACCGGCAGCGTCCGGCCAAGCTGGTGCGCGAAGTGGCTCAACCTGTGGGCAATTTTAACCCGGTCTACGGAGTGGACATAATCGAAATAAGCGACGGCGGGCTGGGCCTTGCGGCTCTGGATGTGACCGATCATGTGCCAGATGATAAGGTGACGGTCACCTTGGAGGTGACCGTCACCTGACCGGAGGGCGCTGTGGACAGCAGGTATTTTCTCCTGCCCTTCCTCGACGCGATTCTCGCCGAAGTGGCGCAGGCCGGCCTGATAGGCGTCGAGGATGGCAACGATGGGCTGGGTTTTCGTCACGGCCACGAGCAGTACATCATCCGGGTCACGACCGGCTCGCACAGCCGCCTCGCCGATGCGCTGGCGTACCAGCTCCACTTTGCGGGCCACGTCGCTCATGCCAGCAGCTCCAGCAAGACGCCAAACCGACCGGTGCGGCCGTTCTCGGCCCGGTGGGAGAAGAACTCATCCACCCGGCAGGCAGTGCACAACCCGGCCTCTTCGATCCGCTCTACACCGCAGGCGCGGAGCTGTGCCCTGACTGCGGCCGGCAGGTCAACGTAGAGATGTCCATCGAGGCGGTGCACGACGGGCGCCCCCGCCGGACATGCAGCCTCAACCGCGTCGGCAACCTCTGCGCTGACCTCGTAGCAGCAGGGGCCGATGGTCGGGCCGATGCCAGCCCAGATGTCGGCGGGAGCGCAGCCGAGCCGTTGCCCCATCGTGCGCACTGTAGCCACGACGCTCCCGGCCACGATACCGCGCCAGCCGGCATGGGCCATGCCAATCGTCTGGCGCACCGGGTCGAACAGGAGCACCGGCGCACAATCGCCGAAGCGCATCAGGAGCGGCACGCCTGCCTCCCCGGTCACCAGTGCGTCGGTGGCGGGTTGCACAGTGCCCAGATGCGCCCGCCCGACCAACCCCACCCGGGCGCCATGCACCTGATAGGGGCTGACAACGCGCTGCGGCAGCAGTCCGAATATACCCAGCGCCCGGCGATGGTTTTCCTCTACCGCAGCCAGGTCATCACCGACGGTATGACCGAGGTTAAGTGTCGCATAGGCGCCCCGGCTCACCCCGCCGATGCGGGTCAGGATGGCATGTCTGACCCCTGCGGCCTCCTGCAGACTGGCGAAGCGGTAGAGCAGGATGCCGTCCCGCCACTCCCTTATCATAACGGCCCGGCTACTCGCTCTGCTTTTTCTCGCCGCTCAGCTCGTCCAGCCGCCGGGCGAGCTGATCAAGCTTCTGATTCAGCTCCTCGATATCTTTGCGAGAGACAAAGGGGAAACTGGCACGGGCCTTTTCCAGCTCTTCGCGCACTACCCGGCGCAGCTCCTCGCGCTCCTCTTCCCCCCGGGCGATCAGGCGGTCAATAATGCTGGGCGCCTCCTCTGCTTTGACCTCCCCTTCCTCGACCAGGCTATTTACAAAGTTCACCACTTTGTCGCGGGTTAACGTCAACAGTCCCAGGCCTAACAACACGCTCTTCTCTATCAGGCGAGCCATATGCACCTCCCAGCAGCAGATTTACAGACGGCAAAGGCTACAGTAATTATACCTGGAATCCTGGTCGTAACAACTCTCACTTGCTCCATACGACGAAACGTGTAAAATTAGGGATTGACAAAGGCTCCGAGAAGGTGCTCTGCCATGATTATAGGCGCCTGTAAGATTGAGTTGCATCTCCCCGGCAACGGCTCCCTCAAGGGCAAACGCAGCATCCTGAAACCGCTTATCGCCCATCTGCGCCGTGAGTTCAACCTGGCGATCGCGGAGGTGGCCCGCAACGACTCCTGGCAGTCGGCTGAAGTGGCCCTGGTGACGGTCTCTAACCACCCGGACCACGTTCATGTCATGCTGGAAAGAGCCGTCCAGTGGATTGAACTGTACCACCCCGAGGTTCAGGTCGTGGACTGGGAGATTGAGATTTTATAGGGCCCCCCAGGCTACACGCGCTTCGGATCGCGTTGATCCCGGCGAGGAGTCAATGACGGCTGTAACCTATGCACAACAACATCGGGCCAGATTTCTGGCTGAACTGGAGGAATTCCTGCGCATTCCCAGTATCAGCACCTTGCCGGAGCGGCGCCCGGACGTGGAGCGTGCTGCTTTATGGCTGAGGGAACGGTTGCTCGAAGCCGGCTTCCCCGTGGTCAGATTGATTGCCACGCCGGGCCATCCCGTCGTCTACGCGGAGTGGATGGTCGCGGCAGAGGCCCCCACTGTCCTCATCTACGGCCACTACGATGTCCAACCCCCCGATCCGGTGGAACTGTGGCACACGCCGCCATTTGAGCCGACCATTGTGGGCGAGGATATCTTTGCCAGAGGAGCTGCCGACGACAAGGGGCAGTTATATGCCCACGTCAAGGCCATCGAGTGTTATAAGGTGACAGCTGTCTCTTATACACATCT
>JAOAAG010000297.1 GCA_026418995.1 Anaerolineae bacterium
GGCGTGGGACCTGAGCGGCATGTACCTGACCGACGTGCTGAGCGAGCCGACAAAGTGGCCCATCCCCGCCGGCACTGTCCTCCCACCGGATGGCGCACTCATTATCTGGGCGGATGGCGAGGTAGACGAGGGCCCCTACCATGCGAACTTCACCCTCAGCGCAGCGGGCGGACAGCTTGGCCTCTTCGACCGGGACGTGTTCGGCAATGCCCCCATCTCGGTGCTCACCTACACCCCGCCTGTGACCGATGTCTCCTACGGGCGGTTGCCTGACGGAAGCGAGCGATGGCAATTCTTCACCACACCCTCCCCCGGCCGGCCCAATCTGGGCCTTCCTCCCAGATTCGGCAGGACATTCCACTCTCCAACGTGGCCTGTAGCTAACAAGCCGGTCACCATCACCACCACCATTACCGACGAGGGACGCTTCACCGTGACGCTGTGGTACCGGGCCTTTGCGCCGGGGCAGTTGCGTCCCGGCTACACTCCCAGGACAATGACCGGCGTCGGCGCCACCAGGCAAGCTGTCCTTCCGTCACTGCAGCAGGGCACCTGGGTGGAATACTACCTGCGGGCCGTTGATGAGACAGGCAAAGTCAGCCTCGACCGCCCTGGCTGGCCGCAGGGAGATTATCGCTACATCGTTGGCTGGCAACCGCTCCCCCTCTACATAAACGAGGTGATGGCTCTCAACAGCCGCACCCTGGCGGATGAGCAGGGCGACTACGATGATTGGATTGAACTGTACAACGCCGGCCCCACGCCGCTGGACGTCGGGGGCATGTACCTCACCGATGACCTGGACGATGCGACTGTCTACATGATCCCCTACGGGACCGTCATCCCCGCCGGTGGCTATCTTATCGTGTGGGCCGATGGGCGTGGCACGGGCCTCCATACCAACTTCAACCTCTCCGGCGCAGGTGAGTACGTGGGGCTGTTCGACCGCCAGTCCCGCTTTTACGCCCCGGTGGATGCAGTGTACTACGATCCACTGACATCCGATGTCTCCTGGGGCCGTGTCCCTGATGGTGCGCCGAGGCAGTATGTACTGGCTGTTCCCTCCCCCGGCGGGCCTAACCGCCTGCCTCCACCCACCTTCTCGCAGGTTACACGCACTCCGCGCTGGCCTGGAGAGGGGGACGAGGTAACGATCACTGCGCTCATTACCTCCGGCACCCCTCTGGTTTCTGTAACTCTGTGGTACGCGGTCGGCAACGATACCTACTCCGTTGCAATGCAGCGGAGCGGGGAGGATACGTATGGAGCGATCATCCCGCCGCTTGCGGACAGGGTAGTTGTGCGTTATTATCTGCGGGCAGAGGACGAGGCAGGCCGTTATTCCCTCTACCCGCCCGATGCCCCGACTTCAACCATTCGCTACATAGTCGGTTATACGCTACCCCAGGTGTTGATCAACGAGTTCCTGGCCTACAACACCGCCGTCAACAGGGATGAAGCGGGGGAGTACGACGACTGGGTGGAATTGTACAACGCAGGCCCGATCACGGTCTCGCTGGGCGGGATGTACCTGAGCGATTCCCTGGCCGATCCTACAAAGTGGCAGTTCCCGCCGGGCACGGTTATCCCGCCTGGTGGCCACCTGCTTGTCTGGTGTGACAGGGATACAGACCAGGGGCCGCTGCATACCACTTTCAAGCTGGAACGCAACGGCGAGGAAATCGGCCTCTTCGAGCGTACTCCTTACGGGCTGGTGCTGCCGGTGGATTGGATGGCCTTTGGGCCGCAGCGGAAGAATATCTCCTATGGCCGCTGGCCTGACGGAGCTGAGGCATGGCGTGCGTTCACCTTTCCCACTCCAGGAGCCGGGAACCAGTGAAGGTGACGGTCACCTCCAGAAATGACCATCACCTGGAGAGGCAGCTTGCCGTTTGCCTCTCCATTCTGCTCCTTGCGCTCTGCGCGGCACTTGGCGTTGCCTCCTCCCCAGCACGTGCCCAGTCCAGCCCTCCCGTCGTCATTAACGAGATTCAGTACCATCCCCGCTCCGGAAACCATGGCGAGGAATATGTTGAGCTATATAACGTCAGCTCGCTCACCGTGGACCTCTCCGGGTGGAGGTTTAACGACGGTATCTACTACACCTTTCCTCCCTCCACCATTTTGCAGCCAGGCGGGTACATTGTCGTCGCCAGCAGCCCGGCGGCGGTAGAAGCGGTCTACGGGATCAGCGGTGTAAAGGGGCCGTTCAGCGGCCGCCTGGACAACGGTGGTGAGCGGGTGGCGCTGGTGGATGCCACAGGTCGGCTGATGGACGAGGTGACGTATGACGACCACCGCCCCTGGCCCGAACCGCCGGATGGCAAAGGCCCCTCTTTGGAGCTCATCAACCCCCTGTTCAATAACGACTCCCCCTGTTCCTGGGCGGCGAGCCTGAGCCTGGGCACTCCCGGCGCCAGAAACAGCGTCTACTCCACGGGCAACATCCCTCCCTGCGTGACCGATGTAGCCCACGCGCCGGTCTTCCCCACCTCCGCCCAGCCGGTAACCGTCACCGCGCTGGTGGCCGATAACGGGAGCGTCGCCAGCGTGGTGCTGTATTACCGCCCCGAGGGCTCCTCCTACAGGACACTCACGATGGTGGATAACGGCAGCGGTGGCGACCGACAGGCAGGTGATCGGCTGTACACCGCTCTGATCCCGCCCCAGGCAGACGGTAAGTACGTCGAATTCTACATCACCGCCACGGACAACGAGGGACTACAGCGTACCGTGCCCGACGGCGCGCCGGGCACCACCTCGACGGAGACGGGCCGGCCGCTCACCATCAGTTACCTCTACCTGGTAGAGAACGTGCCTCGCACCGATCCGTTGCCCGTCTACCGCCTCATTATGACGGCCCAGAACTGGGCCGAGCTGACCAATCGCGATCTATTTTCTAATATATTGCTTGATGCCACATTTGTGTACTCCAGGGAGGTGTTTTACAACGTTGGGGTGCGCTACCGGGGCGAGAATTCCCGCAATGTCTGGCCCCGCCCCTACCGCATCAAATTCCGCGACGAGCACGAGTTCGAGGACCGTGAGCGGCTCAATCTGGTGAGCGACCGGCTGGGCCAGGAAGCGCTGTCCCATGACCTATTCAGGCGGGCCGGGCTGCCGGCTCCCAGAACCCGCTTCGTGGCTCTCTTTATCAACTCGAACAAGCAGGGGGACTACCTGGACGTCGAGGAAGTGGATAATGACTTCCTGGAAGCCCATTTTCCCGATAATGATACGGGTAACCTCTACCGTGCTCGCGACGGCGGCGACCTGAGCTACCGGGGCCCCGATCCAAACAGCTACCGTTCCTACTATCTCAAAGAGAATAACGAGGCAGCCGACGATTACTCCGACATCATCGAATTGACCAACGTGCTTTCTAACAGCCCCGATGAGGGCTACCCGGCTGCGACCGACGCCGTCGCCGATATGCGCCAATGGCTGCGCTGGTTCGCCGTCCAGGCCGTGCTGGATAACCATGAAGGTGCTCTCTGGGTAGGCCAGGGAGACGATTACTTCCTTTACCATCGCCCATCGGACGGCCGCTTCTTGCTCATCTCCTGGGATCACGACACCACGTTCACCAACCCGTCTCACAGTATCTGGGAGCCGAACTGGTATGCCCGCACTGTGGTACGGCGCATTCTGAACTACCCACTCTTTACCCGCTGGTACTACCAGAATATCCACTCCCTGCTCGAGAACGAGTTCTCGGTGGCCCAGATGTATCCCCGCATTGACGCCCTCCCTCCTGTGGTTGGAGAGAGCACGCGCAATGCTCTGAAGGATTATGTCGCCCGGCGCAAACCGGCGGTCCTCTCTGAAATCCCTGCTACCCGCCTGTCCATCACCACCAACGGCGGCGCTGATTTCCCGACCTCCAGGTCAGGGGTGACACTGGAAGGCGAGTGTTCACCGCTGCGCGATGTCTACGTCAACGGCGACTCGGCGCGGGTCCAATATCCCACGCCCACCACCTGGCGCTACACGGCCTCGCTCTGGACGCGGGATAACGTCTTCGTCATCACCGATGGGCTGGACAGCCGCGTCATCACCGTCTACTGGAACTTTTTCAGCGGGGGCACCCTGACGCGCAGCCTTACCCTCCCTGCCAGCCGCATACCTTACGTCATCAGCAATGACATCGTGGTGCCGGCGGGGGTCACGCTGAGGATTGAGCCGGGCACGACTCTCCAGTTCGAGGCCGACCGCGCGGTCCGTGTAGAGGGAGGGCGTCTGCTTGCCGAGGGCACTGCTGCCCGGCCCATCATCTTCACCCGGCGCGGGAGTGGATACTGGGGCGGCATCCTCTTCCTGAACAGCCAGGAGGATAACCGCATCGTCCATGCTATAGTCGAGTATACGCGAGAAGTCATCCTCAACCCCCGTAGCCACGGCATTTCCCTGTACGGCTCACGCGCCACCATCGCCGATAGCATCATCCGGCACACCCAGGCCAGTGTCGCCGTCCAGGCTTATCCATGGGGCGGACGGGACCCGGTGCTCTATCTGCTGCGCAACGAGATTTACGGTATTCAGAGCGATGCCGTCCACCCGACCGGCGGGTTCGCCTTCATCCAGGGCAATCATATCCATGATGTGCGCTATGGTGTCTACCAGATGGAGGGGATCGAGCTGAGTGACATGGTCACGCCCGCTGTGGTGATGGACAATCACATCCACGACGTGTCCGACGACTGTCTGGACCTCAACCACTCATCGGCCCTCATCGCGCGCAACGTGTTCCACGGGTGCGGCGATAAAGGCATCTCCGTCGGCCACTATCCATCTGTGGTCACAGTGACGAATAACCTGATCTACGACTGCCGTGGCCGCGACGACGATCCCTTCAGCGGCAGCGGCATCGCGGTTAAGGATGGGGCTGTCGCTTTCATCACCAACAACACCATAGCCGGCTGCAGACATGGTATCTACCTGTACGAAGGGCATCAGGGAGAGGGGGGAGGCATCGCTACAGTCAAAAACACCATCGTGTGGGGGAATCGTGTCGGGCTGGAGCTGGACTCGCGCTCCGTCGTCACCGTGACTTATTCGGATATCCAGACGAGCGGAGGAGCCTGGCCTGGCGAGGGGAACATCAACGCCGACCCGCTCTTCCGCGCGCCTCAAGCGGGCGATTACCGGTTACGGGGGGATTCCCCCTGCGTGGACACGGGTACCTCGGTGGGAGCTCCTTCCGACGACATCCTGGGCGTTTACAGACCGCATGGCCGCAGGCACGACATGGGAGCATACGAATTCCCCGTCTTTGCCATCACGACCAACGGAGGACGGGACTTTGCCACCTCTGAGCAACGGGTGGTGCTGGAGGGCACCTGTCTGCCCACGCATACTGTGCAGGTCAACGGCAGCGCGGAGGGGGTGTACTATCCTGCTTTCACGCGCTGGGGCTACACCGCGACATTGACAGCGCGGGACAATCTTTTCGTGGTCACGGCTGGGACAGAAGTCCGCACCATCACCATTTACTGGGACAGGTTCCACGGCGGTGTGCTGACGGAGAATACCACGATCCCCGGCAGCGCGTATCCCTACGTCATCACCGACGATATCTTTGTCCCGGCAGGAATTACGCTGACCATCGAGCCGGGCGCGACGCTGGCCTTTCAACCTGGCCGCAGGGCGATTGTGGAGGGGCGGCTGGTAGCGGTTGGTACCCCTGCCCGCCCGATTACCTTTACCGGGGAGACGGGTGGCTTGTGGGGCGGTATTGTCTTTCGCAATAGTCTGGAGCCCAGCATCCTCAAGTACACGGTCGTGGAGCACGCCAGTTCAGAGGCCATATCGCTCAGGCCGGCCATTGCGGCGCTCAATGCCAGCCTTCAGATCGAGCGCTCCACGATTCGCTATGGCGAGGGTGTGGGCCTGCTCCTGCAGGACAGCACAGTCCACCTCGCGGGTAACACGGTCCATGATGTCCTGACCACCGGCGTGAGTAGCGCAGGGGGCACCGTGGCGGTGCTGGAAAATCGTATTCACCGGGTAACCGGCTCTCCCGGTAATGGCATCGTGCTTGACGCCACAGCCAGGCCAGCGCTCGTGAGCAGGAATCTGATCTATGATGTGGCCGGTTCCTGTCTCGCCGTTGGGCGGTCAGAGGCGCGTGTCGAGCGGAACATCCTGCGCCGTTGCGGCGGCGATGGGTTGTCGGTGGGGCCAACTGCGCTTGTCACCGCGACCAATAATCTCATCCACAGTTCCCCCAGCGGAGCCGGCGTAGCGGCACGGGATGGGAGCACGGTGCATATTGTGCACAACACGATCGTGAGCAATAGCTACGGCATCCGCCTGTACGGCTCGGATAGCAGCACGGTGACGGTGCTCAACTCCATCCTCTGGGGCAACCTCGAGACATTACAGAGGGAGATACCCTCCGTCCTCATCATCACCTACTCCGACCTCTCCATGGAAGGGACTGCGCAGTGGGGGGAGGGTAACATTAACGAATATCCCCGCTTCCGTGCACCGGAACGGGATGACTACCGTTTGCACGAGGATTCGCCGTGCATTGACCGGGGTACTCCGGTAGGCGCAGCCAGCGAGGACATCCAGGGCATCTATCGTCCCCATGGCGAGGGATACGACATGGGGGCTTACGAGTTCTTCGAGTATTTCTCTACATACCTGCCACTGGTGATGCGTGTCCACAGGGGTGGAGAGTGAGGCTAGCGCGGCCACAGGGAGAGAGGAGCGCTATCTCACGTCCATGGCCTCGATATTCCACAGCTCGCTGGACGCGGTGGGGTCCAGGGCAAAGTTGAGTACGTTGGGACGGGCGATAGCCACGCGCAGCCGCATAAAGAGCGGAATCGCAGGCAGCTCCTCGGAAAAGATGATCTGCGCCTGCTTGTGATACTTCTCGTAATCGGCCGTGCCGGGGAGGGCTAGCAGCGCCTTTCGGCAGATGGCATCGTAGTCGGGGTTGCTGTAGCCGGTAATATTCTCTCCGTATGCTTTGCCGTCCCCTGGTATCTCGGACGAGGTATAGTGTCCGCACAGGGGATTGACATCGAACCACCAGGTCGTCTCGGCCAGGTCGAAGCGGCGCCCGAACAGCGGCCCTTCCGGGGCATCGGCGTAGAGTTCCCATGCAGGGCGCAGTTCCACGTTGACGCGGATACCGCAGTCGGCCAGGTGCGCCTTGATCATCCGCGCCGATTGCTGGGAAGAGGCGCTCTCCGCTGCAACCAGCAGGGAGACCTCGAAGGGAGTGCCGGGTGGCACCCCCTTGACCCGTCTGGCCTCGCGCACCCCATCCCCATCAGTATCCATCCATCCGACTTCCTCAAGCAGCGCCTGGCCCCCCTCCGGGTTATAGCCCCAGTGCAGCAGGTACGTGCCGCCGTAGAGCGGGTGCCCCGGCGGCAGGTAGCTGTCCGGGACCACGCTGCTCCCATAGGTAACCTCGTTGACGATCGCTTGACGGTCTATACACTGTGCGATCGCCTGGCGTACCCGGACATCGCCAAAGAAATCGGGCCGGGCATAGTCCTCCGAGGGCACGATGCCGAAGTCAAGGTGTTCCCAGCCGTTGCTGATGGAGAATACAACCTGGAGCAGGCCCTGTTGCTGCGCCTCCATCAGAAGTGGTAGGGAGGGCTCCAGATCAGCGTCGTGGGTGCCCAGGTCACACTCCCCTGCTAAGAGGCGGGCGATTAAATCCGGCGTGTTGGAGGCAAACTTGAACACTACCTGGTCGAGGAGGGGCAACCCTTCTGAGGCTCGGAAATAGTGGTGATTCCTTTCGAGCGTGATGTGGTCTCCCCACACCCATTCCTTAACGTAGAAAGGTCCCCACCCCAGAGGATAACGCCTGGTTTCATCTGCTGTGAGCAGCTCCTTCGGTGTGTACTTTTCAAGCTGGTGGCGCGGGAGCGGGGGAAAGAAATTGAGGAAGTAGGTGGGGGGCATAAAGCCCGGCAGGCCGGTCCAGCGAACGCGCTGTTCATCTATGGCGATGTAGTGGGCCGTGCGCTCTGCCAGGTAACGTCTCCCCGGTGTGACCGGATCGGAGGCCACTTTGTAGGCGAAGGCCGAATCTTCCGCGGTGAGGGGAGCGCCGTCGGCCCACGTGAGGCCCTCTTTGAGGGCAAAGGTCACCTCCATCCTGTCCATCCGCAACGGTTCACCGGTGAATTTGACGGCACACTCTTCGGAACGACAGCCAGAAGGAAGCACCGTGACCCCCTCTTCCAGTGCCACCGGATTGCCATTTATATCCACCACTCGGCTTCCCCGCCCCACACGTATGGTTCGGGTTAGCGCGTCACCGTCGGCAAGGGTGGGTATTTTTTGCAGGATCACCGGCCGGTAGGTATAGTTCAGGTAGTCTACGGGACCATCGTACAGCGCTTCCATGACATGCTGGGTGGCGTGCATCCAGGAGCCGCCGTACAGATAGAGGGTGTCCGGCTCACCCAGCACACAGACGGTCAGGGTTTTGGGTTGAGGGGTGGGGTCGGGGAGTGGTGAGAGGGGAGGGGTGGCCGTTACCACGACGGTCTCAGGAGGCAGGGTCACTTCTACGGTGACCACCCTGGGAGCACAGTTGCCGAGCACTAGAAGCCCGCCGATCAGAGCTGCCGCTATGCACCATTGTTTACGTCTCATCTCCACTCCTGGGAGCTAAGTATAACATCGCACGGGAGTGCGTGCAACCTGAGTGGGTGCGATCACAACCCCTCAATAGCAGCCAGCGCCGGTGGCCAGTTCTTGTGATAATGGAGCGCCCGCTCAAAATCAGCTCTGGCGCCGGCCGCGTCTCCCTGCGCCAGGCGCGCCATACCCCGCCAGTAATATGACTCCTCCAGGTTGTGTGCTGTGACCAGTGTAGCGTTTGCCAGGGCGATGACATCGTCGTACCTCCCCGCCGCATAGTAGCTCTCGTATGGGCCGAACTGGTACCAGAGCATACGGAAATGAAGCCCCA
This sequence comes from Anaerolineae bacterium, assembly GCA_026418995.1. Lineage (GTDB taxonomy): Bacteria > Chloroflexota > Anaerolineae > B4-G1 > B4-G1 > JAOAAG01. The sequence goes on from JAOAAG010000297.1 coordinate 8,954, forward strand.
GTTGCCGTGCCTTATCGTAGGCTGCAACGGCCTCGGAGTGCCGTCCCAGTGAGGTCAGGCTGGAGCCGATGTTGAACCAGGAGAAGGTCGCCCAATCTGCACACCGGGCATAGGCTACGCAATCCTCCGGCTGGTACGCGGCCTCGACCAGCGCCGTGTCCAGTGCCTGCTCGTACATTTGTGCATCGTCCAGGTCGGGGCCAAGTGCAGCAGCCAGCGCGTCCCAGTGGTCGGGCGCGTAGACCACCATGTAGGCGCGGTTGAACACACGCCACAGCTCATCCAGTTCCCGATAGCCGACCGTCACGTCCGGGCCGTGGAGGGAGTCGTAGGTCACGAATGCTTCTTGCATGTCGTCGTAGCCGATGACCAGGCGATAATGGCCGAGCTGATCGCGGGCATCGCGCACATACCAGGTCTCGACGATCACGGGGAGGCCGAGTTGTATCAGCGTCTTAAGCCGCTCCAGGCTTCCGCCTGCGCGCACGAGCGCGCCCAGCCCCAGCCCGCGAACGTAGGCCTCCATCTCCCACAGACTGACGTTTTTATCCTCAGGATCGGGCTTGAGGACGGGAGCGATGTCGTACTGGGTTTCGCTGCGTCCCCAGTAGGAGAGCGCCATAGCCAGTGTGGCCGGTCCACAGTTGTTCCACCCCTGGTGTTCATGACGCAGCCCTGTCAACACCAGGCGGGGTGGTGGGGTCGCTGTGGGGGTCGGCGTAGGCCGAGGGGTGGAGGTGGGTGGAAGCGGGGTAGCGGTGGCCGTAGGGGAGGGAGTGCGCGTCGGCAAGGGGGTGAGGGTGGGCGTGGGAGTGCTGGGAGGGGAGGATATGACCACTGGGGTAGGCAGGGTATCCGGATGGGCGACGTGACGCAGTTCCTGAAGCCACTCCGGCAAGTAGTAGGCGTAGCGTCCAGGTAGCGCACGGATCAACTCCGGGAAAGTCAACAACAATATGCCCAGCGCGATCAGGATGAGGATCAGGACAGGTGTGTAACGTGCTCTCATCTGGGTTTGTCAGGTGACAGTCACTTCTGGCAGTGACTGTCACCTCCATTTCCTGCGTTTTTATAATCCTGTTTGCTGTGATATAATTTTACTGCAGTTTGCTGCAGTGGGAAGGCGGAAGTGAACGGTTCCGACGCCCTGGGTGTGACGGTTAAGGGCATTCGTGAGGGCCTGCTGATTACTCTGGGTCCGGGTGACTGGGCTGCCGGGCTACAAGGGCTTGAGTCGTACCTGGACGCTCACGCCTCGTTTTTCCGTGGCGGGCGTGTCGCGCTGGATGTGGGCGAGCGTCGGTTGACGCGAGAAGAGCTTCAGGCGGCTGTTTCCCTGCTCTCCCTCCATCAGGTCGAACTCTGGGCCGTGGTCGGTGCTGATCCGGTGACGCGGGCGGCTGCCCAGGAGCTGGGCCTGATCACGGAACTGACACTCCCCAGAGTCACCCGGCCTCCCCGCGAAGAGGCCACAGCACCAGATGAAGAGTCCGCGACAGAGGGGCTGATCGTGCGTCGGACACTGCGCTCTGGTCAGAGCCTGCGCCATCCAGGCCATATCGTGGTGATTGGCGATGTCAACGTCGGTGCTGAAGTGATCGCTGGTGGTCACATCGTCGTGTGGGGCCGGGCACGGGGGCTGCTGCATGCCGGTGCGCTGGGAGATGAGGGGGCTGTTGTCTGTGCACTGGACTTATCGCCCACCCAACTGCGCATCGCCAGTCATATTGCTCGCTCCCCCGAAGAGCGACGCCGTAACCCTGTCCCGGAGATGGCCATCGTGCAGGAGGGGCGCATCGTGGCCATCCCCTGGCAAGGCAGTACCTTCAAACGGGCGGGGTAAGGAGACGTATATGACAGCACGAGTAATCACCATTACCTCAGGCAAGGGTGGGGTGGGAAAGACCACAGTGACCGCCAATCTCGGCGTGGCGCTGGCTTTGCATAGACAGCGCGTCGTGGTCATAGACGCGGATGTCGGGCTGCGCAACCTGGACGTAATGCTGGGGCTGGAGAACCGCATTGTCTACGACCTGGTAGATGTCATTGAGGGGCGCTGTCGTCTGCGCCAGGCGATGGTCCGGGATAAGCGGCTTCCGGAGCTTTTTCTCTTGCCGGCAGCGCAAACGCGCGACAAGAGCGCTGTCCAGCCAGCCGATATGGTGCATATCTGCAATGAGCTGCGGGAGCAACATGACTTTATTCTGATTGATTCGCCCGCCGGCATCGAGCAGGGCTTTCGCTATGCTGCCGCACCGGCCGATGCTATCCTTGTCGTGACCAATCCTGAGATCGCCGCCGTGCGCGATGCCGACCGGGTCATTGGCCTGCTGGAGGCAGAAGAGCGCGGCCCGATACGGCTCATCATCAACCGCCTCAGGCCGGAGCTGGTGCGGCGTGGCGAGATGCTTTCCGTTGCCGATGTGGTCGAGCTCCTGGCTATCGAGCTCATCGGCGTCATCCCCGAGGATAAGGAGATCATCAGCGCCGCCAACCGGGGGGAGCCGCTTGCTTTCTCGAAAGACAGCTCTCAGGCCGGCACCGCTTTCCACGACATCGCCCGCCGCCTGCTGGGAGAGCACGTCCCGTTCACGCCCCTGCGCGAACCAGGCGTGTTGCAGCGCCTCTTCGGTTTTGCACGCTCCGGAGGAGATCAAACATGAAAGGCCTGAAGAGACTCTTAGGTGGTGAGGCTGAACCGCCGAGCGGAGCGATCGCCAGAGAACGGCTGCGCCTGGTGCTGGCGCATGATCGGACCAGCATCTCGCCCGCCCTGCTGGAAACTCTGAAAGACGAGATCATCGCGGTAATCTCCAAACACGTGGCGATTGATGCCAACGATGTACGGGTGACCTTCTCGCAGACGGCCCGAGAATCCCGGCTGGTAGCCGACATTCCCCTGCTTAACCCGAGAAAACGGCCCGCCTCATCGGAGTGAGCGATGGGTGCATGGCGCTTGTGGCGGCATTTTGACTATATCCTGCTTCTGGTCACCGTGCTGTTGACCATCTATGGCGTGTTGATGGTCTACAGCGCCAATCAGGGCAGCCTCGACCCGAGCCTGCAGACCCTGTGGCGCAGACAGGCGATGTTCGGAGCCATCGGCCTGGGGCTGTTGCTGCTCCTGGCCGCCTTTCCCCGTGATTATCGCTGGCTGGGGGATTTCTGGTGGCTGGCCTATCTGGTCGCACTGATCCTCCTGGTCGTGGTGCTCTTCCTGGGTGGCAGCCAGATCGGTCGGGTGAGTGGGTGGCTGGAGCTGGGTGTATTCCGCTTTCAGCCCTCCTTTCTGGCCATGAACCTGCTCGCCATCTCGGTGGGGGCTGTGCTGGGCCGCCCGCGCAGGAAGCCCTCTCGCCGCGCTGGCCTCCTCTTCGGTGCGCCGAAGACCAGCCTTCTGATGGAAGAGGTGTCGGGGCGCCCTGGCTTTTCCAACTACCTGGCTTCCGCTGTGATGACACTGATCCTGGTAGTACTGATCTTTCTGGAACCTGTCTCTTATACACATCT
>JAOAAG010000337.1 GCA_026418995.1 Anaerolineae bacterium
GCTCGTCGGCAGCGTCAGATGTGTATAAGAGACAGGTCTGGGGCTGACCATCAGCCGGGGCTCGCTGGTGGGGGTCACAGTGGCGCTGGGAGTCATCGCGACCTTGCGCTACCGCAAACTCTGGTGGCTTATGTTCACCATATTCCTGCTCGTAGCCGTGCTACCTCAGACACAGAGCTATGTCAGGCACTTCATTGAAGGAGTGAGGGGCGAGGACCTGGCCACCCAAATGCGTTTTGGCGAGTACAAGGACGCCCTCATCCTGATCAGCCGCTACCCCTGGCTTGGGGTGGGGTTTGCCGGAGCGCCCGACATTGATACATACATCGGCGTCGCCAATGTCTATCTCATCATTGCCGAACAGACAGGGCTGATCGGCCTCGCCAGCTTTTTGCTGGTGATAGCCGTGTTGTTCATTCGCTTTTGGCGCGCACGTCCCCTGGCTGCTGCCTGTCCCTCGCTGGAGCCGCTCTGGTGGGGGTTTCACGCCGGGGTAATAGGTGCGCTAACAGGCGGTATCTTTGACCACTATTTCTTTAACCTGGACTTTCCCCACTCGGCCACGCTGTTCTGGCTGCTCGTGGGACTGGCCGCCGTTGCAGACAGAATGTTGGAACACCATCACACACTGCATCACACACAATCACCAGCAGGGAGACTGAGCGGTGAATCATTTTAACCCGACTATTATCCCCCTCAGTGGGGCTATCTGCAGCTTACTTATTGCTTTGCTGACCTTGCGAAAGCGCGGTTTGCGGGACCGGCCAGCGCGGCTGTTGCTGGTTTACCTTGCCACCCTGGTAGCGTGGCAAGTCGCTCTGGCCGTGCTCCATGTGCAGCGCCCGGACTTCGTGCTGACCACATTCCCTTATGCTGCTCTCCTGCTCTCCCTGTTCTTCCTCCACCTGAGCCGTGCGGTATTGCGCTATGAAGGGATCGGGTGGAGATGGTGGACGCTGGGGGCGCTGGGGCTGAGCGGTCCGCTCCTTATCCACGTCAATCCGTTCGGCCTGCCCGACCTGCTATGGCTGGGAGGGAATGTGATCATCGGACGGCAGACGCTGGTTCGAGCCCTGTTGCTCACGGGCTGGAGCATCTTCAGTGCTGGCACAACGGTTCTCACTTACAGAGCGTACCGGCGGGCACCGCAACCTCTGCACCGGAACCGTATCACCTACTGGGTGATAGCCCAGACCTTGTTGATCTGTGCCGCGGCGGCCCTATTCGCCGCTATGGAGCCCCCTGCCCTTATCCTGTACATCGCGGGTACACTCACGGCAGCAGGGGTTGTGCTGATCCACTATCTACCCGACGTGCGCCGGGTTGCGCGGATCGTGCTCTACTACCTGACCGTCACCCTGCTGGCCGTCCTGGTGTACGGGGCTCTCCTGGTGGGAGTATGGCGCGCGCACGAAACCTGGCCCGATTATCCGCTTTTAGCGATGGGCCTCGTCGCCGCTCTGGTTGGTGGCATCGTGCTCAATCCCCTGTTGCGCCTGGTAGAGCGGCTGGCCGGCCGCATCACCGGTCTCAGCCGTCCCGAGGCTGCGACGATGTTGCGTGAATACAGTGCACAAATCAGCAACATCCTCGACCTTGAGCGCTTAGCTGAGACCTCCATCAGTTTCATCTGCCAAGCCTTGGGCATCCGGAGCGGGATGCTGTGTGTGGTACATCACGACGACAGGTGTTTCTACCTGCGCGGAGTGGCGGGAGCGGAAAAGGTTGTTCAGTCCTGTACCATCCCGGACGGAGACCCCATTGCCACGCACCTGGGCCAGGAGCGCCAACCTCTGATGCAATATGATGTAGACCTGCACCCGCGTTTTCAGGCTGTTGCACCGGGTGAGCGGAACTGGTTCAGTAGCCTGGGTATGGACATCTATCTCCCTATCCACGCCCGTGGGGAATGGATTGGCCTGCTGGCACTGGGATCGAAAGTCTCCGGCGACCGCTACTACGATGACGAACTGCTCCTGCTCAGCACACTGGCGGAGCAGACGGCAATGGCTCTCGAAAACGCCCGCCTGTTCGCCGATCTGAAGGAACGTTACGAGGAGATCGAGCGTCTGAACAAGGAGCTAGCGCGCATTGACCAGGCCAAGTCCGATTTCATTGACATTGCCTCCCATGAGCTGCGCACGCCACTCACACAGATACGTGGCTATACCGACATCCTGCGGGAAATGGCCGAGGGAGGGACGTTGACACCCCAAACGGCCCACAAGGCGATCGGGGGGTTGAAAACGGCCGCGATGCGGCTGGAGGAGATCGTGGACTTGATGTTCGACGTCGCACAGCTAGATACCGAGACGATGGAGCTGACCTTGCAGCAGGAGTCCATCGCCGATATTGTCGGGGCAGCCGCCGAGGAATGGAGCGAGGCATTGAGAGAACGCGGGCAGACGCTTACCATGGAGGGCCTGGCCGAGCTACCGCCCATCTCCGCCGACTACAGGCGCCTGCGGCAGGTATTCTCCCATCTGATTCAGAACGCCATCAAGTTTACTCCAGACGGCGGCCGCATCCATATCACTGGACGGGTGACGGAATGGGGAGAGGCAAGCAGACGGGCTATCGAGGTCGTCGTCGCCGACACCGGCATCGGTATCGCGCCAGAGGATCGCGAACGGATCTTTGATAAGTTTTATCGCGCCGGGAATCTTCTGTTACACAGTACCGGCAAGAGTAAGTTCAAAGGGGCGGGGCCAGGCCTGGGGCTGGCGCTGGCACGTGGCATCGTGCAGGCGCACGGAGGCCACATCTGGGCCGAAAGCCCCGGGTATGATGAGGAGCGCTGCCCGGGCAGCACATTTCACGTGATACTCCCCTTATAAACAAAACCCCGCGAGTTGCGAGAACTCGCGGGAAGCAAAGTCGGGGCGCCGGGATTTGAACCCGGGACCTCTACAACCCCATTGTAGCGCCCTAGCCAACCTGGGCTACGCCCCGCAATCCCCTCTGTGGCGCTGGTAGTATACACCAACCGCCCCTTTTTGACAAGTACGGTCTCAGTGCTACGCAGCTTACTTGTCTGTTCGCCTTTTTTGTGGTATGTTTTCAAACACCAGTAATCACACGACGCAGTTGGTACTCTGAGGGGTCTTCCGTAGTCTCACCCTCAGTCAGATGATGTGGCTATGAACGGCAAACCCAGCGTAGATGATGTACAGCATCAGCATAAAGTACTGGGCATCTACCTCGAACTATCCCAGTATCCCATCCTGGCGCGCCAGATTCGGGAGCGGATGCGGCAGGAACTGTTCTCCAAAGGCATCATCAGCCAGGATGCCTTCGAGGCCGAGGTACAGGAGAAAGCCACCCTCTCCCAGCAGCGTGAGGGGATCACAGACTCACTGGCGGAGGAGCCGGCCCCGGTGTGGATCGAGCGGCTGGCGATCATTCGTGACCAGCTCACCGACTTTTACTTCGCCTACAACCTGCCCCACGACCGGCTGAAGGAAATTATCCAATCCTTCCTGGACAGCCGTGTGCCCAGCCGCGAGGACATCCCCAGACTGACTTTCAATCCCGAGCTGGCTCCCTGGGATCTGTTGTTTGCTCAGGGTGAGGAGTTTGAGAACCTGCCACCGGAGAAGCGCGCCAAGGTCGAGCACCACCTGCGCGAGATCATCGTCGTGCTCATCAAGGGTATGATCAGCGACAGGCTCGACTTCGTCGGGCTAGCCAAGAAACTGTTCACCATCCGCGACCTGCAGGAGATTCGGCGTCGTCGCATCGGGCGGGGTAAGATTGGGGGCAAGGCCGCCGGTCTACTGCTGGCATGGAAAATACTCCATCTCGAGGACGGGGAGGATGACGGGATAGATGTACGCCCCTACCTGCGCGTCCCCAACTCCTACTTTATCGGCGCTGATGTGTTCTACGATTTCCTTTCGCTGAACGGCCTCACGCAGTATATGAACCAGAAGTACCGTTCCGCTGAGGAAATCGAATCCGAGTATCCGGCTATTGTAGCTGCCTATATGGAGGGCCGTTTTCCCGATAATATCGTGATGGGGCTGAAAACGCTGCTCGAAGAGGTGGGGAGTGTGCCGCTGATCGTGCGCTCCTCCAGCCTGCTGGAAGATAACTTCGGCACCGCCTTTGCCGGCAAGTACGATAGCGTCTTCTGCCCCAACCAGGGCACGCTCGAAGAGAATCTGGAAAGCCTGTTGAACGCTATCAAACAGGTGTATGCCAGTGTCCTGAAGCCGGATGCCCTTTTGTACCGTAAGCAGATGAAGCTGGAGGATTATGATGAGCGTATGGCGGTATTGATCCAGCCAGTCCAAGGCCTCCGCTATCGCGATTATTTCTTCCCTATGATAGCCGGGGTAGGATACAGCCGCAACCCCCTGCGCTGGAATCCCCGTATCCGCCGCGAGGATGGTTTTCTGCGCCTGGTATGGGGGCTAGGTACTCGGGCCGTGGAGCGGACCGGCAACGACTACCCGCGCATCATCGCGCTCAGCCATCCTACCCTGCGCCCCGAAACTGATGCGCGACAAATCCGTAAGTACTCGCAGTACTTCGTGGACCTGATAGACCTGAGGGAAAACGCCTTTAAGACTCTGCCCATCTCTCAGGTACTGGGCAGCGATTACCCGGCGCTGAACTATCTGGTCTCCGTAGACAAGGGAGGGTATCTGAGACCGCCTCTTTCGCGTGTGGAGCTCAGCAACGCGCGCAACCTGGTGTTGACTTTTGAGCGGCTGACGCAGGACCAGCGCTTTATCGCCTTGATGAAGGCCATCCTCAAGAAGCTGGAGCGGCACTATAAGTGGCCAGTGGACATCGAGTTTACCGTGGAGATTCACCCTCGCTACCCGCAGGCTGATTTCACCATCAATCTGTTGCAATGCCGCCCCCTCGTGAGCAAAGAATGGCAGACGGTGGAGATCCCAGCGCATATTCCTGCTCAAGATATTATCCTGCGGGCATCGAAACTGGTACCCCAGGGGGTGGTCTCTGGAGTGCGGTATATTGTCTACGTTGACCCCTTCGCCTACAGCCGGATACCGGACTACTTCACCCGGATCGAACTGGGACGCCTGATCGGAAGGTTGAACAAGAGGCTCGAGGGAGAGTCTTTTATACTTATGGGGCCGGGGCGCTGGGGCAGCTCTAACCCGGAGCTGGGGGTCAAGGTGACTTATGCCGATATTTACAACACCAAAGTGCTGGTTGAGATCCCCCTGGCCCATGAGGGCGATACAGCCGAACCTTCCTACGGAACTCACTTTTTCCAGGATTTGGTGGAGACCGGCATCTATCCGCTCCCGCTCATACTCGGCGAGGACGGGGCAATGCTCAACGAGCAATTCCTTTACGAATCGCCTAACGTGCTGGCTGCGTTATCGCCGGATGACGCGGCTTACGCTCCCTATGTGCGGGTGATTGATGTACCGGCCGTCTCCGGGGGGCGCTATCTGGAGATTATCATGAACGGAGAGCAGGAGCAGGCAATCGGCTACCTCAAGCCCGCGTAACCCCAGCCTTAGCGCGGGGTTTTTAATAGGGGTAATGTGCTGTACCCTCACATCTTGAACAATCTACTGTGAGCAGGGGTGCACTGCCGTGGGCGACGGCAGTGCCGGGTGGGCGAC
>JAOAAG010000157.1 GCA_026418995.1 Anaerolineae bacterium
GCGTCAATGAGCAGGAGGGTATCCGGGTGGCGGAAGCGGAGAATGTGAAGCTGGGTGTGGAAATGGCACTCGCAGGCCACTGACCCCGGCCAGAGGATACGAAACTCCAACCACGAAGGCACAAGGGCACGACGCCTTTCAACCCTTGGGGCTTCGTGTCTTTGCGGTTTCAACCAGTGAGGTGAGACGATGCCCAATCCCCGACGTGCGCTGACACTTCTGTTCCTCTTCGTCTTCGTGGACGTGCTGGGCTTCAGCCTGATCCTGCCGCTTTTGCCCTACTACGCCGCCACCTTCGGCGCGACGGCGGAGGTAGTGGGGCTTCTGTTGGGCGTCAACGCGCTGGCCCAGTTTCTGAGCGCGCCGATTCTGGGCCGCCTCTCCGACCGCTATGGCCGCAAGCCGTTGCTCCTCTTGAGCCTGGCCGGGACGGTGGCCGGGTTTCTGATGCTGGGGCTGGCCCGGTCGCTGACCATGCTCTTCGCCAGCCGCACCGTGGACGGCCTCCTGGGTGGCAACATCTCCTTGGCCCAGGCTTACATCAGCGACGTGACCGAGGGAAAGGAGCGGACGAAGGGGTTCGGACTGCTCGGCGCGGCCTTCGGCCTGGGCTTCATCTTCGGCCCGGCGCTGGGCGGCGCGCTGGCTGGGAGCGGCACCTATGCCCTCCCCGCGCTGGTTGCCGCGGGGCTCTCGTTCCTCAATCTGCTGGGAGTGCTGGTCTGGCTGCCGGAGTCGCTCCCCCGCGCGGAACGGGAGCGGCGGGCCCGGGAACCGCGCGCGGCCTTCTCCCTGCGTGCCCTTTGGGAAGCGCTGAGCCTTCCCTGCGTGGGCCCGCTCCTGCAGACCCAACTCTTCTTCAGCCTGGCCTTCACGACCTTTGAGACTGTCTTCTCCCTCTTTGCACGGGAGCAACTGCAACTGGACGCCCCAACCACCAGTTTTGTCCTCACCTACGTGGGCGTGCTGGTGGTGCTGGTCCAGGGAGTGGGCATCCGGCTCCTGGCCCGGCGTTTCAAGGATAAGGAACTGGTCTTTGGGGGGAGTGCCCTGCTGGCCCTCTCCCTGCTGGCCTGGGCCTTCACCCCGTCGCTTCCGGTTCTGCTGGCGGTGCTGGCCCCCCTGGCCCTGGCCGCTGGTGTCCTCCGGGTTGCTATCAACACCGCGCTCACCCGCTCTGTCTGGCCGGAGGAGGTGGGCGGGACGCTGGGGCTTTCGGCCGCGCTGGGGAGCGTTACCCGGGTCATCGCGCCGACCACCGGCGGCTTTCTGCTGGGCCGGGTGGGCCCGCCCGCGCCTGGAGTGCTGGGGGCGCTGCTGATGCTCTGGCTGGTTTACTACACCTGGCGGCGGGTGCTCTTCGTGCCCGCTCTGGCCTGTCCGGCGCCGCGGGGCACTGGCTGAGGTTGACCCGCCCTCCCTTTGGAGCGATATCGGCTAGCGGGGAGCTTGGGCAATTCTGGCCACAAGCGGCCCACAGGCCTTCTGGCAATTTCTCTGCTCTCTACAACCTCTGTGTTTCTCCGACCGGAAGGAACGCAGGGTTGACAAATCACACTTTCAACGAGGAGACAAGGTGAGCGAAAACCTGATATCCAACTGGCGCCGACATATCGCTGTCTTCTTCTCCGGCTTCCTGATGGGCACGGCGGACGTGATCCCCGGAGTCTCGGGGGGCACCGTCGCCTTTGTCCTGGGCATCTACGAGGAGCTGATTGACGCTATCCGCGCGGTCGTTCCCTTTCTGCGTCGGCTGGCCTCCCTGCGCTGGGGAGAGGCGTTCGGGGCATTTCCCTGGCGTTTTCTCCTGGCGCTGGGAACGGGGATCGGCACGGCGGTGCTGAGTATGGCGAGGTTCCTGCACTGGGCGCTGGAAGTGTACCCGGTCTACGTGTATGCCCTCTTCTTCGGGCTGATCGTCGCTTCGCTCTTCGTGGTTCGCACGCGGGTCAGGCAGTGGAGTCTTCCCACGCTGCTGGTCACCGCCCTCTTCACGGTGGGCGCATACCTGCTGGTGGGGGTGCGGCCTGCGCAGACGCCGGAAGCGCTCTGGTTCATCTTTCTGAGCGGGATGCTGGCCATCTGCGCGATGATTTTACCAGGTATTTCTGGAGCATTCATCCTGGTACTGCTGGGAAAGTACCATTACCTCCTGGGCGCGCTGGTCCGTATGGAGGTCGTTACCGTCCTGGTCTTCATCGCAGGTGCGGCAGTGGGCATCGTCTCTTTCGCAAATATCCTGCGCTGGCTGTTGAACCGCTATCACGACCTGACCGTCGCCGCGCTGATTGGGGTGATGCTGGGCGCGCTGCGGGAACTCTGGCCCTGGAAGCGGGCCAGGACGGTGGATGATATCCCAGTAGAGGCGGTAGACGTGCTTCCTGCCGCATTGACCGGCGAGGTCGCAATTGCGCTGGGGCTGATGCTGCTGGGATTCGGGGCGGTGATGATGATTGAAAGGGCAGCGGAACGGCTGAGAAGAGGGCGGACTCCAAACTAACGTCGGGGATAGAGGGAGTGCCATGTGTTGACTGAAGGTGGCCTCCTCGGCCCGATTGTTGCTCCGTGACCACAAGGCCGGCCTGCGCCGCTATCTAGCGCGCGGGCCGGTTTCCGGTTTCCAGAGCGGGGTGCTCCAGCGGTCCACCGGGGCTATCCCGTGAGGGTTTTTGTCCCAATGCGGTTCAGGGAAACCGGCCGGTTGACACTCCGGCAACATTGGGGCATAATACCCATTGCGTGCGCAATTAGCCTGATGCCGGCCACCCGGCCGCTCAGATGTCCGGTTGGAGGCTCGTATGAGACCCAGTAAGCTCACCGCTGTTCTACTGGCGGTCATGGTCCTGGCGACCTCGTGCCGCTATCTTCCGCGCCCGGCGCTCACTCCGACTCCTACCGTCAGAGCACCGCTGTCTCCGCTTCCCCCAAAGGTGCTTCAGATCACCCCAGCGCCGGGTGAGGAACACCCTCTGGACGCTCCTGTCCAACTGGTCTTCGATCAGCCGATGGACGCCGGAGCGGTGGAGAGCGCCTTCGCTATCGAACCGCACGTCGCTGGTGAGTTTCGCTGGCTCACCGACCGGGTGGTGCAATTCCGACCTGCCGGCACAGGTTTCAAACGGGCCACGCGCTATACCGTCACTCTGAAGGAGAACGCCCGCAGCAAAGAAGGGCTGGCGCTAGTCGAGCCGGTGCAGTTCCGTTTCACCACGGTAGGATTCCTGGAGGTGGCCACCGTCCAGCCCGCCGATGGCGCGACCGAAGTCGCGACCGATGCCGTCGTCACCGTCCTCTTCAACCGCCCGGTTGTCCCGCTGCTTGCCATCGAGGACCAGGCCGGCCTGCCCCAGCCGCTTACTTTCGACCCGCCTGTGAAGGGGAAGGGGGAATGGCTTAATACCTCGATCTACACTTTCAAACCGGACGAGGGATTTGATCCAGCCACGACCTACCGCGCCCGTGTAGCGGCCAGCCTGACCGACACCACTGGCGGGGTGATGGCCGGGGATTTCACCTGGGAGTTCACCACCATCATGCCTGCTGTTGCCGCCACATACCCCGATCGGGACACTATCTACGTCTCCACGCTCCCGACGGTGTGCGTAGCCTTCAATCAGCCGATGGACCATGCCTCGGCCGAAGCTGCTTTCTCACTGGAACATCTGGATACCGGTGAGACTGTAGGCGGCACCTTTGAGTGGCTGGAAGGGGGCCTGGCGGTACCAGGGGGGGAGGCTTACGAGCCGTACTGGTACTCCTGGAGCGAAGGTGAGGGGCCGGAGCGCGTTGGCGTGGAAACGATGTGTTTCACACCGGCGCGCCCGCTCGACTTCGGCGCGCGCTATGTGGCACAGGTAGCCCAGGGTGCGCGGGGAGCTAAAGGCAACGCCGGCACGGCCAGCGCTTACAAATGGGCATTCGATACCATCGCATATCCCCGCATCGTCAGCACCAGGCCAGCCGACGGAGAAAGTGGTGTAGACCCCTGGACGCGGCTGGAAGTAGTCTTCTCCAGCCCGATGGACCCGCGCTCTATCTCCGGCAACTTCACCATCAGCCCCCCGGTCTCGCCAACCCAGGTATACACCTACTGGTGGGAGAACGACACTCATCTTGAAATTTCGTTTCCCACTCGGGCCAGCAGCGAGTATGCGGTGACGATCGGCAGCGGCCTGCGGGGCCGGTACGGCCATCCGCTGGAGAAAGGCGCGACCATCCGCTGGACAACGCGCGCTTACGACCCGCTGGTGCGTCTGAACACGCCCTATCCACTCGGAACCTACAGCGCTTACACCGAAACCATGGTCTACGTCACTGCCCGCAACCTGGGGCGGGTGAATCTGGCGCTTTATCGCATACCAGCGGAGGACTTCCTGCGCCTGAACGGCAGAGACTGGTGGAGCTACTGGGAAAACTACCGGGGCAGCCAAGCAAATCTGGTGCGCGAATGGAGCATAAACGTGGCTCCGCCCCTGAACGAATCGCGCATCTACGGCACTAACCTGAGCGGCAGAGAGGGCGGGGCGCTCCCTCCTGGCATTTACTATCTGGAAGCCCGTGGGGACTACAGCACCATGTATCCAGACGCAGCGCCGCCCCAATACTCGGAGCCGGAGCGCAGAATGCTCATCGTCTCCAGACATAACCTGACGATGAAGACAGGTCCCACCGAAGCACTCGTCTGGGCCACGGACCTGCGCAGCGGCGACGTCCTGCCCGGCCTCCCCGTATCCGTCATGGATGAAACCGGCCAGCTTCTGGCCGAGGGCAAGACCTCTGCAGACGGTGTGTTTTTCGGCACACTCTCCCGTACCGTGGACATGTGGGAGCCGCTCTTCGCCTTCGTCGGCGACCCGGATGCCCCCGAGGATGACTTCGCCGCGGTAGTCAGCCAGTGGGATAGCGGCATCTCGCCCTGGATGTTCGACCTGCCGGTCGAGTACTATCCGAGCCGCTACAGGGGCTACCTGTACACCGACCGCCCCATCTATCGCCCGGGCCAGACGGTATACTTCAAAGGTATCCTGCGCCAGGACGATGATGCGCACTACGAGCTGCCCCTCCGCGAAAGCCCGATACACGTAAACATCTCCGATCCCGAGGGCAAAAGTCTCTTCTCCGGAGACTTCACCCTCAGCGACATAGGCACGTTCTACGGCGAATTCACGCTCGACGAGGAAGCCCCGCTGGGGTACTACACCATAGAAGCCACCTATCTGGTAGATAAATCCAGTTACTTCTATGCCTCCTTCCAGGTCGCGGAGTACCGCAAGCCGGAGTTCCAGGTCACAGTCGAGGCAGATAAACCCGCATACGTGCACGGCGATAGGATCAACGTCACCGCTCAGGCCAGTTACTTCTTCGGCGGGCCGGTGGCCAATGCTCAGGTGCGCTACAATGTCCTCTCCGCTGATTACTCTTTCTACCTGCCTGGTCAGTGGGGGTGGGACTTCAACGACTACGACTATGACAGTTACTGGTACTGGATGCGCGGCCGCTACTCCGCCTATGGGGAATTGATCGCCAGCGGGAGCGGCACCACCGACGCGCAAGGGCGCTTCACCTTTAGCCTGGATGCCGATATCGCCGAGTCCACGACCTCTCGCCACTTCACGCTTGAGGTCACCGTCACCGATGTTAACAACCAGGAGGTCTCCAACCGCACCGAGGCGGTCGTGCACAAGGGCCTCTACTACATCGGTCTGCGACCGGGGCAATATGTGGGCACGGCGGGGAAAGAAAACCGGGTGAATGTGCTCACGGTTGACTGGGCCGGCGAGCCGTCGCCCAACCGGGAGGTTACCATCATCTGCGCTGAGTACAACTGGTACAATGTGCAGAAGCAGGGAGAGGACGGCCGGTACTACTGGGAGAGCGTCGTCGAGGAGAAGCCGGTCTACACCACCACCGTCACCACAGACGCCGACGGAAAGGCGAGCGCAGCCTTCGTCCCGGAGAAAGGCGGAGTCTACCGGATAGTCGCCCGTGGCAAGGATGAGCGGGGTAACGCGATACGCAGCGCGACCTATATGTGGGTCAGTGGAGAGGATTACGTCAGTTGGCGGCAGGAAAACAACGACCGCATCAACCTGATCGCCGACAAGAAGCTCTACCAGGTTGGCGAAACGGCCTCCATCCTGATTCCCCACCCCTTCCAGGGGCCGGTCAAAGCGCTCATCACCGTCGAGCGAGGCCATATCTACCGTCACTGGGTGGAGACCCTTGAGACCAACTCCGAACAGATCAGGCTCCCCATCACTGAGGAGCTGATCCCCAATGTCTTCGTCTCGGTGGTCATCGTCAAAGGGATTGACGAGACTTCTCGCCTGCCCAACTTCAAGGTCGGCTACGCCCAGCTCTCCATTGACCCCAAGGAGAAGCAGCTAACCATCACTCTGACGCCCGACAAAGCAGCCGGAGAGCATTATCAGCCGGGGGAGACGGTCACTTACGACGTAAAGGTGAGCGATAGCCGCGGGCGTCCGGTGGAGGCGGAACTGTCGCTCGATCTGGTGGACCTGGCGGTGTTGACCCTGGCCGAGGAAGGAGGGGACATCAGCGACTACTTCTGGCAGGAGCGCGGACTGGGTGTGCGTACGGCCTGCGATCTGACCCTCTCTGGCGACCGGTTGAACGAACAGATAGCTGCCGAGGTCAAGGGGATAGGCGGTGGCGGCGGTGGGATGGAGGGATTCGGGCCTGTGCGTCACCGCTTCCCCGACACCGCTTACTGGAATCCCGCCCTCCGCACCGATAAGAACGGCCGCGCCACACTCAGCATCACACTGCCGGATAACCTGACTACCTGGCGTCTGACGGCGCGGGGCGTCACCGCGCGCACATTGACGGGCCAGGCATTTGTAGACGTGGTGAGCACCAAAGACCTGCTGGTGCGTCCGGTTGCGCCGCGCTTCTTCATCGTCGGTGACCGGGCGGAACTGGCAGCCGTCGTGCACAATAACACGGATCGGAATATGGATGTGGCCGTGCACTTCGAGGCCGAAGGGGTGAAAAGCGATGCCCCGGCCAATCGCCAGGTCACCATCCCTGCCCATGACAGGGTGAAGCTCACATGGCCGGTGACGGTAGATGATGTCGTGCAAGCGACGCTGCGCTTTGGCGCCAGAGTCGTGGGAGAGGAGGCCAGGGCAGGAGATTCCTATGTGCCGCTGGCTGGCATCGCCGACGCCGTCGAGGTCACCCTGCCGGTCTACCGCTACAGCACACCGGAAGTGGTCGCCACCGCCGGCGTCTTCGACACCGACGGGCAGCGGATAGAAGCGGTCGTCCTTCCCCCAAGCTTCGACATCACCCAGGGCGAGCTTGCGATCCACATAGACCCCTCCCTGGCCGCTGGCATGACCGATGGGCTGCATTTCCTGGAGCACTTTCCCTACGAGTGTATCGAGCAGACGGTCAGCCGCTTCCTGCCCAACGTGGTCACCTATCGTGCTTTCAAAGCGCTGGGCCTGGAGCGGCACGATCTGGAGGAGAAGCTGCCTGGACTGGTCTACTACGGCCTGCAGCGCATCTACAACCAGCAGCACTACGACGGTGGCTGGGGATGGTGGTCGGTTGATAAGTCGGATCCTTTCCTGACGGCCTACGTGCTGCTGGGGCTGGTTGAGGCGGAAAAAGCTGGCTTCACCGTTGATGCCGGGGTGAAAGAACGGGCGCTGGAGTTCCTCAAGAATAACCTCAGCCAGGCCAGGGATGTGCAGGAACACTGGCAGGCTAACCGGCGCGCCTTCATCCTGTACGTCCTGGCCGAGGCCGGCCAGGGCGACCTGAGCCGCTCCATCACGCTGTTTGAGCAGCGGGAACGCCTGGACACCTTCGGCAAAGCCTATCTGGCGATGGCCCTGGGGCTGCTCCAGCCGGACGAGCCGGTGCGTGTGAAAACGCTCCTCTCCGACATCACCGCCGAGGCCATTGTCAGCGCCACGGGCGCCCACTGGGAGGAGGAGCAGGTGGACTACTACTCCATGAACACCGACACCCGCTCTACCGCCATAGTGCTGGCTGCGTTAACCCGCCTGGACCCGGACAACGCGCTGGCGCCCAGCGCGGTGCGCTGGCTGATGAGCGTCAGAAAAGACGGCCACTGGGAGACCACCCAGGAAACAGTATGGTCAATTATCGCTCTGACCGACTGGATGGTCGCTACCGGCGAGCTGGCGGGAGCGTATCACTGGCACGTCATCCTGAACGATAAGGAGCTGGGCGCAGGGAGCGTTAGCCGGGAAAATATTGACGAGACCGTTAAACTCCAGGCCGCTATTGCTGATCTCCTGATGGACGAGGCCAACCGCGTGGTCATCGAGCGCTGGGCCCCGCCCGGCCAGAGCAGTGGGACGGGCCGCCTGTATTACAGCCTGTACCTGCGTTACTTCAAGCCGGTGGAACAGATCACCGCGCTCAACCGGGGTATCATCGTCAGCCGTCAGTACCGCGCCACCGACTGCGGTACGGAAGGCGCTGCCTGCCCGCTCATCTCCGAGGCGCAGGTCGGCCAGGTGATCCAGGTGCGGTTGACCATTATCGCTCCTCACGATCTGCACTACGTGGTGGTGGAAGACCCCTTCCCGGCCGGGGCCGAGGGCGTTGACCAGAGCCTCAAGACAACCAGCGTGGTCGGTGAGCCGCCTGCGCTGATCCGCACCGACCGGCGCGACCTGTGGGGCGACTGGGGCTGGTGGTGGTTCAGCCATTCGGAGCTGCGCGACGAGAAACTGGTGCTTTTTGCCTCCTACCTGCCGCGCGGCACTTACGAGTACACTTACCTGATCCGCGCCAGCGTGCCCGGCGAGTTCCGCGTCATTCCTACCCTCGCCTACGAAATGTACTTCCCGGAGGTGTTCGGGCGGGGCGATGGCATGCTCTTCACCATAAAGTGAAAAGTGAACGTAGGTGACAGTCACCTGAAGGTGACTGTCACCTGACAGATCGCTTATGGACCTGCTGAGCCAACTGAACGCCCAACAACAGAAGGCCGTCACCATCTCCGATGGCCCGGTCCTGGTGCTGGCAGGGCCGGGCAGCGGTAAGACGCGCGTGCTGACCCATCGCGCTGCCTGGCTGGTTCAGGAGCGGGGCGTCCCTCCCTGGCACATTATGGCCGTCACGTTCACCAACAAAGCCGCTCGTGAGATGCAGGGCCGGCTGGAACAGATACTGGGGCCATCCCGCGCCCGCAGTATGACGCTCGGCACGTTCCATGCCATCTGCGCCCGCATCCTGCGTCGGGAAGCAGATGCGATCGGCATCCCACGCGACTACGTCATCTTCGACGCCGAGGATCAGGTGCGCCTGGTGAAACAGGCCCTCCAGGACCTGAACCTGGACGAAAAGCGCTACCCCTCTCGCTCAGTGCTGAACGCCATCTCCCGCGCCAAGAACGAACTGATCACCCCGCAGGCTTACCAGGCCAGTTCTTACTATGGCGAAATAGTCAAGCGTGTCTACGAGCGCTACCAGGCCCTGCTGGAGGCAAATAGCGGCCTCGACTTCGACGATCTGCTGATGGTCACAGCACAACTGTTCGGCCAACACCCGGAGGTGCTGGCGAGGTACCAGGAGCGTTATCAACACATCCTGGTGGACGAGTTCCAAGACACCAACATGGCTCAGTATGTCCTGCTGCGGCAACTCTCGGGTAAGTACCACAATCTGTTCTGTGTAGCCGATGAGGACCAGATGATCTACGCCTGGCGCGGCGCTGACTACCGTAACATCCGCCGTCTGCGGGAAGACCATCCCAACCTGGTCACCATCCTCCTGGAGCAGAACTACCGCTCCACCCAGACTATTCTGGACGCGGCTAATGCTGTCATTCGCCACAACCCCGACCGCACCGAAAAGCGGCTGTTCACCCGGCGCGGGCGCGGCCCCGCCATCGTCATCCACGAGGCCTATGACCAGAACGATGAGGCCGCCTTTGTCGTGGAGACGGTCACCCGACTGATGGCCCGCGACGGTGTGCAGCCCGGCGATTGTGCCGTGATGTACCGCACCAACGCCCAGTCCCGCGCCTTTGAGGATGCTTTTGTGCGCGCTGCGATACCCTACAAACTGGTCGGGGCCACCCGCTTTTATGCCCGCGCCGAGATCAAAGACCTGATCGCTTTCCTGCGGCTGATCCACAACCCTGCTGACGGCGTCAGTATGAGCCGCGTCATCAACGTCCCTCCCAGGGGCCTGGGGCAGAAGACGGTGGAGCTGGTGGAGGACACGGCGCGTAGACAGGGCATCTCGGTCTACGAGGCGCTGCGTAAACTCGCTCATGCCCCGCAATTGGGCACACGGGCTCAGCGTGCACTGGGGGCGTTTCTGGAGTTGCTGGAGGGCTGGATCGCGGTCCGTGAGCAAATCGGCGTCGCCGAGTTGATGGACCGTGTGCTTCAGGATACCCGCTACGCCGACTACATCCGCGACGGGACAGAAGAAGGGGAGGAACGCTGGGCCAACATCCTGGAGCTGCGCAACGTCGCCGCCTCCTACGCCGACCTGACGCTCACTGAGTTTCTCGCCGACGTCGCCCTCGTTTCCGATGTGGACGGGCTGATCGGCGAGGTGAACGCCGTCACGTTGCTCACTTTACACAGCGCCAAGGGGCTGGAGTTTCCCGTCGTCTTCATCACCGGGCTGGAAGAAGGGTTGCTGCCCCACAGCCGCTCGCTGGAAAGCCCGGAGCAGATGGCCGAGGAGCGCCGCCTGATGTACGTGGGCTTGACGCGCGCTAAAGACCGCCTGTTTCTCACCTATACCTTCAGACGTTCCCAGTACAATGGAGACCTCTCGGTCCCCAGCCGCTTTCTGGCCGACATCCCCGGCGAGCTGGTGAGCGGGTCGCACAGGCGCAGAGTGATAGAGCGAAGCAGAAGTGCTGGACTGTGGATAAAATAAGAGCGATGGAGCAGGCGACAATATGCCAGGTGGAGGATGATGAAGGGCCTTTCCACACGGAACAGGGCAGAGTGCAGGAGGACGGCTCTCACTGCGGAGCTCAGTGATACGCTGTCGCAATTGGGAAGCGCTTCATTTGTCGCCTCCCCACGCACATAGTATAATTCATCTTCAGTGTCCAATCACCATGCCAGGTTTGCAATTCCTATGAGCCTTGCCCCAACGGTACTCAAAAGCCGATTACGTACCCTACCGCGCAACGTCTGGGCCGTCAGCCTGACCAGCTTTCTGATGGACGTTTCCAGCGAGATGGTGCTGAACGTCTTGCCCCTCTTTCTCACCGGTGTACTGGGAGTCAGAACGAGCATCGTCGGCCTGATCGAAGGTGTGGCTGAAGCGGTGGCGAGCCTCCTGAAGCTATTCTCGGGATGGCTTTCTGACCGGTTGCGCTCGCGCAAGTGGCTGGCGGTGGGCGGCTACGCTCTCTCGGCCCTGGCCAAGCCGTTTTTCTACTTCGCCACCTCCTGGGGTGTCGTCGCGGGGGCGCGCTGGGCCGACAGGGTAGGCAAAGGGGTGCGCACCGCCCCGCGCGACGCGCTTGTAGCCGACTCGGTGGACGAGCACCATCGCGGGCTAGCCTTTGGCTTCCACCGGGCTGCTGACACCGGAGGAGCAGTGCTTGGGCTCTTGATTGCGCTGGGAGTGGTCTGGTCAGTGCAGCAAAGCGCGCTCAACCTCAGTCTCGCCACATTCCGGACCCTGGCGCTGATCAGTGTTGTGCCGGCCCTGCTGGCAGTGCTGTCCCTGGCCCTTGGGGCGCGGGATGTTCCGTTGCCCGCTGAAAAAGTCCAGGAGCGCCCCCGCATTACCTTCCGTGGCCTGGGCAAGCGCTTCGCGCTCTTTATGCTCATCGTCGGGATATTCGACCTGGGCAACTTTTCAGATGCCTTCCTCGTCCTGCGGGCCAGTGAGCGAGGGTTAAGCATTGTTGAGGTGTTAGGGATGCTGGTTACTTTCAATCTCATCTATAGCCTGACCAGCACCCCTGCCGGGTCGCTCTCTGACCGCATCGGACGGAAACGGGTCATCGTCGGCGGATGGCTAGTCTATGCCCTGATCTACCTGGGCTTTGCGCTGGCAAGGGCCGGGTGGCACATCTGGGCATTGTACGCCGTCTACGGGCTGTACTATGGCCTGGCCTATGGCACGACCAGGGCCCTGGTAGCGGATCTTGTGCCGGAGGCTTTGCGCGGTACAGCCTACGGCACCTATAACGCCACGCTGAGCGTGTTGGACCTGCCCGCTTCGCTCATCGCTGGCATTTTGTGGCAGGGCATCGGTCCCTGGAAGGGATGGGGGCCGTCCGCGCCCTTCCTCTTCGGCGGAACTATGGCGCTGCTGGCGGCTCTTCTTATGGCTACAGTGCTGAAAACCGAGGGGGAGACGACAAACGCATGAGGCCGATCCAGGCCGCGGTGCTGACCGTCAGCGACAAGGGATATGCAGGCGAGCGTGAGGACCTGAGCGGTCCCTTGTTATCCGAACTCCTGCAGCAGATGGGGGCTGAGGTAGTCCATTACGCGATAGTGCCGGACGAAAGGGCCGAGATCGAGCGGACGCTTGTCTGGCTGGCGGATGAGGTGCGCGTGGACCTGGTGATCACCACCGGCGGGACCGGCCCTGCCCCGCGCGATGTCACCCCGGAGGCGACGCAGGCGGTCATCGAACGGGGAATGCCCGGCCTGGCTGAAGTGCTGCGCTTCGAGGGCTACCGCCGGACACCGTTAGCAGTGGTGTCGCGGGGCATAGCCGGCATCCGCCGCCAGACTCTGATCGTGAACCTGCCGGGCAATCCCCGTGCTGTGCGCGAGGGGATGGAAGTCCTCTCCCCTATCCTGCCACACGCGATCCAGATGCTGAGAGGAGTGCATACCGAGCACGAGGGGAGTGTTTAGTCCGGCGTACAGGCAACATTTTTGTGCAGGAGTTGCTTCGCGTATGCCATTTCGGTTCCAGCGGCTGGAAATTCCCGACATCATCATGATCGAGCCGCACGTTTTCGGTGACCCACGCGGCTTCTTTATGGAGACCTATAAGAAGTCTGAGTTCGCCGCCCATGGCATTACGGAGGAGTTTGTCCAGAGCAACTATTCCCGCTCCGTCCGTGGTACCCTGCGGGGGCTCCATTACCAGAAGCCGCCCCGGGCCCAGGGGAAACTGGTCATGGTGCTGCGGGGAGAGGTGTTCGACGTCGCGGTGGATATCCGCACCCATTCGCCCACCTATGGCCGCTGGGTGGGTATGGTGCTCTCCGAGCAGAACCGCCGTATGCTCTACATCCCGGTCGGTTTTGCACACGGCTTTTGTGTGCTGAGCGAAGAGGCCGATTTCTTTTACCTGGTCACCGCCGAGTACGCCCCGGAGCTGGATGCGGGAATCATCTGGAATGACCCGACCATAGCGATAGCCTGGCCCGTCGCAGAACCCTTGCTTTCCCCCAAAGATGCGCGGCTGCCGCGCCTGAAGGAAGTCGAGGAACAGGTCGGACCACTCTTCGCAGACTGTCCCCTTACGCTGCTGGAGGAGTGATGAAAACATTCTGGCTCTCAGTATCTCTCGTGCTGGTGTGGGCATTGGCCTCGCTGGTAGTGCTGTTGCCACTGCTGGGCATGGCCTGGCTTCTCACCAGGGTGGTAGGGTTAACCATCGCAGAAGCTTTGCTGATCGTCGCCATACACACGGCGGCGCTGATCTACCTCCTCCAGAACTATACGGCCGAGACCGGGATTTCGGCATTGTTTCTCTCGTTATGGCTTGCCATTCTCTCGCTGGCCATTGCCGTACTGGAAGGGCTACTGTTGCGCTGGCTGCTGGGCCTGACTATGTTCCATGCCATTCTCACCACCAGCGTGGCTCAGTTATTGACGGCTTATCTGTTTATGTTCGCACTCACCGGTAACGTCCCTGCCTTCCTGCGAGGTGCGTTTCTCGAGAGTTTCGACGAAGGGCACGGAGAGGAGTCTCCTCCACCCAGACGCTTTAGACGCCGTATTTAGTGGAGGCATGGGTGCAAGGCCAATGCCCGGTGGACAGAATGCGCCGCATACTGGCGATAGATGTCGGAGCTGGCACCCAGGATATCCTGCTTTGGGAGGCCGGCCAGCCGGTGGAGAATAATGTCAAGTTGGTGTTGCCCTCCTGGACGACGGTGCTGGCCCAGCGTATCCGCCGCGCGACCCGGGAGGGGCGGCCGGTCTTTCTGACCGGTAATCTGATGGGCGGAGGGCCCATCGTCAGCGCAGCGAAGAAACATCTCCAGGCTGGCTACCCTGTCTACGCCACGCCCCGCGCTGCACTCACCATCCGTGATAACCTTGACCAGGTGCGCGCCATGGGGTATACCATTGTCGAGGCGCAGCCGGACGTGCCGGACTTGCTGACCCTGCGTACCCGCGATGTGGACCTCGACGCACTCTCAGCGGCGCTAGAGCCGTTCGATGTTGTCCTGCCGGAGACAGTCGCTGTCGCGGTGCAGGATCACGGCGAGTGCCTGGCAGGCTCTAACCGCCGTTTCCGCTTCCAATTGTGGCAGGAATTCGTCGCCAGGGGCGGCAACCTGCTCGACCTGGTTTACCGCGAGCCGCCTCCCTGGTATACGCGCATGCGGGCGGTGCAACAGGACGCTCCCGGCGCGGTTGTGATGGACACCGGGCCAGCAGCCCTATGGGGCATTCTGACTGACGAACGTGCTGCTGCCCATCAGGCAGAGGGGTTCATCGCGCTCAACATCGGTAATCAGCACACGCTGGGGGTGCTGCTGCAGGGAGAGCATATCCTGGGCCTGTTTGAGCATCATACCGTTCTGTTGACCCCTTCCCGACTGGTACAACTGGTGGAAGGGTTAAGGGCCGGTACGCTGACTAATGAGGAAGTCTATCAGGAAAATGGCCATGGGGCATTCATCTCCCCTGACTACACCCCTGGCTCGGGGTTCACCTTCGTGGCCGTCACAGGCCCACAGCGGCACCTCGCCGCCGGGCTGGGCTACTACTTCGCAGCCCCCTACGGGGATATGATGCTCACCGGTTGCTTCGGCCTGGTGGCCGCGCTCCTGCGCTTGTAAGCTGACAGTCACCTCTAAGGTGACTGTCAGCTCACCACAGTCGGTGAAGCTTGATGGCCAGCTTCAGGCGTGTCTGGCATCTGAGTACGAGGCTGGAGGTAGCGGCCCTCCTGATGCTCCTCCTGCTGGTGCTCGCTGCCCTGCTCTCGCTGTTTCCCCAGTTCCCGCAGGTGGCGCCCGCCGACCCGGAGCGGCTGGCCCGCTGGGAAGCCAGCGTGAGCGCCCGCTACGGCGGGCTTGCTCGCCTACTCGATAAGCTGGGTCTCTTCCATCCTTCTCGTTCCCCCGTTCTTTGGCTTCCTCTGGGGCTACTTGTGCTGACCACAGTGCTATGTACACTTGGCCGCTGGCGGGCCGTGTGGGGGGAGGCTCTGCCGGGGCAGCGGATGGACTGCGCGCCTTCTGACGCTCCCTATGCCTCCCGGTTGCCCCTCCCATCTTCGGACATGCTCCAGGGAGAGCGCCTGGCCCACCTCATGCAGGAGCTGGGGCATATTCTGGCACAGCGAGGTTTTCGGGTGCGGATGGTCACCGGTGCGCTCCTGTGTGGGGAGCGCAACCGCCTGGCCGCCCTGGCCACACTGGTCACACACCTGGCGGTGCTGCTTCTGGTGGGGGGCCTGCTGCTGAGTTACGGCTATGGCTGGCGGGAAGAGGTAACCGCCGGGCCAGAGGAGACGGTCGCCATCAAGCACGTGCGCGGGCTGGCGCTGTGCCAGGAAGGGTTCGCCATCTCGCGGTACCCCGACGGCAGCGCCGCGGGATACGAAGTACGGCTCTCGGTGGTGGAGAACGGCGGGACCGTCGCCGCCGGGGTGGTGAGGTTAAATGAGCCGCTCTCCTTTCACTCCCTCCATATC
>JAOAAG010000368.1 GCA_026418995.1 Anaerolineae bacterium
TCGTCGGCAGCGTCAGATGTGTATAAGAGACAGCCTCTACTCTGGGCAGCGACTTCGATGGCGATCCCCGCCCCGTTGCCCTGCTCCCCGATATAGGCGCCGACGAGTACAGACGGTTCGGAATGCAATTCGCCCCCAACAGGACAGCGCGGGGATACCGTGGAACACTGGTGCAGTATCAGCACATCCTGACCAACACCGGTAACCACAGGGAAGGGTTTTACTTCCACTGCACGGGCCGCTGGACGATGTGCCCGGTTTCGATGACGGTGGAGGCCGGCCAGACGGTGACGGTGCCGGTGAGTGTCAACATCCCCGGAGGCGCTATCAGCGGGGAAGTGGATGTGGCGGTGATCACCGCCATCCTGACCACCACCCCGGGGGCGGAGGTCTACCCCTCCATTCGCAGGCAGGTCGTGGACACCACAACCGTCGGCCTTTCCTGTGGCGTCAACCTGGAGGGCACTCCTCCCCGCCTGGTGTACGATCCTTCGCGGACCACGGGGGTGACCCACTGGGTAAAGGTTATCAACACCAGCAGTTGGACCAACACCTTTAGACTTTCATACAACGACCTGAGGGGGTTCAGCGTGACGTTGGATCCCCCCGCACTGACGCTCGGGCCTGACCGCGCTGGATACGTAGCCGTGCGAGTGAAATGGAATCCTATTCCCCAGGACTGCGTCAACGATCCGCTCATTGACTATACCTCGGTCACGGCTGTCTCCCAGTTCCCGGAGTGCACACCCCCGGTCTCCAGAACGGTGGTTCTGGAAACGTGGTTGAGCGCCTGTCCGCTCTCGATTATGGCGCCCTCACATAATGCCTGTGGCTGCTCGTGGGAGACCGTTCGTCTCAACCATACCCTGGAGAACAGGGGTAACTACGGCCGCGAGATTAACCTTTTCTCCCTCCCGGAAGATTGGCCTTACCCCAATGCCTACCCCTTGCCCGCCGACATACTGCTGATGAGAGGCGAGTCGGCTCTCTTCACCAACAACATTGCCATCCCTGACGATGCTCTCTGCGGAGCAGGTGACCGCATCCGCGTGGTAGATCCGGGGTCAATCCCCGTTGCCGTTGTTACCGACACGGTCACTGTCGGCAAATGCCCGGTGACGCTCCTGGAGCCGGACGGCCTCGCGCGTGTACGCTCCAGTGCCACCCAGAGCACAACGGTGACCTACAACCACGTGCTCACCAATAGTGGCAACTGCACGTTCACCTTTGATTTGCGGGGCTCCAGCAGCCAGGGGTGGCCGGTGGAGGTTGTCCCCACCACCGTCTACTCCCTCCCGCCCGGGGGTAGCGTCCCGGTGTCCGTCCGGGTCACGGTGCCGCCCATCGAACCGACGTGCGCTAACGCCGTCGTAGACTCCGCCGTCGTCACCGCTACACCCCGGGGGACGGACCTCTTCTTTGTCATCGGCGCAGGCGGCAGGTACGAGGTCGAGGATAGCCGCAGCCTCACCGGCCCACGCTTCGCCTGGGTAGATATTTCGGCTACTGGCACCGACCTGGGGCTGAACGGCGATGATGTCTTTGGCTCACTGCCTCTGGGCTTCGACTTTCCCTTCTACGGCCACGTGTACAATACCGTTTTTGCCAGCTCAAACGGACTGCTTACCTTCGGAGCCGGGAGCGCTGAGAATAGTAACGCCGGGATCCCCTGGCCTGCGCCACCGAACAACATTATCGCGCCCTTCTGGGATAACCAGCGGGTTCTGCCTTCCTATGACGAGCGTGTCTACTATCAGACGTTCGGCGACGCCCCCAACCGTTACCTGGTGGTACAGTGGCGCTCCAGACCGATCACGGACACGTATCCCTCTCCCCTCCCTCCTCCTTACGAGTACCAGGCGATCCTGTACGAGGACGGCACCATCGTGTTCCAGTACAAGAAGATGTCTGGCTGGGTGATGGGCGATGGACGCTCCGCCACAGTGGGTATCGAGAACGAAAGCGGCGCGGTGGGGACGTCGTACAGTGTCAACCGCAGCGCGATAGCCGACGGGCTGGCGATCCGCTTCACACCGCTGGATGGTTCGGTCGAGGACAGGACCTACGTCAATATCTGCGAGGTGGACCTGGAGCCATCCCAGGAGGCCACGGCTCTGCCCGGCGAGGTGGTGCGCTTCCGACACGTGCTGACCAACACTGGCGTGATTACCGACTCTTACACCCTCAGTTTCCTGGATGCCAGCGGGTGGTCGGTGGACATAGCGCCGCTCCATGTAGGCCCGCTGCCGCCGGGGGAAACGGCCCAGGTCATGGTTGCCCTGGCTCTGCCGCCCAGGACCACGGAGGTGTTGAGCGGCACAGTGGATACGCTGTTTGTGACAGCCTCCTCGCGTTCCATCAGCTTCTCCGATACCGTCACTGATACGACGACAGTGGGTTATCTGCCCGCCGGCAAGCCCAGAGCTGGGGGCATGGAGGCCGCCTTCGGCCCACAGTGCCGCAGCACGGTCCGACCGGGAGGAATGGTTACCTGTACGCATATCCTGACCAACACCGGCAACTATACCGAGACCTTCGATCTGACCACGCACTCTATGTTCGCCTACGCCAGTATCGTCTCACCTATCTCCGGCGTGGTGGGGCCGTTGCGGCCAGGCGAAGCATACGGGCCGGTGGTGGTCAACATCCTGCTGCCGCCGCAGGCCGCGCTTGGCGCGGTGGAGCATACCGAGGTGCTGGGTGTGTTGCGTGGACGGAGCGACTGGCAGGTAGCGGTCGTTGACCTGACGACGGCCGGGGCGCTCACCGGCACGCGCCATGTCGCGCCGAATGGCCTGGACGAGAACAACAATTGCCTGGTGCCGCTTGAGTACGGCCCCTGCCGCACTCCTCAGCATGCGGTGGACGAGGCTTACCCAGGCGATCTGGTCAAGGTAGCCCGCGGGGTCTATAACGTCCCTGCTCCTCGCCCAGGAGCGAACCGCCCCTACACGCAGGTGGTTTACCTGGATAAGGAGATTAAGCTGCAGGGCGGCTATTCCCCTGTAGAGTGGTCGGCACTGCCCGACCCGGTGCTCAACCCGACGGTACTGGACGCCTGGTGGGGTGGGCGCGTGGTGTACATCGCCTCTGGTATCTCTCCTACTATCGAAGGCTTCCACATACGCGGAGGGAGAGCGGATATGGGGGCCGGACTGTACGTCGCTGCTGGTTCCTCACCTGTGGTGCGCGATAACATGATCTACGAGAACCAGACATTCGGCCTGGAAGGCAGGGGCGGCGGGGTCCACAGTGCCGGCTCCCCGGTACTGGATGGCAACACCTTCTACAACAATGCAGCGATGGACGGCGCTGCCATCCACATCAACGGCGGCAAACCGGCTATCTGGAATAACCTGATTTACCGCAACGCTGCCGGGGACGAGGGGGGCGGCCTCTACATATCCGATGGCGATGTGAAACTGTGGAACAATACGTTCTACAGCAACACGGCGATGTTCGGCGGGGGCATCGGTATCCTCGGCGGGCGGCTGAGCATCAGCAATACCATCTTCAGCCATAACGCCAACTACGCCCTCTACAAGGCTGGCGGGGTCGTCACCCCTGACTACAATGACTGGTGGCTTAATACCCCGGACCATCTCTTCGGCTTCGACGTGTTCACAGGTGAGCACTCCATCCTGGAGGATCCGCTTTTCGTCTCCAGCGCAGGCGGCAACTTCCGGCTGCGGGGGGATTCACCCTGCGTAGATGCAGGGGACCCCCGCACGGTTCTTAGGAAAGACCGGGATGGTAACCTGCGCCCCCTCTTTGACGGCTATGACCTCGGCGCTTACGAGTACGGATTGTCGTCTGCAAAGCTGGTTAACCGGAGCGCGATACCCCCGGGGAACACTGTCACCTATACCATCGTGATCACGCGGCTGGGGAGCGGTGGCATACCGGTTTCCATCACCGATACCCTCCCCTCGCTCCTGAGCTGCGAGGAGGGCCGGCTGGAAGGAGTGGGATGGGCCAGCGGCAGCGGCCAGTACCTGCGCCATCCCTGCCGCATCTCCTGGAGCGGCGTAACGGGGCAAGGACGGGTCGCGTCTGTGCGCTTCACCGCCCGCGTCACCGATTGGTTGGGAGCCGGTACCATCATCACCAACGTTGCCTGGGTGAATGGACTCCCCTCTCAGGTGGCGACCTTCACCGTTAGTTCCAGGGCGGGCACGCGCTACGTGGCGCCCACGGGCAACGATGCGCTCCAGGGCATGCCGAACAGTTGCCTGTTCCCCACCTACCCCTGCCGCACGATTCAGTACGCGGCCGGGCAGGCGGTGGATGGCGACACGGTGCGCATTGCCACGGGCGTCTACACCGGCTCGGGCACCGTGCTCAGCCTGACGCATCGGTCGCTGACTATTGTGGGTGGGTACTCGCCGACGCTGCCCTCCTGGACGTACAACCCCGACCGCTTCCCGACACGGCTTGACGCGCGCGGTGGGACCGGCCTGCTCCTCACCGGCCCAGCGACGGTGACGCTTGCCGGCCTCCAGGTCGTCAACGGCGCTGTGGGCATCACGGCCACTCTTTCATCCGTTGTCATCACCCGCTGCCGTATCTCCAGCAACAGCGGGGACGGGGTGCATATCACAGGCGGTGCTCTCAGGATGGAGCGCACCTGGGTGCACGATAACGGCGGCGATGGAGTGGCGGTCATAGCCGGCGACTACCGGCTCGACAACAATGTTCTGGTACGCAACAGCGGTGCTGGGCTGAGGGCTGGTGGTGGGGGCGTTGGAAGGCTGCGCCACAATACCCTGGCCGACAACACGAGCGGCGCCTCCGTTGGCTCTGCGGCCTATTTTACCAACACGATCGTTGCCGGTAATGGGGTGGGCGTAGATGCTTCCGGCGGCAGAGCTGCGCTGACCGCCACGCTGTGGTACAACAACGCCATCGAGAGCATCGGAAGTGTTGCCAGGGCGCGAGATGTCGTCGGCGACCCCGCTTTTGTGAATGCCGCAGGGAGCGACTATCACCTCAAGGGCAGCAGCGCAGCGATTAACAGGGGCATAGCAGCGGGAGTGTCTGAGGATATAGATGGCGATCGGCGCCCGGTAGGCGGTAAATACGACCTCGGAGCAGACGAATCACCCCTCTCGCTGGAGGTGGCCAAGCAGGCCAGGCCCGATCCCGTGGCAAAGGGCGGTGTACTCACGTACACTATCCGCATCACCAATAGCGGCCTCTCCAGTTTGCGTGCCACTATAGTGGACCGCCTGCCGGGCTGCCTGACCACGAACTCGGCGCTGACCTGGAACGCGACTATTCCCGCAGGGGGCATATGGACATATAGGTTCACCGCCACGGTAGGTCTTGAGTGTGGATGGACGTTGACCAATGTGGTCGCAGTCAATACGGCTGAGGGCGCTACAGGGGTTGGCACGGCGGTCTCGCGGGTACTCTGCCCGCGCCCGCTGGAGGGTGTGCGTATCGTCGGGCCGACGATCGGCAGCCCCGGCGTCCGCTATCGCTTCACAGCCGTGATTACCCCAGCAGACGCCACGGAACCGGTCCTTTACGGGTGGGCGCCCCCGCCAGAGGCGGGACAGGGTACACCGGTAGTCACCTACACCTGGAGCAGCCCAGGCGCTCATCATATCACGGTAAGCCCAACGAACCGCGATGTCACCGGGCAGGCTTACCATACTATGGTGATCACGGATGCCTGCCTTGCTCCGCTCACAGGTGTCGGCATCGCAGGGCCATCCAGGGGCTATGTCAATATCCCCTACACCTTCACAGCTCTTATCACGCCGGCAAACGCTACCCCGCCGATTCGCTATACCTGGGCACCCACACGTACCGTTGTTGGGCCGTGGGACAGGGAGAGAGCAGTATACAGGTGGAGCACGCCAGGAACTTATGCGGTGACGCTCACAGTGGCGAACTGCGGTGGAGTCTTCACCGGCAGCCGTGCTGTCGCCATTACTCCGCAGAGAGTCTACCTGCCTGTGGTATTGCGCGCGTACAGAAGATAGAAGTGCCAGGCCGTCCTGAACGCGTGTGCCTGAGGTGACGGTCACCTGAGAGGTGACCGTCACCTGTTATTCTGTAGACACAAAAGCGGGCGGGGTCGCGAACAGGTGATTGACCAGTATCCTGATGGCCTCCCGGTCGGGGAGTAGCACGTGAGCTCCATCAGGGGTGATCCAGACGTGGGTGCAGCTCTGGTCAATGGCGGCACTGGTGATACGGTCGGAGGGGACCTGGGCGGCAGCGGTAGCCAGCTCCGCCAGTTCTGCCAGCGGCAGATTGGTCTCGACGGCGTTGTTCAGAGTGGACCAGATTTGAGGGGCGCGGTTGATCAAGCTGGGCAGTAAGTCGAGCTGCAATACACGGTCACGCGCTGCCAGCACTAATTGCCGCTGCCGGGCGGTGCGGTCAAAGTCGCCGCCGGAAGTGGCACGGGTACGGGCGTACTTGAGGGCCGTCGCTCCGTCTAAGTGCTGTTTCCCAGCCGGCAGATAGAACGGATCGTAGCCGGTGCCGCTGTCCGGGTAGTGCGGATCGGCGATGGGGTATGGCACGTCCACTTCCACTCCACCGATGGCGTCCACCAGTGTGATGAAGGCGTTGAAATCCACCAGGACAGCATGCTGTACCGGTATCCCGAGGGTAGCCGAGACGGTCTGGCAGGCCAAGGCGAGCCCCCCAGTGCCATCGCGTTCGCCCAGGGCATAGGCAGTATTGATGCGTCCCTGGCCGTGGCCGGGAATGTCCACGTACAGGTCGCGGGGTATGGAGAGTATCACAATGCGCCTGGCCTCCTGATCAAGGTAGAACAGCATCAGTGTGTCGGTGTTTTGCAGCTCACTCCCCGGGCCACGCCAATCCACTCCCAGCAATAACAGGGTAACCGGCTTAGAGTGCGCTTGCGGGGTGGGCACAGGTGTGGGCTGGGTTTTTATAGAGGCTGCCAGCACAAAGGTGGGGGTGGGAGTGATGCGGATAGGCGGTGGCACAGGCATGGCCTGCCTGGCGGTGCTGCAGGCCGCCAGGACACACAGCGTTAAAAGCGTAGCTATAACTTTTGCCGATTCCAGGGGTCCTGAGCGGATCATCTCTCCCCTCCTGATATGTTAGGGGTTCTCATCAGACTCTCGAGTTGTTTTTCCTGGAGCAGCAAAACCTCTCCCTTGCCCCGTATAGTCTGCGGGACAGCACAGCATGCCTCGATGGAAATCACGGTAATGTCCGCCACCGTGAGGCTACTTGTTGCCAGAGCCAGATCAATGGCCTCGTTGAGAGAGAGGTTGGTGGCCACGTCGTCTGAGATCGCCGACCACAGCGCGGGCGCCCTGGAGATCAGGCTGGTCAGGATTCCCGGCTGAGTGATGCGCTCGTGGACTGCCAGCGCGATCTGTTGCTGGCGGAAGGTGCGGTCGAAGCCCGGCGCCGGCACGACGGTGGTGCGGGCATAGCGAAGCGCGGTGACGCCGTCCAGCAGTTGTCGGCCCGCCGGAATCAGGAGTGGATCGTACCCGCCACGTCCATCCGGGAATGCCCGATCTTCAACCGGGTAGGGCACATCAATCTCTACACCGCCGATCAGGTCAATCAGCTTGACGAAGCCGTCGAGGCGCAGGAAGACGACGCGATCCACGCTCATGCCCAGCGTAGCCGAGAGAACCTCGCCCGCGAAGACCAGACCGTTGCCTGACCTTTCTTTCCCCAGGCTGTAGAGGCTGCCGGCGAGGGTGGAGTCGCCACCAGGCAGCTCGAGATACAGGTTGCGAGGGATAGAAACGATGAAGGCGTACTCGGCCTTATGCTCTTTTTGCACCAGGTGCAGGAGCATCAGGGTGTCAACCAGGTCGGAGTCGGTGCTTTCGCCGTCGCTACCAAGGATCAGGATAGAGAGCGGCAGGGACATCTGATAGGGCTGCTGGCGGGGCAGCGGCGCCAGCGTGGGCGCAGGGCCGGCAGGGGCGGTGACGACTGGCGACGGAGCAGGGGTTGCGGTGGCCTGCGCCGGTCCAGTGACAGCCAGCGTATGGAGCAGCCCGACGATGCCACCTGCGATTACGAGCAGCACGGCCAGCATCACTAAGTACCGGAAGGCCAGATGCAGCGTCGGCAAGTTCTTGCGCGCTCGCTGTTCCTCCAGACGGGACCTCAACGTGTGCCAGGAGCGATCTGGCGAGAGCTTTACTCGCGTCCCCACAGCGTCCAGTGTGCTGCTGAGTAGAGCAGCCGTTCTGGAGAGCCGTTCCAGACGGGCGCGGCATGCCGGGCAGCTCAGCAGGTGAGCCTCGACCCGTTCGCGGTGCTCTCGTTTACCGCTTTCTCCCTGGGTATCCAGGTAGGAGAGTAGTTGATGATCGGTGAGATGCTTGTTCACGTCACGTTCCCCAACCTGCGCTACTTGGTGGAATAGCTCAGTTCAAACTGTGCCTTCTGCTCCAGCAGGTGAGCCAGCACCTGGTGACCGTAGGCCACGCGGGACTTGGCCGTGCTTACCGTGCAGCCCAAAGCGAGCGCCATCTCCGGGTAGGAAAGCCCTCCGAAATAGCGCAGAATGAGCGCCTGGCGTGCCTTGCGGGGCACCTGTTCCAGTGCTTCCCATACCATCTGCTGTACCCCCACCAGTTCGAGCGCTGTTTCCGGCCTGTGTGAGGCGACCTCGTCCTCGGGGTCGTAGCCGGCCTCGAGTAACTTCTGGAGGGAGAGCCATCGGGCCCGACGACGGCGGCGCTGGATGTCCCGGCAGCGGCCGGTCACGATGATTTTGAGCCAGGTGGCAAAGCTGGCCTGGTGTGGATCGAAACGCTCCAGGTTGTTAAAAGCGTACCAGAAGGCTTCCTGTGTGGCGTCCTCGGCGTCGTCCTGATTTTGCAGCAGCAAGTAGGCCAGCCGGAGCGTGGCCGGGTAGTGAAGGTCGTGGAGTTCTCTGGCGGCATCTTCATCGCCTGCCAGGGTACGCTCGATTAACGCTTGAACCATATGGCCATTGACCACTTGGGCCATTGACAACTATATGCCGTCGCCGGGCTATGATTCAGGATGTGGTACACTTCTTATACGCATGAAAACGGGCTGAGGACTGGTTTTTATTGGTGGATGGGCGGAGCAGAGAGCAGCTCAACGGAGATCACCGAGGGCACCGGCACGAGGGAATCAATCTGCACCGGGTGACCGGCCACATCAAGCCACAGGCCCGTGGAGTATCCACCGTCCAGGTTCAGCGCCACATCCAGGTTGAGGTCGGATGAGGCGAGGAAGACGGCCAGCCTGTGCAGGCTCAGGTAACCGCGTGGCGCCACGATGAACAGAATGTTCCCTTCCCGATCCTGGGCCACGACGGTACGGCGGGCCGGGCGGCCGTCGTCGGCATCGGCGGGAAAGCCCATAATGCCACCCGGCTTGACCAGCACGGGAAAGGACTGGATAGCCTCTCGCAGCGGTTCATTGGGATCGTAGGGATGGAGGCGCAGCCAGCGTATGCTCACGCTCTCCTCTGCGGTGACGGCGAACATGCCAGCGAAGTCGCCATACGGTGTGCCCCAGACGTGGCCGTCACTGACAAGCAGACCCACCGTTTCATACTCGGGGGTAAAGTAGCCGCCGTTGACCACCAGCGGCCTCTCCAGCGCATCTGCCCAGCCGCTCACCGGCAGAGGTTGGCCGGGGACGTAGTGGACGCGGAAGCGGGCCTGCGCCGGAGCAAGGCGCACGATAGTGACGCGCTCGGTGACGGGGCCGTTTTCGACATTCATCTGGCGCAGTTCGATCCCTGGAAGCAACGGCTGCCAGCCGGTATCGGGGGGTTCCGGCGTGAAGGTGGGGCTGAGCGTCGGGTAGGGCGTGGGGGAGGGGGTGGGCGTGGCTGTGGGCGTAGCTGTAGGCGTGGGCATAAGGGAGAACTGACATAATCCACAACTCGTTCCCGAAAGTATTAACACGGCCAGACAGAGAGGGACGCATACCCAGAGTTTCTGAAGTTTCATACGTCTCTACCTGGCACCACCCTTCCGCGACGTCCGTGTCTTGCGGCGACGATTTCGGCCATGATAGCAAGTGCGATCTCCTCAGGGGTATTTCCTCCCAGGTCCAGCCCTACCGGGCCATGGATGCGGGCCAGCTCCTCCTCACTGAATCCCATTGCTGCGAGGGCCGCCTTCCGGCGCATCTGTGTGCTGAGGGAGCCAAGCAGCCCGATGTAGCCCGCCCGGCTGCGCAATGCGATCTCCAGGGTGGGGAGGTCGAATTTAGGGTCGTGGGTAAGCACGACGATATAATGCTGGGGCCCAAGTTGCTCGGCGTCGAGCACCTCCTGGGGCCAGGTGGCCAGGACCTCGTCTGCCTGCGGGAAGCGCTCCGGGTCGGCAAAGGCACGGCGAGCGTCAATCACTCTGGTGCGGAAACCCAGCACTCGCGCCAGGCTCACCAGCGGCACGGCGATGTGCACCGCGCCTACAACGATCAGGCAGGGCGGCGGCATAAAGAGCTCGCAAAACAGGTCGCCCTCAGGGCGATGATGTAAGGTAGCCACAGGGGAGGTGGCGCTGCGGAAGTCGGGCAACGTGACGGTCAGCGCCAGCTCGCCCTCTATCCTCCCGTCCGCCCAGGCGAGGAGATGGGCCGCGTCGCTCAGGCGGGTGCAGAATGCTACGGGGGTCTCGGCCGCCAGCGCGTCGAGCAGGTGGCGGTGGATGGCTACCAGCGGCTCGACGAACACCTCGATGGTGCCTCCGCAGGCCAACCCCACGTCCCAGCCGCTCTCGTCTACGACGCCATAGCGCAGTCGTTTGAACGGGGCGCCAGCGAGCACCTCCTGTGCCTCCGCTAACACCGCTCCGTCCACACAACCGCCGCTCACCGAGCCACAGAACCGTCCGCTCGCGGTCACTGCCAGGCGCGCGCCGGGAGCACGCGGCGACGATCCTTCCGCCCACACGACGGTAGCCAGCGCAATGCTCTCTCCGTCCGCTAACCAGCGCCTGAGTTCTCCGGCAATGTCCTGCATATTCTCAGGGCGCAGGCAAGGGTGAGGCCGGGTAAGTGGCCGTAGGAGGGGGCGGCGGCGTGGGCGGTTCACCCGGCCCGCCCGGCGGCAGCGTTGCCGCCATCGTCTCGGTGACGGTGGGCGTAGGGGTGACGGTGGGCGTGGGAGTGGGTGTCCGGGTAGGGCGCCTGGTGCTCGTAGGAGTCGGAGTTGGAGTATTGGTGGCGGTGGGCGTGCGGGTAGGCGTGGGGGTGCGGGTAGGCGTGTTGGTCGGCGTGGCGGTGGGAGAAGGGGTGAAGGTCGGGGTGGCGCTCATCTTGGCCTCCAGTGTCGCCAGCGGGCCGGGGGGCATCCTCGTGCCGAGCTGGCCCTCCTCACTCAGCACGTCCAGCAGCAATTCCGGCCGGGGTGGTCTCAGGCGGGGCATGTCCTCCGGGTCGGCGCTGTAGTCGGCGGTCAGCTTTGACCTCAGGGAGTCCGCATAGACGTGCGGCCACAGGGGGAGGAATCCCAGGTAGACGGCCAGCATGACCAGTAACAACCCCAGCGCAATCGCGGCAAGCGCAAACAGCAGCCAGACGAGGTTGGTGGTCCGTTCCATGTTATCCTCTCTTCAGAGCGTAAACATCCACCGGCGCGAGGCGCCCTTTCACCTGCACCGGCCCTATGTGCACGGCCTGTGCCTTCATCTGTTCGTCTAAGCCGGCGCAGGCATCGGCGCTGAGGAAGAGATCGTAATCCAGGTAGTCCTTGTTCAGGTCGCTCAGGCGCTGGGCCACATTGACAGTATCCCCCAGGACGGTGTACTCGAATCGCTCCTGGGAACCCAGTGCCCCGGCCACCACCAGGCCGGTGTTAATGCCTATGCCGATGCGCAGCGGCGGTTCGCCCTGCTCCAGACGTTTGCGATTGAACTCAGCCAGGTAATCCAGGATGGCCGTCGCCGCCGCGACAGCATCGCGGGCGCTTTCCTCGCCGGGGGTGGAGTCGGGCAGGACGCCGAAAAAGGCCAGCGCCGCATCGCCGATAAACTTGTTGACGACGCCGTTGTGGTGGCGGATCACCTTCACCACGCCGTCCATATACTCGTTAAGAAGCCGGATGATCTCCTCTGGCCGGAGTGACTCCGAGAGGCGGGTAAAGCCACGGATGTCACAGAAGAGCACGCTGGCGACCACCGACTGGGCCTCCAGCCTCACACGGCCGGCTTCCAGGCTGAGGCGCAGCCGCTCGGCCACCTCAGGGCTGGCGGTCAGGCCGAGCAGGTCACGGTACATACGCCCTTCCCGCAACTGCACCACCATCCGGTTGAAGTCGTCGGCCAGCAGGGCAACCTCGTCATGGCCTTCGGGCTCTACCTGTGTGGACAGATCGCCTGAGGCGACTCGTTGCGTCGCGGTAGCCAGTTTGCGTATACGCCGTACCACGGTGCTGGCTACCACAGCGCCGGCTGCCAGCACCAGCACGGTGGCTATTCCGAAGAGGGTGAGCAGGTAGGTGCGCGTGGGATGACGGGTCTCGGTAACAAAGGAAAGGGGCATCGCCACGGAGAGCACCCCCAGATCCTTCCCGTGGCGGGCCTCGAAGGGCCCGAAAACCTCGGCATAACCCCGCCCGGCTATCTGAATCTCTCGCCTGTATACCCTTTCTTCCTGCCCGGTCAGGACTAATTGGTAGGTCTCCTCATCCAATGCCAGTGTGCTCTGTTCCTCCCGGGCAAATGTCGTCGCTATTGGCGGGCCGCCTCCGCCCGTGTGGACGGACACACGCGCTAGCACCACGTTGTCCAGCCGCTGCACGATCGTGTCCAGGTAGGACCCGATCAGGAGCACGCCGACCACCTGCCCCTCCAGTTTGATGGGGCCGGCGGTATAGAAGACCCATCCCCAGTCGGTATGTACCAGATCGGCATATTTGTCGCCGGCCTCGTCCACCTCGCCAGCCAGCACCTTGCGCACGATCTCCCAGTTGCGGTAGTCGCTGCCGGGCGCGTAGGTATAGTCTACTATTCCTCCACCTGGCTGGCGATGCATAGCGAAAAGCGGGCGGCCATCTCTGTCCAATATGTCCAGACAATCCGCACGGGCGTTGAGCATGTATGCGCTGGCCGCCAATCCCGCGGCGTCTCCTTTGCTCTGGGCCACCTCCTCGGCAAACCGTTCCATGTAAGCGATCTGTCGCCAGAGCGCCAACTGCTCCCGCTCGATGCGCACCACGGTATCGGCGGCTTCTTTGCCAGCATCCAGCAATGCTGTCTGGAAACGGTCATCCAGTACCCCGACCAGCAGCCTGGAGACCATGTAGGCGGCTGTAAAGGCGACCAGCAGGGCCAGGATCACATAGGGGAGCGTGATTTTGATACGCAGTTGAGCGAAAGCTTGTCTTACGTTCATCGGCTTCTTCTCTCCCTGCTCCCGCCCAACATACGTGAACCAGTACTCAGGATACCACACAAGTTACGGCAGGTCAAGCGGTGCCGGGACTATATCATCCAGGCACGGCTTTCCTCCCCTGAGAGGGGTGTCACTCTGATTAACTCCGCCGCTCCATCATCGTGGCGCACCTCGACCAGGACGGTAGGCTCATCCTTACCGTCAGAGTAACCGGCTGTGACGCGAGCGGCCAGCTCAATCTCGTCCCAGCCGGGATCCCCCTCTACCAGTGCTGTCGGGCCGGGGTGATCTAATGTGGTGAGGAGCACGCCGCGAACTCCGCAATGCCGCAGATACTCGTTCTCTCCCTCATCCCGCCCGATGACGACTCTGCGGCCGGAAGGGAGGCGCAGGTGACGTCCGACGGCCAGCAACTGCACCATGTCCTTGGTCAGTGTTCCCTCGGATGGGTGGGTGAGGAAATCCTTCAACCGGCGCGAATAATTGCGGTCAATCAGGTAACAGCACCCGCCGGAGGGCTGCGCATAGCCGGTGATACCGAAGCGTTCCGCCAGCGCGATCTGTTCTCTGCGTCCCCGCCCTCCGATAGCATATAACCGTTCCCGGTCTACCCATCCGCGCAGCTCCGGCACCGTCGGAGGGAGCAGCTTGGCAGAAAGTGGCCGCAGGAGGTAACCGGTCAGCCCACTCCGCCGCTCCACGACAGCGAGCGTCTGCCTCATCTGGCTTTTGGGGCGCTGCCCCACCACCTCACCAGTGAAGACGAAGTGGTAACCGTGTTCTTCCATCCAGGCCCTGGCGTGCCGCAGGAAGAAGATACGACAGTCCACGCACGGGTTCATGCCGGAGCCGTATCCGTAGCGCGGGTTCAGTACCACCGGGATGAACTCGTCAGATACGTCTATCACCTCCAGGGGTACTTTGAGCAGGGCGGCCATCCGCTCCGCGTCGGTCGGTCCGGGCGGCTGCCGCCCGACCAGCCTGTTGCGCTCCACATAGGAGAAACCGGTGCGGAAGTGGAGCGCAGTGACCTCGATCCCCTGGTCGAGCATAATGCGTACAGCCAGGGTACTGTCGAGACCGCCGGATAATAACCCTACTGCTCTGATCTTATCGCTCATCGCTGCTACCTGTGCGCTGTGACAAAAGCGATGGGGTCGAGATAACCATAGTAGTCGGGGTGAGCGCGGGCCGGGTCATCGTCCCAGGTGTAGCCCACGCCAGCGATTTGTCGGTTACA
This sequence comes from Anaerolineae bacterium, assembly GCA_026418995.1. Taxonomy (GTDB): domain Bacteria; phylum Chloroflexota; class Anaerolineae; order B4-G1; family B4-G1; genus JAOAAG01. The sequence continues at coordinate 14,591 of JAOAAG010000368.1, forward strand.
GGTGCCCCGCGCTCCGGCAGTGCCTGCGGGGAAGATACGCGAGCCGTCCAGAAAAGTGCGCATCTCCCAGTGCAGGTGGCTGTTCAGCCCCATGTCGTGTACCACGGCGATGGGCTGCCCAAGTGTTACGGACTGCCCTGCCCGCACCACAGGTCTGGCTACATGCCAATAGACGGAGTAAACGCTCCCTCCGCCGGCCAGCAGGTGCTCGATCCCGACGATCTCCCCCTCACGCCCGGCGTCAAGCACGAAGACCACGACGCCGTCGGCCACGGCGTGGACGGGAATGCCGCTCGCTCCGCCCCATACCACGTTTCCCGTCTCGTCTAACGCGAAGAGGTCCACGCCAGCGTGGTAGAGCTGATTGAACGGAACTGTACCGCCGGTGACGTCGCGGAAGCAGTTGGGGCGATTCCCCTGCGCTGGATTTTGTGCCCCATAGCGGGTGTCAACCGCCAGAGGGCCGGTCAGCCCCTGCACGTATGGGCCGTACGCCCCGGGCGGCTGAAGTGGAAAGTCGAACGCCACGGCCACGGATGGGGTGGGGTAGGGCGGGGCGGGTGTGCTAAGGCGAAAGAGAGGGATATTGTGCTCCCAGGCATAGACACTCGCGACCAGGCACAGTCCTGCTACCAGAGCGATGAGGAAAAGAGTGCGTCTGCATCCCTGCTCCTGCGGAGCGGTGTCCATTTAGCCAAGCACCCATCCCAGCGTTGTGGCAACAAGCGCTCCTGCAACGGAGGCGAGGAAATTCACCAGATCGTTGTTCAGCCAGCGCCACCCCCGGTAGAGACGGGTTTGCCGGCCGCAACGGTGGCGTGGACGTTCCGTCTCCTTGTGGCAGACGTCGCACCAGTAGATAGCCTGGACGGTAGCGCCCAGCAGGCTATCGGTCAGGGCACCGGCTATGCCGCCCGCTGTGCCGGCTACCAGCGCGATGGCGGCATGGTGTCCTTCGCCGAGCACCAGCAGACTGGCGCCTCCCAGCATACCGATAAGCAGTGCGCCGCCCAGTGCTGCACCGTTTCCTGCCCAGGTGATGCCGCCCGATGTCCCCACCTCGACCTGCCGACCGGTGGTGATCAGACGGGGGAGGGAACGGCTCAGCACGCCCAGCTCGGTGGCCCAGGTATCGGCGTTGACAGTAGCCAGCGCGCCCACGCAGGCGATAAACCATATTGGGTGAGGGCGGAGGAATGAGCATACCGCGAGCAGCGCTGCCAATCCTCCGTTGGCCAGCGCCTGGCCCAGATCACGCCGGTGGCCCTTGGCGAACTTCTCCGCCAGGGCCTCTTTATCCGCGCTACGATAGAAGGAGAGAAGGCTGGAGGAGACAAAGAAAGCGATGAGCAGGAGGCCCCATTCCCATCCCCCTAGCCCGAAGATCAGCGTGCCGGTGATCAGGGCACCCACCACACCGCTCTCGCTGAGCGCTCCCCGACGGTAACCGGCCAGGCCGATGAGCAACGAGAGAAGCAAGCCGCCGGCCAGCTCTAGAAGGTTCGGTGAAGTCATCAGTGCCTCGTTCACCACCCGAAACGTGTGCTCAGCCCGCCTGTGCTATGATGCCGAGCGCCGCTCTCCAGGTCAACAATTGGACCAGCAGCGCCCCTCCCCACAGGAGGTAGCTGACCATTCTTTCGCGGCGATATGCCAGCGCGCCCAGCGAGCCGTTGAACAGCAGGGCCAGCAGGCCGATAAGTGGTACGATAAAGATGCCGCTGCGTGCCCCCAGCCTGTCGGGATTGCCGTCCACGCCGAAGTGGAGCGGCACCACGCGGGGGAGCGCCGGAAAATAGAAGCACAGCAGCCCCACCAGTGCCAGGAGGAGGACCAAACTGGTCAGCAGCATACCCAGCCCTAGCCGGTCTCGCCAGATAGCCCAGTGAACAAACCCCGGCAGTCGTGAACCCTGCTCCACAAGCTGAGTGGGACCCATTTCGAGACGTTTGCGCAGCGAGGCCAAAAAATTATCCCTGTCGGCGGGGGAGATACCGTAGCTCAGGCCGGGCGTGACAATGAAAACCTGCGCCCTGGGAGGCACCGTAGCATAGAACAGAGTTTGCCCTATACCGGAAACTTCTCCATAGCCCACCCAGTGGCCTGGCCACATCCCTCCGTAGAAGCGGATGGGGCCTTCAATTTCCTCGCCGGTCAGCACCCGCTGGATCTGCGGCGCAGGAATGATCTGTTCGACCGCGCCCCAGCGTATGATCAATGCGTTCCGGTCGAGCAGGTACTTTGAGCGCGCCAGCCCATACAGCCAGTACCCGATCAGCATCAACAAAAACAGGCTCGTCAGCACTGCCAGGCCGAGGATAAACGTGCCGATGGTCAGCGGCCGCTCGATAGCTACCCAAATCAGGCCAGCGTCTATAAGGATGATGACGAGGATAAGGCCTGAGCCTATTATCAGTCCCTGAGTTTTCTGGGTTTTCCACTCCGTCAAGTGAGACGCTCCTTAAAAAACATGGTTTGATACCGGTCTACTCTAATTTGAAAGTACCACACCCAAAGTGAGTGTGCTTGCCGACATGCAGGATGGAGGCCAGTTGCAGGTAGGGCACCATATGATGGGGAATGGTGGTGTAGAGTTGAGAACCTATCCGGCGGCCCGGCCATCCTTTGGGAGCTGCTTTGAGCGCCGAACGTGTTGGTGTGCATTCTCTTGCATCGTCCAGAACGGTCCGCAAAGTGGTCCGTTCCTCATCGGGAAGCCATGTCCATACATCGTCTACGGTGGGGCGCTTGCCAGGCACAAACAGCACCAAACGTGCCACCAGCGCGTTCAGTACAGAGTGGAGTGTGGGTTCCTGCTGGTCATCCAGCTCGAATGGGGTTATCCAATGGATGCGGTGCATCGCACGCCCTGACTTAGGCAAGAAACTCAGTCCGTCTATCCATTGGGTTGGGGTGGGACGGTAATTCAAGTCCAGCTTGCCCTCGGTGACCAGCGGTTCCCACTTCTCTCCCTTGGCCACATAAATGTTATGTATGTCAAAGCGTCCCCACAAGGTCTTGGGAGGAGTATGTGCCAAGGTGGAGGCTTCCTCCATCGCTGGCAACAGCAGCTCGAGAAACAGATTGTGGTCCGCATGAATCCCGAGCAGTTTAAGCTCCCACATGATCAACTCCCCTTGCCCGTAGATGCGCTTTACCGGATAGGGGAGCAATACCACCTCGATCGGCCATGGGGAAGAGGGGGCGGGGGCCGGCAGGAGCAATGGGTCTCTTTTCTCCTGCGTGATACCCAGCGCCTTGCGCCAGGCTCGTGCCTCCTGTGTGGGTAAACGATTAGCGATGATGGTACCCAGGTTTTGCGACAGCTCGGCGGAAAGACAAGAGGGTACCTTAACCAGCGAACCGTTAACCTTCCAGACTATCAGATAGCGAATCAGCGTGATCTGATTGATAAAGCTCAACATACTCGATCAATTTATAGAACAGGTTGGCCTGCGCTTCGGACCAATAGCGTACTTTCCAGGCGTTCAGCATATCCCGGACTCCCTGGTCAAAGTAACCCATGACTCTACCCCAGTAGAACTGAACGTTTCCCACATCTTCCGCGCTGAGAAGCTTGTAGAGCAACCTCTGTTCCTCCGGGCGCAGCATCGCGCGGAAGATCGAGGCCATCTCCAGCATGCTGAGGAACTCGAGTATGTCGAATGTCAATACTCCCATTTTATCATAGGCGTGGGGGTAGAAGATTTGGCTCACTTTGGAAAAGAAGCGCACGCGCAGGCGGTCCATAGGGAAGCGGCTATCATGGTGAATGATGCGAGTGAGCAGCTCCCCCATGGTAGGAGTGGCACTCCCTGTGGTCGGGAAAATCTGGATGAATCCTTGAAGTTCATCCCCATAATAGAGCATCACCTCGCGCAACCAGCCCTTCAGGTCACGATAGTGAAGCGCGAGCAGGAAATGGTTTTCGTCGTGGATGTAGACGCCCATCGGGGCGATGCCCTGGGCGGCGCTGTGGTCCTGCAGTTGCCTGGGCAGTTTGTTGACAAACCCCCATAACAGGATGACTCTGGGGGAGATGCCCTTGAGCTGCCAGGCGCGGGCCAGAATCTCTTTGCAGGTAGAGCAGTAACGGCTGGTGCGCTTGTGTGTGTGGCGTGGGTAGACCCAACAGCGCATACATGGGCTGCTCAGAGCAGTACGGGGAGGGCCGAGTTCCTCCGTGCGGGGGAACTCGGCGGACTGGGCAATCAGGCGCATGGTGGCCAGCAGTTCAGAGCCGGTACAGCTCAAGCGCAACCAGTCAAATGGGCTCAGCATCCAGTGCCTTCCCGGTGCGAGATGACAGTCACTTGCAAGGTGACTGTCATCCCACTGTCAGCGCCTTTTTCAACTCGGTATAGTAGGCGACCACCTTGGGTGTCACCCATTCCTCGGCGCGGAGAGGCTGCTGCCATTTCTCGCTGGTATACCGTTTCCCCCAGTCAATCAGGTAGCTCTCCGGCAACAGGCGCATGCGCAGGCTGCCCAGCCCCAGATAGCGGTGGTGACCGATTTTATGAGCCAGGTCTGGCTCAAGCACCACACACCAGAGCAGACGGCGCAGTTCCTCTTCCTCCAGATTCCAGAAACGGAGTGTGAAGCGTGCCTTGCTCCCCGGCATCACCGCTCTGAAGTAATTGGCCTGGACGGTGTCGGGTTGAAAAACGTCCAGTTGTGTTACCGGGGGGGCCAGTGGCGTATGGGGGAAGAGACGCCACGTCTGGGCGATGAGGTGCTTGACCGTTTCTTGCCCTGCCGTGTAATGCCACCTGCCATTGTACGCCCAGCCGGTGTAGGGATAGGCCACTTTGAACCAGGCTAGCGCCGGAGCCTCGAAGAAGCCGAAACCCACCGATAGCCTCCCCATAAGGGCCTGATTCTGGCCTGCTCCCACCCAGCCGAACAGACTGTCCACCGGATTCAGGTTACTCAGGTTGGAAGATGGTTCAAGGGAATCGCTGGCGATGGCATAGATGTGGCGCAGCACCCCCTTGATGCTCCGGCTGGGTAGCGCATAAAGTCTGTCGTCGGGCCGCCGATTAGCCTGCGGTGGGGCCATGGAGAAGAAGTCCCAGCCGTTGATGACATGGCCGTCGAACTCGGCCCTGAAGGAGGGCTCCCCGCTCTCCCGCACATGGGTGGGGGTGAGCGTCTCCACTTCTACGGCCAGCATACCGCAGTAGCCACCAAAGGCACGGTGAGAGATAAAGCCAGCCGGAGCACGGAGAGGTTTCTTTACCTCCTGCCTGGCCTGCAGCATGGTGGTAATGGGCAAACCTTTAGCGGCAGCCTCGTCCTCCAGTACCAGCCGGTGCCAGACGCCGTCCTGCACCAACTGATGGCCGGGGAAGAGGGCCTGGGTCACACTGTCGTCTGGCGAACTGGTTAGCCAGGTGATGTTGTCCACGTTGGCCTGCACCCATCCGAACCCACTCGTCTTTTCGCCGCCTATGGGGATATCGCCGTTCCTGAAGTCGTTCAGCAGGTGTAGCAAGATGGAGAGCGCTTCCATATCGTCGCTGGTAATGTCCTGGAAGTCTATCTTCATCTGGAAGAGCAGGTGTTTGCCGTAAGCGAACAGGTAATCGCGCTTGGCGGCCTCCACTGGACGCCCGGTGCGAGGGTCCATGCGCACTCCGTCCATGGAACACCAACTGCGTTCCGGGTCAATCTGGTCTGCCAGGTAGGCATCCGAGAAAAAGACGGCCCCTATCTGTCCCTGGGTGCCAAACAGGCGGTCAAGCACGGCGTCGGTATGGGGTGATTCCCCCCACAACGTCTTCAGCACCTGGGAGGCCCGTCTCCTGAAGGCCCCTTTAATCGTGCTGCCGGGGATGTAAATCTCCCACGCTCCCTCCTCGCGGGTAGACGGCGACCAGGTCAACATACGCATAAACATCGTGTCGTAGGGCTTGCCGTACTTGCGGGAGACCTCCCGGTTGGAGGGGCCACCGAAGCGGAAGTCAATGTGGTATGGCTGCGTCAACTCCTGGCGTACCCTGGCCCGGTAGCTCTCCAGGAAGGCGATAAAGTTGCGGTCGTTGGTGATGCTCTTGCGCAAGTTGCTGGGCTGGACGATGTGGTGATAGCGCACACGGCTATGCTCGTCGAGGAAACTGCGCCAGGCCCCCAGGCTGATTCCCTCGGGGGGATTGTGTCGGTCATTCCACTGCTGTTCGCTGATCTTGCCCTCCAGCAGCAGCATCTTGATCTGCATATGGGCCTCGCGCTCGGCGATCTCCGCATCCACCCAACTATCGCTCTGGAGCAACTGGATGTGTTTATCTATCTGCAGGTAGAGGCGGGGCAGCGCTGCCCGACAGGCCTCCCTGAGCACCCTGGTGAGCGCGGCTTCATCGTGGAGATTGGCCACTACCTGTTCCTTCACACGCTCATCCAGACCCAGAGCCTGAGCAACCGCCTGCCAGGCTGTCTCGTCCAGCTCCTGGCGTTTTTGGACCTGCTTTTCCATTTCCTTCAGGATACGGCCGGCCATGTTAGCCTTATCCGCCAGGGCTTCGACAAGCGCGGCCTCAGCCGCCTCAAGGCTGGGAAAAGGTTGGTCGCACAGGGGAGTGACGGCGTCAACTACTTTCTTCGAGAGGGCGTATTTGCCCTTACTGAGCTTGGCCAGGGCCTTGGAGTGGAGCACCCAGGTTTCGACTGCGCCGGATGATCTCTCCTGTAGCCAGACGGCTATGGTACGGGGCAGGTAGTCGCTGAACTTGTGTTTCCAGTCCTCAGGGCTGAAAATCGGGCCGCTCAGAGCCATCTCCAACCGGCTGCGGACAGGATCCGGCAAGTCGCGCATCGCTCCGACGAGGATCTGCCCCTCGACTGCGGCGAAGGCAGGGGCTTCCGGGTCTATTTTGCCCCAGTTCCAGCCCACCAGCACCGGGTTGAGCGCGTTGAAGCTCAGAGCAATGCTCAGGTGATTCACATTGGGGATGAGCTGAGGGGCGGTTGAGGGGGAGAAAGGCAAGTCCATTTCCAGCCGCACCCGCCCCAACCCCTTGCTTTTGCCGGCTCCGAACCAGAAGCGGCCTTCCTGGAGCTCGCGGAGTACATAATAGAGCTTCGCGGCGTTATCCTCCTCTCGCAGCAGCTTGTCGTCCACTGTCATCGAGAAGTCAAAGATGGCGTGGCGGAAAACGGTCTCCATCTTGTAGTTAGCGTTGGCCTCGGCAGCCCAGCGGTCCTCGTCCAGTTTGAGCCCCATGCGCAGATCGAAGAAGCGGTCACGGGTGTAACACCCTTCCTGGAGCTTGCACTTCACCTGAGTGACGAGCCGCTCCGGCATCGGGGTGCCGTAAAGGCGGCGCCACAGTCGGTTGAGCAGGCCGATGTTTTTGCCATCAGCCGAGCGCCCGATAAAGGCGTCCATCAGTGCCTGGGCTGTGCCTGCTATTTCGCCGGCCAAGGAAACGAGGCGTTCTTTGCCATCGCCGTCCCTGGTGAACAGGGTTTTGCGGGCATTGCCCCGGTAGATGGGACTTTCGGCGATCAGCTTACCCTGCAGTAGCATGAAAACCTCCTTGGCTGAATGTTAACCGACAGGTTCAGGTTAATGAGACAGGGGCCTTGATCCGTGCAGGCTTGCTGGCTTTGCCCTAAGAGCCTCCGAGGCACGAAGGCATAATACATAATAATATGCCCCTCTTTCAAGCGCTGCACGCCTTTGCCTCTTGTTTGTGTAACGCGGTTATTATATCCCACTTTCAACCGAACATCAAGTACCGTTCCATAGCATCTCGCCACCTCGACTTGGCTTTTTAGGCAGAGGCTGGTATACTTCCAATACATTATTGTTCTGTTCAGTCTATTCTCCCCAGGTTCAGCAGCCGGGTACCCAGCGACCTGCAGACCTGCTCCCCAGTCTGTAAGGTAGACCTGTGGGAGGGGATAAGGCAACTCAGCATGATGCGCACGATGAAGAGACTCCTCTTGGCGCTATTGAGTGGACTTGCACTGGCACTGGTGGTAAGCGCTCTCCTTTCCCGCTCTGGCGCAGCGGTAACCGTGCGTACCGTCGGCTCCGGCTATCATTTCCTGCCTCCCTACCTTAACCCGCGCGATCGGTTCGGGTTTGACTTCGGGAGTAAAAGGGAGGACAACCCGCTTTCCAAGTATGACGTGACGCTGCTCCACGCTGGGTGGTATCTGGACGGAGGCGCCAGGATTGATCCTCCCCATCCCGATAGGCTGACCTATGTGCAACTGGTCCGCTTCTATGCCGGCTCTGACCCGTACAACCCGGCCCTGGTCACGGCCAGGCCGGATAAGGCAGCAATTGCCCAGATTGCCGCTGCTCATCCGGGCTCTCTCTGGCTAATGAGCAGCGAACCGGACTCGCTCTATCTGGGGAATCCGCTCTACCCTGCCGTCTACGCCCACGTTTACCACGAATACTACCACTACATCAAGGGCCTGGACCCCACGGCCCTGATCGCCAACGGCGGCATCGTCCAACCCACGCCCTGCCGGATGCAGTATCTCGATATTGTGTGGAATACCTATCTGCAGGCCTACGGCGAGCCAATGCCCGTGGACGTATGGAACATCCATGCCTTCATTCTACGCGAGGTGTACGGCTCCTGGGGTGCCAGTACCCCGCCGGGCGTGCCTACCAGTTGCGCCAGAGACTACAAAATCCGCGACGCTGACAATATCAACATCTTCCGGGACAATCTGATCGCCTTTCGTCAGTGGATGAAGGACAAGGGACAACAAAACAAGCCCCTCATCATCACCGAGTACGGCATCCTCTGGCCAGAATGGCTCCCGGACGAGGACGGGCGTAAATATACTCCTGCCCGTGTGAGCCACTTTATGACCCGGACTTTTAACTTATTTCTCTACGAGCAGTACCCGGAAGTCGGCTACCCCGCGGACGACTACCGGCTGGTACAGGCGTGGGCCTGGTACAGTCTTTTCGACGATGTCCAGTATAACGGCTACCTGTTCCGCAGCAGTACTAAAACCCTTTCTCCGATGGGACAGACTTACGCCACGTATACCGCGGCCCTCTCTGACACGCTCTATACCGACCTGGTGGTTGACCTGAAAGTTGATACAGCCCCTCTGGAAGCTCTCACCATCACCCAACCTCCTACCTCCGGTGCTGTCTACCTGCCGGTGAGAGGATATCTGGCCAATATGGGTAAGCAACCGGCAAACAATGTGCTCCTTGCGTCACCTGAACTGGCCTTTCAATCCCTGGTCAACGTTCCGGCACGGTATACGGGGAATGCTATTGCCAGGGTGTTGCCCTCCCTTGCCCTTACCCAGTGTGGCGTATACACACTGACCCTCGTTGCAGACCCCAACGCGCAAATTGATGACCCCAGGCGGTGGAACAATACGTATAGACGCACCGTGCACGCCGGGCCAGACCTGGCGATACTCACGACGACCTGGCAAGTTCATGACCCAGGTCTTCAGGGGGGAGTGCTGCATATCACCTCGACCGTTGCTAATCTCAGAGTGCTCGCCACCCCCAGGGTCTCAGGCACGCTCTGGTTGAGCTATGCACAGGGCTCCCTTGTCCCGGCCGTGCCCTTGGATGTCCCGGCTATACCTTTTGGTAAAGGGGTCACCGTCACCGGCCAGATATCATTGCCCTGCTGCGGCGCGGTGTACTCCATAACGCTGGAAGTAGATCATACCGCGCGCTTGCCCGATAGAAACCGGGGTAACAATCGGCTGATGCTGCAGGCGGATACGCGCCCCGATCTGGTGGTCTCTGCCAGCCTCTCGATCCTGCTGCCCGACTACGGGCGGGCCGGAGCGCTCACCGTTTCCATCACGACGACCAACGCCGGGATCTGGACCTCTCCGCCTGTTTCGGCAACGGTGGCTCTGAGCGACATTTTTGAGAACCCGCTGTTACCCGTTCGCCGCTGGAGTCTGCCCCCGCTGGAGCATGGAGCATCGGCAAGCCACATGGTGACCTCTGAGCTCTCTTTCCCGGCCCCGGATGTATACCTGCTCCATATCTTTGTGGACAGCGGGGAGGAGCTGGATGAGCAGAACGAGATGAACAACAGCGTGGAGCTTACCATACCTGTGGTGATCACCGCAATGCTCCAGCCAGATAGCGCCACTTATTTCTCCTCGACCAGCGGTCTGTTAGTGTTCCTGTTCCCTACGGGCACGGTCACACTGCCGACGGAGATACGTTTTACGCCGCTTTGGCCCCGGCGGCTACCGCCAGGGCCTCCTCTGGGCATTATGGGGTTCAACCTCAGCGCTTACCGGGGTGGGCAACCGATCTCGCTGACGTTCCAGCTCCCTGTGACTGTGATATGGACATATGAGGAGAGTGACCTGGCCGGCCTCAAAGAGGATGAATTGGGGCTATATCAGTTGCTGGATAACCAGAGGTGGCAACGTGTACGCTGCCCTACGGAGGAACGCTTGCTGGAGGAGAATCGGCTGCGTAGCTGTCTCACTCAGCTAGGTACGTACATCTTTGGAGGCGAGTACAGACAGTACGTCCCGTGTGTGATGCTGAAGGTTGGGGGGTAGGGACGCGGAATTGAAGAGAGGTTGGAGAGCCGTCTTCCCATATTTGCCTCTCGTGACCAAATTATCAGGAGAATAGGGGCATCCTGTCCGCAGTGCTGAGCTCCCATCCCCTATCTGTAGTTCAAGCCCGGCAGGAATGAAGGCAGCGGGAAAAGCGCCGCCACGATTTCGGCCAATGTTCCCTGACCTGTATCCACCCCGGTTGCCATCTCCGGGGGGACGCCCATAATCAGGCGCGTCATCGCCTTTCCGTCCAGTGCAAGCCGCTCTCGTCCTCGCACGAGCACGTACCTTTCTCCATTCTGCTCAAACCGTAGCCCTCGCCTTAGCTTTTCTGTTAGCCTCGCCGCGATGTAAGCGTTCAGGCCGGTCATCAACCCCGGCAGGTTGACGACGCGCATGGTATGCTCAAGCAGGGGGATAGCAGCGCTTGCGACCCCGTATCCGCGCAGCATCTGAATCAGGTCCACTTCCTGCCAGGGGACCAGAAACCGCAGTTCGCGCAGGCCCAGGCGGGAGATGAGTATGCCCAGCCCGGCGACCAGTGCAAGGCGGCTGCCAGCGTACTCGCGTACCTCCCGAACGGTATGGTCCTGCAGGAACAGTGCCTCCCAGGGCAGTCCGGTGAAAAGATACGCCTGCGGACGGCCATTGGTTTCGATAATCCAGTCTTCGGCGCGGAGGTATTCCTCGGCCCTGCGGAAGTGGTGGACAAAATCTTCTACCGGCCGCTCGAAGTGCACTGCTTCCTGATGATAGAGCCGGGCGCACAGAGGAGCATCGTCCGGGGTAGCTGGACGCACCGTAAATCTCTCTTCCTGGGCGGGAAGCTGATCCGGCTTGAGCGTGAAGTACTCGAACACGCCAGCAGTGACGCACCCGGCCCGCTCATACAGGTCGCGGATACCGGAGATGAGCAAAAGATGTGCTCCCTCTTCTGTGAGCGCTCTGATGGCATGCTCCAGCAGGCGGGTAGCCAGTCCCTGTCCGCGGTAGTCGGGGTGCGTGCACACACCGCCGATACTGGCTATCCGTATGTAACTTCCGTACAGCGAGAGGCGACTATGGTATACGCCCAGCTCGGAGACCGGACTGCCGTTGTGACAGATGACGTAGAGTCCTCCTTTCCGGGGAGGTTTGTACGCGGCAAGCAGCTCTTCTTCCGGGGCTTCGAGCAAGTCCTCGGGGAAGCACAGGGCTGCCAGGCGATGTGCTGCCAGCAATTCTTCACGCTTTACCAGACGCGGGCCTTCCCAGTGTTCCATGGCTCCTTTCACCTCTCGTAGAGTCGCTCCCCTAGTGCTGGGTCAGCACTTCGGCGACACCCTCCTTGTTTGGACCAGTTCGGCCAATCGTGGGTGGCACTAGCAGTATATCACCAAGTGTTACGCTTAACAAGAATCGCATTCGCATAACTCCTACTCTGGTTCTACCACTTGCCCCTGAAGGATCTCTAGCCTCTAAGCATACTCTCAGCGTCTGTTCAGGCTATTCTAAACTGTAGCGATTACAATGTATGGCGCGAGGTTGGGAAAAGGCCACCTAGATTAACGCGAGAAAGGAGGTGAGTTGGATGAACAAGAAGGTCCTTTTGCTGGGCGGCGGTGTATTGATCGCGCTGCTCCTTGTGGCTCTGGCCGGCGCAGCCATTGTGTCCGCGCAGGGCGCTACGCCTACCCCTACGCCTCAGCCGGGGGCTGCCCGCCCTGGCAAGGGCTTCGGTGGGCCTGGCCTGTGGGGCCTCTGCGGCGGGCCAGATGGCCGCTGGACGGTCTTTGACGCTGTAGCCGCAGCGCTCGGCCTCAAGCCTGAAGCGCTCTTCTCCGAACTCCACGCCGGCAAGACACTGGAAGAGATCGCCGAGGCCCAGGGCGTGGATATCCAGAAAGTGTATGACGCCATAAGAGCAGCCCGTAGCGAGGCGCTGAAACAGGCCATTGAGCAGGCGGTCGCAGAAGGGAAGATGACCCGCGAGCAGGCCGATTGGCTACTCGAAGGCATTGAAAAGGGCTATATGCCGATGGGGCGTGGCCTGGGCCCACTGGGACGAGGCCCCCACTTTGGAGGTAGAGGAAGATGGGGCGACTGCCCCGGCAGTGAGTAGTGGGGTGCTGAAAGGAGGTGAGCCTATGAGTATTCAGGGAGGAGCGCCGAGGCGCTCCTCCCGCTTTGTGAAATTGTTCACCGGTTCTCAGCACGTTCTCAGCCTCCGTTCAGGGTGTTCTCAGGTTGGCGCGTACAATGGAGGGCGGTGTTCGCGTAAGGATGTGCGGGATGAAGAGGAACAATCTGAACTACTGGGTAGACGTGGTAATCGGGGGCGCTTTTACGTGTAGCGCGATCGGTGGAGAGGACGTATGAAAAAGCGCAGACTCTGGATCATGATCCTGATGTCCCTCTTGCTCGGTGGAGGCGGTTATGTGATGTACACGCGCTACTTTCCGCAGGCCGGGGAGGAGCAAGCCGAGCCGACGCTCCAAACAGCAATGGTCACTCAGGGCGATCTGGTCGTCACTGCGGATGGGAGCGGCGAGCTCGTGCCCGCAGTGGAACTGGAGGTGGGATTTCGCGTCGGCGGTACGCTGAGCGAGATGCGGGTTCGCGCAGGCGACCGTGTGAGACGGGGCGATGTGCTGGCGCGGCTGGATACGACGGACCTGGAGCGAGCACTGGCCGAGGCCGAGGTACAGGTGCAACTGGCCCAGCTCGAACTGGCCGATGTTCAGGCCGGGCCGAGTGAGGCCGAACTGGCCGACGCCCGTGCTGCTGTGCGCAATGCTCAGGCTGAGCTAAAGTTGGCACAGGATGCCTACGAGAAGACTCTCAACTCCAGCCTGGATGCTGCGGTGAAGAACCAGAAAACCCTGTACGACTGGTATGTGGGATATTACTACGGCAAGAAACTGGAGTACGAAGCTGGCCGTCTCAGCCAGAGCGACCATGACCATGCGATGAACGCCCTGCTCTCGGCACAGGGACGATGGCAGGAAGCTGTGAATAAGGCCCTGATTGAAGAGGTGCAGGCGAAGAACCGCATAGAACAGGCACGTTACGCTCTCTACCAGGCACAGGAGAAACTGCGGCTTCTGGAAAGCGAGCCGTTGACGGACACCCTGATGCGGGCAACGCTGGCGGTGGACCAGGCGCTGCTGGCGCGCGAACAGGCGGCGGCTAACCTGAAGGCTGCACAGCTCCATGCCCCCTTCGATGGTGTGGTGATGGAGATCGTAGCGACGGTGGGTGAGCAGATCGGAGCTAACACACCTGTCCTTACCCTGGCGACTCTTCAGGAGCCACTGGTGCACTTCTGGGTGGAGGAAGCGGACCTTGCGGCGGTGGCGGTGGGGAATCCGGTGAACGTCGTCTTTGAGGCGCTGCCTGATCGGACGTTCACCGGCACCATCGTCCGGGTGAGTCCGATGCTCACGACGGTGGGCAACACGCCCGCGGTAGAGGCGTGGGCCCGCCTGGACCTGGGCGCGGAGGAGGTGAGTCTCCTCGCCGGCATGACGGCCAGCGTCGAGGTCATCGCGGCGCAGGCCCAGGGCGTGCTCCTGGTGCCGGTCGAGGCGTTGCGCGAGACGGCGCCAGGGCAACATACTGTTACCGTGATCCGCCCGGACGGTACGCAGGAGACGCGTGCCGTCCGGGTGGGGCTGACGGATGGTATCAACGCTGCAGTCCTGGAAGGGCTGGCATTGGGAGAGGTGGTGAGCCTCGAATGATGGCAATTGGGCCTGCGTGGAGGTATCATGCGTAAAAGGACGCCGTTGCTTCGTGTGCTGCTTTTTGTTTCTTGTGTCTTGCTTCTCGCCACTGGCGGGTATGCCTGCTATCGTCTGGTCTACCTCCCGCGCCAGGCCCCAGCCGAACCGACCTTGGCGACGGCCCGGGTGCGTCGCGGTGAGGTGGTCCTCTCGGTCACCGGCTCCGGCACAGTAGTCCCCGCTGTGGAGAGTGAGCTGGGCTTTGAGACTGGCGGTTATGTGGCCGAGGTGCTGGTAAACGT
>JAOAAG010000029.1 GCA_026418995.1 Anaerolineae bacterium
AGATGTGTATAAGAGACAGCATGTCAACACCAGGGCCAGGTCGGGGGTGAGCGGGCCGGAGAAGCGCGCATACGTTTCGTTCACCAGCTCGTCCGGTGGCCAGGCCGGCTGACGTGCCAGCAGCTCCCACACCAGCAGCTCGACGCGGTCGGCCAGTGGCTCGGCAATATCTCTGGCATCCGGCAGCCACCACCGCGCGTCCTCATCCGCACCTGTGAGCTGGAGAAGCTGAGCGTGCTCAACGCCGCAGCGTACCGCTTCGGCTACGAGCGCGAACAGGTCGGTGTGCGGCTTCTGGGGCAGGGTAGCAGCGCTTGCTGCAAGCCCGCTTGTCGCCAGGGCCGCGTAGATGCTACCGTAAAGCAACGGTTTGTCGGTCGGCTCTCCGCGCTCGCGCAGCGTATGCCGGACGGCTTCCTCCGCCTGGGCAGCGATCCCCTGTTTCAGGGCCTCGGCGTCAGGGGCTGGGAGCGCTCGTGTGGTCTGCGTCTGCGCGGGCGGGCGGCGCCATACCAGCCGGTAGCCAACCTGAGAGCTGTAGCCCCATCCCGCAAGGGTAAATCCTGCTCCACAGGCCGCCAGGCAGACGGATTCCAGCAGGGCAAGGTTGGGATCGGAGAAGAGGGTGAGCAGGTGGCCGTCAGGCGTGAGCAGCGGGGCGACCGTCTCCAGCGCTGCCTGGAGGGCACGACGGTGCCATTCCCAGTCGAAACGCCGGCGCGTCAGGAAGGGGCGCATGGCCTGGGCTGCCCGCGGCCCCCAGAGCCAGCTTGTCCACAGCGCTGAGAGGGCCCAGAAGACACCGTCAGGGCGGGGCGGGTCGGCCAGGATCAGCGCCACACTGCCGGGTGGCACCAGCTTCGGCACCCCACGGGCGGCGCACTCCACCACCGCGCACCCTGCGGCCTCGCCTTTGACCAGGGTAGCGACGTCTGGGGCTTCTATGACCTCCACAGTGGTATCTGCGTCGCGCAGCAGGCACGCGATCCCCTCTTCCAGGCAGAGCCACACGTTGCGCTCCAGGTAGCGGGCCGGAAGGCGCAGGGTGCGCGGGCGCGGGCGTTCCTCGCCATAGGGGTCAAGGCTGCTGCAGCCGTCGAAACAGCCGAGGATCACACCAGCCAGCGCTATGTGCGTCTGACTATCGGCATCGAGGTGTTCCAGGCGGGTCGCCAGGTCCATCAGGGCGGACAGGTTGCGCGGTGTGTATAGTGCGACAAGTTCGGCAGCCCGCTCTCTGGCCGGATGGTTAAGCGGCACTGCACGATCGAGGGCGTAGTAGTAGGCCAGTCCCCGGGACGGGATGCGGCGGGCGGCTGCCTTATCCTCATCATCCGTCGGTCCCTCGTGTGCCTCCCGGCAGCGCGGGCAGTCCACCATTTTGCGAAAAGGATAGGCCTCTCCCCGCTCCCAGGCGAACCACCTGGCTTCTCCCGGCGCCCCACACTGTGGACAGGCCGAGCGGTAGAGAGCGGCCAGGTGATGACGAAGCAGTGTCTCGCCCTTGGGGCTGTCGGCAAGGCGGGTGAAGGCGCGGTTGAGGGCGTAAGCGTCGGTGCACCGGAGTTCCAGGCGTGTGATCAGCACAAGCAGCGGATTGACGCTAAAGCCCAGCGCGCGGCGCCCGGCCAGGCTCGCCTCGCGCAGGGCGGTTGCTCCCTGGCAGAACAGGTCCACCACCAGCTCGCCCGGTCGGGTAAACTGGCGCACGTATGCTTCTACCGCCCGTGTTGCCTGGGAGGGGCGGTAGCGGGCCAGCGGTCCCCGAGGGGGACAGGGTCTACCCGGGATAAACCAGCTCAGGTGACGGTCACTTGGGGGGTGACCGTCACCTTTTCTGGAGACTGTCACCTGAGCTTCTCCTCCAGCCAAACCTCCAGCACCCGCCCGACCCGTTCCAGACTGGCGGCACTGACCTTGTCCGGCGTATCCTGGGTCGTGTGCCAGTAGGCGTAGTCGAAGTCAATAATGTCCACGGCAGGGATGCCCCGCTGGGCGAAGGGGACGTGATCGTCGTAGATGGAGAAACGGTATTCCGGGATGAAGGTCTGGGTGTAACCCAGCGTCGCGGCCAGCTCCCAGAGCTGGGTCTGCAAGGTTGGGTCGGAGTTGTACTCCAGATAGAGCTGCTGGTCGGCATCGCCGACCATGTCCACCACGACGACTGCGGCTGGCATGACCTCAAGGTGGGCCGCCATATACGAGGAGCCAACGCACCATTCCCAGCCGTCGAGCTGGCCGTTGTCCTCAGCGTCGAAGAAGGTCAGCCAGACCTGGTGTTTGAGCTTATCCCGTTCGAGTGTGCGGGCCAATTCCAGGAGCACCGCGACGCCGGAAGCGCCGTCGTTGGCCCCCAGCACAGGCTGGGAAGGGTCCTCCCGATCCGCACTGCGGCGGGTGTCGTAGTGGGCACCGAGCAGGATCACCGGGCCTTCGCCTGTCTTGCCGATGATGTTGCGCACCGGCGTGCCGCGGTAGGTGAACTCCTGGGTCTCCACCGTCCATCCCCGCGCCTCCAGCTCGGAAATGATGTAGTCGCCGGTGGCGCGGTTGGCCTCCGAGCCGGTGGGGCGTGGGCCCAGCTCGCACTGTTTCACGACATGGACGTAGGCCGCCTGGCCGTCGAAGGTGCGCGGGGTGGGGCTGCTGCAAGCTATGCATACGAGCACGAGAAAGCAGAGAAAGGTTCGTGTCATTGGTCTGCTCCGGTCCGGGTGTCTGAGAGAAACTGGGCGAGGTGTTCCAGCGCCCGGGCGACGTAGGCCTGATAGCGTCTGCGCTTGTTGGGCACGGGAGGGTCAAGCTCCGGTAGGAGGCCAAAGTTGGCCTTCATCGGTTGAAAAGAGGCCGGGTCAGCGCGGCTGATGTAGTGACACAGGGCGCCCAGCATAGTGGTGGGGGGCAGGGTCACCGGATGATAGCCCTGGGCTATGCGGGCGGCATTAACCCCGGCCACCCAACCACTGCCGATGCTGCCCACATACCCCTCTACCCCGGTGATCTGCCCGGCAAAGAAGAGGTCGGGGCGCTTCCTGAAGGCCATGGTTGGCTCCAGGAGCAGGGGGGCGTTGATGAAGGTGTTGCGGTGCATCTGGCCGTAGCGCACGAATTCGGCGTGCTCCAGGCCGGGTATCATACGGAACACTCGCTCCTGTTCACTGTAGCGCAGGTTAGTCTGGAAACCGACGATATTGTAGAGCGTGCCGGCCAGGTTATCCTGCCGCAACTGGACGACCGCGTAGGGCCTTTTTCCAGTACGCGGGTCGGTCAGGCCGACGGGGCGGAGCGGCCCGAACGCCAGGGCATCCCGCCCGCGCGCGGCCAGCACTTCTATCGGCAAACAGGCCTCGAAGAAGCGACTGTCTTCCCGCTCGAATTCGCGCAGAGGGATGCGCTCCGCCGTCACCAGGGCCTCGACGAAGCGCTCGTATTCCTCTCTGGTCATCGGACAGTTGATGTAATCGGCCTCGCCAGTGCCATAGCGCGAGGCCCGGAAAGCTACCGACATGTCAATGGATTCGACCGTTACGATGGGCGCCAGCGCGTCGTAGAAGTAGAGATGCTCCTGGCCGGTCAGTTCGGCGATCGCGGCGGCCAGGGCATCGGAGGTGAGGGGGCCGGTAGCGATGACCGTTGGCCCGGAGGGAATGGCCGTCACCTCTGCGCGTATCAGGCGGATACGCGGGTGAGAGGTGATGCGGCGGGTCACCTCCTCGGCGAATCTCTGGCGGTCCACGGCCAGCGCACCGCCAGCAGGGACGCGCGTCTCATCGGCGCACGCCAGCAGGAGTGAGCCGAGCTGACGCAGTTCGGCCTTTAGCAATCCCGCGGCCCGGTCCGGCAGGTCAGAGCCCAGGCTGTTGGAGCAGACCAGCTCGGCCAGTTGACCGCTGACATGGGCAGGGGTCATCTTTAACGGCCGCATCTCGTAGAGGAGCACCTCCGCGCCCTGTGCTGCTGCCTGCCAGGCAGCCTCGCTACCAGCTAATCCACCGCCGATAATCGTGACCGTAGCCAAGGCTTCCTCTCCGTCAGAGAACGATCTGACAGTCATTTCCGAAGTGACTGTCACCTGACACCGGGCTATACATACCTGGTCTCGTAACCACTGAGCTTGTTCTTTCTGAAGAACCAGGCGTAGCGTTCTGCACTCCCTTGCGGTTCGAGCCGTCGCCAGCGCAGCACTAATTCCTGCTCCAGCCCGGCAGGGAAGACAAAGGCTACGCCTGAGGTCATCGTGAGTGTCGCGGTACGAATCGGACGGAAGAAAACGACAAGCTGACTGCTCAGCGTATGGCTGAAATTGATATCCGTCAGGAGCACAGGCTCCTCAGGCACGATGAGGTTGCCCATCATGATCTGGCACTCATCCGGCAGCACTTGAGTCACCTTGAAGAGGCCAGTATGTGCCTTCACCATAGCGGCCAGCAGTTCTCTTTCGATGGCATTGGTACCGCCATGCTCTTCGGCGTAGAGTGCTACCAGATTTTGCCTGCCTTTGCGGGGCACTTCGTACAGTGCGAAGTCCATCAGCACGCTGAGCTCGTCCTCGCTATCCAGCACCAGCCGACGGTTTCCTCCCAGCCTCAATGCTCTTGCCGCTTTTTCAAGCACGAAGTCATCTACGTATGCCTCAATGATCTTCTGGTTGAGCTCACGTCCCGCCAGTCTGAACTTTTTGTACTCCTTCACACTTGATCCAGTTCTCCATAGCCACGACACGCGAACCTCCTCAGGCTGCCCAGGCCGATGTCGTTAAATCGGTGCCACGACTGTCAGCTCAGGTACTCAACTGCCGCGAGCTCTTAACACCAGCGGCAGGAACACCCGGAAGCGGTACTGCGCCTCATACGCCCCCATATCCACAGGCGGTGTTCCGTTGCCGGTATTGGGGACGAAGGGGACATCCACAAAGCGCGGCTTGCCGTCCAGGTCGGTGGTGACGCCGGGGGGCACGGCGGCGTTGTTGCCCGCGTCAATGCAGGGCGAGGCGGGGCTCAGGCGCAGGTTGCCGCCCGCAGCATTCACAAAGCGCGGGTCAGCGTCTATGTTGCGCCCGCCGTTCGTCCCGCAGGCGGTGTTCCACGCTCCCGACCCGCCGCAGCCGCGAATGTCGCTGTATGAAATGGTCGGTGTGCTGTTGTTGACATTATAGATTTCCGGGCCGGTGGAGGCGCTGTTGCCCCACAGGATGACGTTGGTCAGTTTGGGGTTGCTGGCATTGACGTTGAACATCCCGCCGCCGCGATTGCCGGCCGAGTTGCCGCTGAAAGTCACGTTCGTCAGCACAGGACTGCTGTTGATGTGGTTGTACATTCCGCCGCAGTCAGTGGTTGCCGTGTTACGGCTAAAGGCCACGTTCGTCAGCCTTGGGCTGCTGTTCTCGCTGTACATCCCGCCGCCGTTGCCGGCCGAGTTGCCGCTGAAGGTAACGTTCATCAGCGTGGGATTGCTTTCCTGGTTGTACCCCCCGCCGCCGTAGCCGCTAGCCGAATTGTCGCTGAAGGTCACGTTGGTCAGTGTGGGGTTGCTGGAATTGACGTTGAGCATCCCGCCGCCCAGGACGGTGACCGTATTGCCGCTGAAGGTCACGCCCATCAGCGTAGGGTTGCTAGAGTCGTTGAACATCCCGCCGCCATAGTCGGCCTCATTGCCACTGAAGGTCACGTCGGTCAGCGTGGGGTTGCTGAGATAGTTGTCCATCCCCCCACCGTGGGCGGCCGAGTTGCCGCTGAAGGTCACGCCGGTCAGCGTGGGGTGGCTGTCCTCGTTGCTCATCCCGCCGCCGTATTCAGTGGCCTCGTTGTTTCTGAAAGTCACGCCCCTCACGGTTGGGTTGCTGGAATTGAGATTGAACATCCCACCGCCATAGCCAGCCGTGTTGCTCACGAAGGTCACGTTCGTCAGCATAGGGCTGCTTCCTTCCTCGTTGAGCATCCCGCCGCCGCGGTCGCTGGCGGCATTGCCGGTGAAGGTCACGCTTATCAGCCTGAGGTTGCCGGAATAACGGTTGAGCATCCCGCCGCCATTTACGGCTGTGTTGCCGCTAAAGGTCGCGTTCGTCAGCACAGGGCTGCTGCCGAGGTGGTTGTACATCCCGCCGCCGCCGGTCGCCACGTTGTTGCTGAAGGTCACGTTCGTCAGGATAGGGTTGCTAGAGTCACGGTTGAGCATCCCGCCGCCGTAGTCGGCCCGATTGCCGTTGAAGGTCACGTTCGTTAGCCGGGGGCTGCTGGAGGTGCGGTTGAGCATCCCGCCGCCCAGGACGGTGACCGTATTGCTGATGAAGATCACATTCGTCAGCGTGGGGTTGCTGGAAATTTCGTTGAGCATTCCGCCGCCGCGCTCGGCTGAGTTGTTGCGAAAGATCACATTCGTCAGTACGGGGTTGCTGGAACCGCTGTTGAACATCCCGCCGCCGCTTACAGCCCGGTTGCCGCTGAAGGTCACGTTTGTTAGCCGGGGGTTGCTGGCATAGTTGTACATCCCGCCGCCAGCGTCATTGGGGGCCGTGCCGTTGGCCTGCCCGGCGGTGACGATAAAGCCGTCCAATACGGCATTGCTGATGTTGGTGCTGATGATGACGTGGTAGGCGTTGGCGCCCTTGATGTTGGCCGTGTGGGTCACCACGCCGCCGTCGGTGATGTCGTTCCGGTCAATGTCGCCGCTGAGGATGGTTTTGTTGACCTGCCAGTTACGCTGGTCACGGCTGGGTTCCGTCCCGGCAAAGCCGCCGTAGAGGGCGACGCCGCTCTTCAGTATGAAAGAGTCGGTACGCACGGTGCCGGGGTAGTGGACGCCCTTCTGCACCCAGATTTCGTCGCCGCTGGCGGCCTGTGCCAGCGCAGTCTGTAGGG
>JAOAAG010000083.1 GCA_026418995.1 Anaerolineae bacterium
GCTCGTCGGCAGCGTCAGATGTGTATAAGAGACAGATCTCATCCCCTACCTGTTTGTGCACGTAGGTCTGCCCGGTACTGCGGTCCACCCGTACCACCCAGGTGGGGATCCTCAAGACATCGTTTAACTCCTCGACGAGGACAGTGGCGTTGGCCGTCATATCCGCGCGTATGGGGATATCGGCGGGGTCAAGTGCGATGGTGACGTCATAGTAGACAACGCCTCCCTGGATGTTGGCAGCCGGGGCAATACGCTCCACCTTTCCCCTCACGATCACATCGGGGAAGGCATCGAGCGTGATCTCCGCAGGCTGACCAGGGGCGAGCCTTCCCACATCCATTTCGTCCACACTGACGGTGATGTGGAAAGCGGAGGTGTCAAGCAGAACGATGGCCGGCAGTCCGGTGGGGGACATTTCGCCAGCCTTGACATTGACAGCAGCCACGACGCCAGCAAAGGGAGCGCGCAGCGTAGCCTGCTCCAGCGCCAGTTCCGCCAGCTCCAGCGCCACCCGCGCCTGTGCTACCTGGGCCTCTAGCACAGCGATCTGTTCCTTTGTGGCCCCCGCCTGTAACAACGCGAGCTGAGCCTTGGCCGCGTCACGCTGAGCCACAGCCGCCGCGACATTAGCACGCGCGGCGCGGAGCTGCTCCGGTTTGGCACCGGCCAGCAGCTCGTCCAGGCGGGCCTGTGCGGCGGCCAGTGCCTTGTTAGCCGCGTCCAGGTTATAGCGTGCCTGCTCTTCGGGTTTGCCCAGTCCCGGGCACACCTTCTCGCCCGACACAGGGTGGGTGAAGCAGGACAATGTTTTATTATGCGCGTCCTCGGCCAGCCATTGCTGCATCTTAGCCGTCGCCAGGTCGGCTTCAGCGGCGGCGATCTGGGCCGCGCTGGCACCGGCCTGGAGCTGATCCCTGTTGGCAACCGCAGCCGCGACCTGAGCTTCAGCGGCACGCACATTAGCCTCTGCGGCCGCCAGTTCCTCTGGCCTGGGCGGGGCTTTCGCCTGGGCAAGCTGAGCTTCTGCTGCCGCTAGCGCCGCTCGCGCCTGTTTCACCTGGAGCTCCAGACGGGCGGTATCCAGGCGCGCCAGCACATTGCCTGCCCGGACCGTATCGCCGACCGCAACCAGCACCTCAGCGACCCGCCCGGGCGTCTCGAAGGACAGGTTCACACGGGCACGCGGCGCGATACTGCCGCTGGCAGAGACGGCCACTCTCATGCTACCGCGCTCGACCACCGCCGAGCGCAACGTGTCAACCGACCCCCTCTCACCATATGAACGCCAGTATACGGCTCCTGCTACTGCTCCAATAACGAGAATGCCCAGAACAATGTACAGTGTGATGCGCTTTCTCATTTAGATGATCATTCCGTCTGGTACGATGGTGTTCTTGGGTATGACGACGATGCCATCCCGAATGACGTAATATTCGGTTTCCACCATACCCTCTTCTGCGGTATGAGGGCGGATCACCACCCCTTCCCCGATGCGGGCGTTTTTGTCTATGATAGCTCCCTCAATGCTGCTTCCCCGCCCGATACCGATGTCAGGGCGACCCAGCCGGCGGTTCTCCAGCTTCTCCTCTGGTGACTCGTAGAAATCGGCGCCCATCATCACCGTCCGCGCGATGCGCACACCCTCGCCTACAATACTGCGCAGGCCGATCACCGACTCGCGGATGCTGGCTCCATGGATCAGCGACCCCTCGGCCAGCACCACGCGTTCGAGATTGCACCCATCGGTGACCGAAGGGGGGAGGAAACGCGGCCGGGTATAGATCGGGCGGCGCGAATCGTAGAAGTCGAACGGTGGGTCGGGGAGAGTGAGGGCCAGATTGGCCTCGTAGAAGGAGCGAATGGTCCCGATATCCTCCCAGTACCCGTGGAAAGTGTAGGCATAGACGCGGTATTTATGGATGGTGGCAGGAATGATCTGTCTTCCGAAGTCCTCAGCATCTGACTCCCTGAGAGCCTGCTGCAACACATCGGTGCGGAAGACATAGATGCCCATCGAAGCCAGATAGGTGTCGCCGGAGGATAACGCGCATTCCAGCCCATCCAATTCTTCCGCCTTTGGCTTCTCGTAAAAACAGATGATCCGCCCATCGGCATCGGTGTTCAGGATGCCAAAGCGGGGAGCATCAGCCCTGCCAACGGGCTTGACCGCGATGGTCACGTCGGCCCGTTTCTGGCGATGGAGGGCAATGAATTCTGCGTAGTCCATCCTGTAGAGATGGTCGCCGGAAAGTATCAGCACGTCCTCGACATTGGCTTCGGCGATGCGTGCAAGCTGCTTGCGCACGGCATCAGCAGTGCCCTGGTACCAGCCCATACCGCTGGTGGTCTCCTCGGCGGCCAGGATGTAGACGTAGCCACCATAGAAAATGTCGAACTTATAGGTTTGATAGATGTGACGGTGAAGTGATTCTGACAGGAATTGGGTTAACACATAAATCTTGTTGATGCCGGAATTCAGACAGTTGCTGATCGGGACATCAATGAGACGGTACTTGCCGCCGATAGGGACGGCGGGCTTAGCCCGCAGCTTGGTCAGCGGGTAGAGGCGTGTGCCCTGTCCTCCACCCAATATTAAAGCCAGCACGTCTTTATTTCTCATTACGGCGCACCTCACAGGATCATTGACTTAGTAACCCAGGGAGTTGGCGCAACAAAGCCCTATTCCTTGTCTTCCATCTCGAACACCGGGGCAGTAGCTTCAGCATGGGTATAGACCTCGATGCCCAGTTTTTGTGCTACGGCTTGAGCTCTGGGACTCACCATGGGTGAGATTACCATAAGGCGGTCAGCCTTTCGCTGATGCCGTTTTTCGTAGAAGCGTGCTTTTCGCTCGAAGGTATACATATCTGCTCTGCTCATCGAGGAGCTGATTTCGCAGATGATGAACACGCCGTCCTTGATCACCAGGTCCAGCTCCACCTGATCGGGACGACCGAAAACTTCGCCTGTCTCATCGTACTCCACGACGTTAACGACTTTGACGCCAAAGCTCTCTTCGAGAATGCTTTTGAGGGCGTTGCGGAAGGATTCCTCCGAGTGCAGGCCCCAACGTGCACCGAGCGCACCGATAGTGGCGTCATGCTTCCTGTTCAAATCGTGGATCTCTTTCAGCATTCGGCGGATAGCCTGCTGATTCTCTTCCCACTTACGGTTTTGTTCTTCCCATTTACGGTTCTGTTCTTCTCGCATCGCGCGCAGCTCCTGCTGGTTCGCTTCCCACTTGCGGTTCTGCTCCTCCCAC
>JAOAAG010000166.1 GCA_026418995.1 Anaerolineae bacterium
GCCATAGACGGTGCGGACCCCCAGCCGCGCCATGGTCCCCGGGAGGTCCCGCGCCGCCTCTTGCCAGAAGTCCCGAACGCGGGCACGCCAGGTCGTCTCGGTGAAGGGTTCAGGCATGGGGCACCTCCTGCCCTACCGGAACAACTGTTGGGCCCACTGGAGGGCCTGCTGGAGGAGGGGGAGGATTTTGGAGACGCTGGCCGCGGCACCTCCGGCGGCCCCCACCAATTCCGCCACGGACTTGAGTTTGGCCAGGACAATCTCTCTACGGGGTGGTTCCCGCCTTGCCTGCTCCTCGGCGGCCTGCAGGTCTGCCGCTGCGACCTGCGCCGCCTCGGAGTCCAGCCCGGCGGCGGGGAGCAGCTCCCGCACCTAGGCCAGCAGGTGGAGGAAATCCTGGACAGTGATTCCCGGGGCGGCCTGGATGTTCACCTTATCCCGCCCGATGAAGTCACCGCCTTCCACGTTGACACTCCCGGCGATATAGGCTCCGCCGCCGGTGTCAATGTGCGTCGGTTGGGAACGTTCCTCCGGTTTTTCTGACATGGCTCAACTCCTGATCCTGGGACAAACGAGGGAAGACAATTCCAGACAGCGGCTGGCCTGGGAGCCAGCCTCTCTCACCAACGCTTCTCAAGTATACGCGATTCTTGCTACAGGACAACCGCGATCACTGCTTGCTCTCTCAGTCTAAAAATCGCAAGCGCGCAAAGAAGTATGGAAACACCTTTGCGTCCTTTGCGCGCTTTGCGGTTCAATAAAAACCGCAGAGGGCGCCAAGAGCGCAAAGAATTATGAAAATACCTTTGCGTCCTTTGCGCCCTTTGCGGTTCAATAAAAACCGCAGAGGGCGCCAAGAGCGCAAAGGATTATGGAAAACCCTTTGCGTCCTTCGCGCGCTTTGCGGTTCAATAAAAACCGCAGAGGGCGCCAAGAGCGCAAAGAATTATGGAAAACCCTTTGCGTTCTTCGCGCGCTTTGCGGTTCAATTTAAAAACCGCAAAGATGATGAAAAAACCTTTGTGTCCCCCTGGCAGCCCCGGCAGCCGCTTGACGACTAAGGCGCTGTGTGCTATATATTTCGGTATCGAAATTTTCGGAGACGAGATATTGAGGTGGCTCTGTGAATGAACCGGACCAGGCGCTGTATACGGAGACGATCCACACCTTCCTCACCCTGTACCGCTATCTGCGCCGCTACTCGTGTGAGATGCAAAGCCAGGGGCTGAGCGGGCGCAAAATCGCGGCGCTGCGCTACCTGCTTGAAGCGGGCGCGCGTTCTATCGGGCAGTTACGCGACTACCTGTACATCAACGACAGCTCGACCTCTGAACTGGTGACGCAACTGGAACAGGCCGGGTACATCACTCGCGTGCGCTCAAGCGCCGATAACCGTGTCGTCCTGGTCACACTGACGTCAACCGGCAAAGAGGTGGCCCAGAGCGTGCCGCTCGGCGGCATCCCCCTGCTGCGAGAAAGGCTGAAAACGCTGCCACCGGAGCGGCTGGCCCTTATCCATACGGCCCTGAGCGAGCTGAAGGAGCTGTTGGGCATCGCCGATGAAAGCTGAAAGCGCTACTTCCACAGCGAGCGGACAGGTCTTGCAGCGCTGCCTGAGCTACCTGCGCCCGTACTGGCCCTTCGTCGTGGCTTCGTATTTGCTCCTGCTGGTCAACAACGGCATCACCCTGGAGATACCGCTGGTCATCCGCTCGATTGTAGACCGGGGAATCAAGGGTGGGGAATACGAGACCATCCTGCGCGGCACACTGATGTTGATAGGGCTGGCACTGGCACGCGGGTTGTTCACCTACCTCTCCGGCCGCTGGACGGAGGCGGCCTCGCAAAACGTGGCCTACGACCTGCGGAACGCCATCCACGATAAGCTCCAATCCCTGTCTTTCAGTTACCACGACCGGGCGGAGACAGGCCAGTTACTGACGCGGGCTATCAGTGATGTGGACCGTGTCCGCTTCCTCACAGGCCGTGCCATCGTGCGGCTCGTTGAAGTAACCGTCTTGGTGGTGGGGATCGGGGCATCCATGATGCTGATGCACCTCCAGCTTGCGCTGCTGACCCTGACCGTCGTGCCCCTCCTCATCTACAATGCCCTGCGCTTCGGGACGCGCTTCCGACCGCTCTCGAGGACCATTCAACAGCAGATGTCCACGCTGACGACGCATCTGGAGCAGAACCTGCGCGGAGCGCGCATCGTGAAGGCGTTCGCCCAGGAGCAGGCGGAAATCGCACGCTTTGACGAGGAGAACGCTGCGCTGCTGGCACTCAACCTGAGCGCGGCGCGCATGCAGGCGCTGAACCTTCCGCTGATGCGGCTGATCGCCAGCCTGGGCACGGTCATTATCCTGCTCTATGGAGGGCAACTGGTTATCCAGGGGCGGCTGACCATCGGCCAACTGGTGGCCTTCACGACCTACGTGGGCCAGCTCCTGGTCCCCATCCGCCGGTTGGGGATGATCGTGCCGGCCATCGCCCATGCAACAGCCTCCGGGGAACGCGTCTTTGAGATTCTCGATGCCGAGGCGGAGGTCAGGGAACTGCCGGGCGCCCGGCCTCTGGGGCCGGTGCGGGGCCATGTCCGCTTCGAGCATGTGCACTTTGCCTACTTTGGCCGTCATAAAGTGCTCAGCGACATTGATTTCGAGGTGCAGCCAGGAGAGGTGGTGGCCCTGCTGGGCGCCACGGGCTCCGGCAAGAGCTCGATTATCAACCTTATTCCGCGCTTCTACGATCCCACCGCCGGGCGTATCCTGATTGACGGCCAGGACATCCGCTATGTGACGCTCAGCTCCCTGCGGGAGCAGATCGGCATTGTCCTGCAGGACACCATCCTCTTTGCGACCAGCGTGCGGGAGAATATCGCCTTCGGCTGCCCCCATGCCAGCGAAGAAGAGATCGTGGCCGCGGCAAAGGCGGCTTCGGCGCACGACTTTATCATGGAACTGCCCCAGCAATATGATACGCTGGTGGGCGAGCGCGGGGTGACCCTCTCCGGGGGGCAGAAGCAGCGCCTGGCTATCGCGCGGGCATTGCTGAAGAACCCGCGCATCCTGATCCTGGATGACGCGACCTCCAGCGTGGACACTGAGACGGAAGCGCTGATCCAGGCCGCGCTGAGCAGGCTGATGGAAGGCCGTACCACGTTCATCATCGCTCAGCGGCTGAGTACCATCCGCCGGGCGGACCATATCCTGGTGCTGGACCGCGGGCGCATCGTGGCCCATGGCCGCCGCACGGCCGAACACACGGCCCACGATGAGCTGCTCAGGATCAGCGGCCTGTACGCCGAGATTTACTACCGGCAATTGCGCCCGCAAGAGGAGGTGAGATGAGCATCAACATCGGCAGCAGTGCTACAGTGCGGGGGCCGGGGATGCTGCTCGAAGCTTTCGGCGCCAGGGAAGGGCACGGGTATATCAGCGGGCGGGTGCTGCTTCGCCTGGCCCGCTTGCTCAAGCCCTATCGCTGGCATATGGCGCTGGCAACTATGTGCATGCTCATTTCGTCGGGGGCTGGCCTGGTTACCCCATACCTGACCAAGGTAGCGATTGACAGCCATATCGCCTCCGGGGATACGAAAGGGTTGCTGCTCACCTGCCTGTGGCTGGCCGTGGCACTTACCTGCATCTACCTGGCCTCGGCCGCCCAGAGCTACCTCCTCTCCTGGGTTGGTCAGAGAGTGCTGGCCACCCTGCGCGGCCAGCTCTTCCGTCACCTCCAGGCCCTCTCCGTTCCCTATCACGACAAACACATCATCGGTGTGACCATCTCCAGGGTCACCAATGATGTCGAGGTGATCAACGAGCTGCTCTCCCAGGGCCTGATCGGCATGGTGGGCGATGGCATACTGTTGATCGGCACCATTGTGGTGATGATAGCGATGGAGACGCGCCTGGCGTTGCTCACGTACAGCGTGCTGCCCGTGATGGTGCTGACCACGGTGTGGTTCAGCCGACGGGCGCGCGTGGCCTTCCGCGAGACGCGCGAGAGGATCGGCGCCGTGGTGGGTGACCTGGCGGAAAACCTCAGCGGTATCCGCGTGATTCAGGCATTTGCGCAGGAGGAGCATACACAGGAGCGCTTCAGGGAAGTGAATCGGGCCAATCGTGACGCCACAATCAACGCGATGTCCCTCTCCTTCATCTTCCTCCCGGCTGTGGACATACTGGGCATCCTGGCCGTGTGTATCGTCCTGCTGGTGGGTGGGATGATGGCGGCGCGTGGGCATGTGACCATCGGCGTGGTGGTCGCGTTTATGGCCTACGTCAGCCGCTTCTTCGACCCGATCCAGGATATGAGCCAGATTTACACCACTTTGCAGGCCGCAACGGCCGGCGGCGAACGGGTGCTGGAGCTACTGGACAGCCGTCCTGATGTGCAGGACCGGCCTGGCGCGATCACACTGCCCCCTATCAAGGGGCGCGTGGAATTGCGCGACGTTTCCTTTTCATATGATTCGGAGAGAGGGGTGTTGCACAACATCAATATGGTTATCGAGCCGGGAGAGACAATCGCCCTGGTCGGGCCGACTGGCGCGGGCAAGACCTCCATCGCCAATCTGATCGCCCGCTTCTACGAGGTGAGCAATGGGGCAGTCCTGATTGACGGCTACGACGTGAGGGACGTGACAGCAGAAAGCCTCCACCGACAGATGGGGCTGGTGCCACAGGACCCCTTTTTGTTCCCCGGCACCATCGCCGATAACATCCGCTTCGGTCGCCCGACGGCGAGCATGGAGGACGTGGTGAGGGCTGCCGTGCTGGCTAATGCGGATGCGTTCATCCGCGCCCTGCCCGAGGGCTATGAGACGCGCATCCTGGAGGGCGGGGTGAACCTCTCCGTAGGGCAGCGGCAACTGATCTGTATTGCCCGCGCGCTGCTGGTGGATCCACGTCTTTTGATCCTGGACGAGGCGACCTCAAGCGTGGACACGGTGACCGAGGCACTGATCCAGGAGGCGCTGGAGCGCCTGCTCCAGGGACGCACGGCCATCGTGATTGCCCACCGCCTCAGCACCGTCCGTAGAGCCGATCGTATCTATGTGATTGACGGAGGCCGGATTGTGGAATGCGGCACCCATCGGGAGCTGCTGGCGCGAGGAGGGTTATACCGAACGCTGTACGAGCAACAGTTCATAGAGCGCGCGTAGCGGGACTAACATTCGCACGGCGGTCTTGAGTTGTGTCAGGTGTCCTGTACTTTAGCGCCCTGGACACCTGGCGGCGACGGCAATTAGTGTCAGACTCTCCGGGTGGGCGACGGCAATTAATGCTCAGACTCTCCGGGTGGGCGACGGCAATTAATGTTCAGACTCTCCGGGTGGGCGACGGCAATGCCGTCGCCCACCCGATATGGCCTTGACAGAAAGGCATAACAGGGTAGAATCCACAGTATGGACAGGGACGATTTTCTCTTTCGCGGCACACTAGCCGAACTGGACCCGGCCGTCTATCAACTGATCGAACTGGAGCAGGAGCGCCAGGCCCGCAAGCTGATTATGATCCCCTCGGAAAGCAGCTCGCCGCTGGCTGTGCGGGAGGCCCTGGCCTCGGCGTTCATGAACATCTACGCCGAAGGCTACCCCAATCCGGAGACCCACTGGCTGACGGAAGAGGAAATTCTGGACTACGAGCATCACCTAGCCCACTATCGCCGCTACGGCGACCGGCGTTACTACAGGGGCGTGGAATACGCCGATATGATCGAAGTGCTGGCACGCCGCCGCTGCGCCGAGGCTTTCGCCACCGCCACCATTCCCGCCGACCACATCTATGTTAATGTCCAGCCTCTCTCCGGTGCGGCAGCCAATGTGGCTGTCCAACAGGCCCTGCTCGAACCCGGCGATACGATTATGGGGATGGCCCTGGCCCATGGTGGCCACCTGACCCATGGCAGCCCGGTCAACCTCTCCGGCCGTCTGTACAACGTCGTCTCGTACCACGTGAACGAAAAGACGGAACTGCTGGACTACGACGAGATCGAAACGCTGGCCCTGAAGCACCGCCCCCGGCTGATCATCGCGGGCTACACCTCCTATCCGCGCCTCCCCGACTGGGCCAGATTCCGCCAGATTGCCGACCGGGTGGGCGCCTACCTGCTGGCAGATATTGCTCACGTAGCCGGCATGGTCGTAGCCGGGGCCTTCCCTTCCCCTCTGGGCTTCGCCGATGTGATCACCTTCACTACCCACAAGACGTTGTGCGGCCCACGCGGTGCCTGTATTCTCACCACCGATCCTCTCCTGGCACGCAGGATTGATCAGGCTGTGTTTCCGGGCCTGCAGGGTGGGCCGCATGTCAACAAATTTGCCGCTATCGCTGTTGCGTTCCGGCTGGCACGGACGGAACGCTTCCGACTGCTACAGCACCAGATTGTGAAAAATGCGGCAGCCCTGGCGAATGCCCTCTCCGCGCGCGGGCTGCGCATTCCCTGCGGCGGGACGGACACCCACCTGGTATTGCTTGATTGCAAAACCGTTCGCGGACGTGATGGCACCCCCCTGATGGGCGAGGTCACGGCGGCCATCCTTGACCTGATCGGTATCGTCGTGAATAAGAACACCATCCCCGGCGACAGATCCGCGGCCTATGCCAGTGGCATCCGACTGGGCACGCCATGGGTCACCCAGCGCGGATTGCGCGAGCCCGAGATGGAACGCCTGGCCGATATCATCGCGCGCACGCTGCACGCGATCGAGCCGTTCGTCTACGAGGGCGTCTCCGGGCCGGTCTACCGGGGCAAAATCGCGTTCGACGTGCTGGAAGAGCTGCGGCTTGAAGTGGCTCAACTGGCCGCACAGGCCGGTATTGACTTTGAGGTGCCGTGTACCGGCTACCCCCACCACTGCCTGGTGCCTGAACTGCGCCCACGCGAAGGCGCGTACACCCTGATCGAGGTCGAGGGCACTCTGGCAGCCGCTTTTGTGGACCAGATTACCCCGACCAACGTGGCCTACCTCCAGCAAGGGCGCTGGCACACCATCGCGTTACTGGAGCCGGATGGCCGGGTGATGACGCGTGCGCTGGTCCGGCGCCCCAATTTTGGACACTACCGCTATCACTTCGTCGTCCCCTCGGAGCGGGCGCCGCGGGTGCTGGCCTGGCTACGTGACCTCTCCGACGGCTACGTGCGTTTCGATGAGTCCGATCTGTGGGCCAAACTTCCGGGTACCGTTGTCGTGCGTGACCTGGGCGCGTTCCAGGAGCACATCCCTGAAGTAGAGGAACTGGGCAGAAACGAGTTTACCCCGCCTCTCTCTTATAAGCCTTACTTCATCGGCCTGAACGCGCCGGGATACGTGGACCCGCCTGGGGAGCCGCTCCCCCGCTTTGAATGGCAGGAGGTGGAACGTCCGCCCCGTCGCACGCCCCTGTTCGACTGGCACGTGGAGCGGGGGGCCAGGATAGGATTGTTCGCTGGCTGGGAGATGCCCGTGTGGTACACCTCTATCAGCGCCGAGCATTGCGCCGTGCGGAACGCCGCCGGTCTTTTCGACCTGTCTCTTATACACATCTCCGAGCCCACGA
>JAOAAG010000172.1 GCA_026418995.1 Anaerolineae bacterium
CCCACATAGGCGCGGACCAGCGTATACTGCTTCTGCTCCACGCGGGGGTTGTCGTTCTTGTGGAAGGGGCGACTCCGGGAAAGCTTCACCCCTTGCACCAGCTCACCCCAGAAGCGCAACAGATGATAGTTGAGGAACTCACTTCCGTTGTCAGTGTGGATTTCCATCACGCGGACTTGACAGCGCTGCCCCGTCGGGTTAAAATTAACCTGCCTTGCCCCAGTAGCTCAACAGGACAGAGCGTCGGACTTCGCCAGGAGCCTCGGCTGGGAAACCTGCCGAGTGGACGCCACTATATGCGGGGAAACCCTTAGAGCCGGCGGCACCACAGTGTAACAGTCCAACGGATTGGGCGACCCGCAGGGAAGGAAGGGCAGCCCCCTTCCACCCTCAGAGACTATACGTGGCGCACCTGTGGGCCTTTCAATGGCCTATGGTGAAGAGATAGTCCAGCCGGCAAGCCCTGGTGGGTGGTCACGGAAACGTGATGCCGGATGCTAATCCGAGGGTTGCAGGTTCGATTCCTGCCTGGGGTACTGGTTCACCAGAGAGTGTGTCCCCGAGCAAACCTCGGGCGGCGCTGTTGCATACGCCCCACATTGTCAGTCATCCGTTGCACATACCCCACGTGATGCACCTCGCATACCACGATGAGTAACCTGGTCCTCGTTACCGGCGCTACCGGTTTCCTGGGACACGCGCTGTGCCCCTATCTGAT
Source organism: Anaerolineae bacterium (assembly GCA_026418995.1). Taxonomy (GTDB): domain Bacteria; phylum Chloroflexota; class Anaerolineae; order B4-G1; family B4-G1; genus JAOAAG01. The sequence continues at coordinate 719 of JAOAAG010000172.1, forward strand.
CGCGCGCGGCTATCGTCTGCGGGCACTGGTGCGTCCCACGGCCAACTGGCACTTCCTTCAGGAGCTGGGCGTCGAGCTGGCCTGGGGCGATGTACGCGACGCGGAGGCGGTGCGTGCCGCCTGTACAGGATGTCAGGCCGTAGTCCATGCGGCGGCCAGATTTCGCTTCTGGGGGGAGCGCCGCGAGTTCTTCTCCATCAACGTGGACGGCACCCGTAACCTGCTGGAGGCGGCCCGTCAGTTGTATGTGGAGCGCTTCATCCATATCTCTACCATCGCCGTCGCGGGCAGGCCGCGTGGACAAACCGTGATAGACGAGGAGTACCCCCCCGCGCCGCAGGACGATTACCAGGCCAGTAAACTGGAAGCCGAACGGCTGGCGTTGCACTATTACAGAGAGCACGGGTTGCCCGTCATCATCCTGCGCCCTGGGGCCTTCTATGGGCCGGGCGGGCGCTACGCCTTCAACCGCCTCTTTTTCGAGGACCCGCTCAAGGGCATTCAGGTGCAGGTACACCATGGCAAACACATCGTTTTCCCGGTTTACATCGGCGATGTCGCACAGGGGGTAGATCTGGCGCTCCAGCGGGGACGGCCGGGCGAGCTCTATAACATCTGCGGCGATTGTCTGAGCCACCGCGAGGTGAACGAGATCGTGGATCGGCTGCTGGGGTACCGTATCCTGCGCCTGAACGCACCTGCCTGGCTGATGCTCGCTCTGGCACGCGCCTGGACCTGGCTTTCCCGCTACACCAGGCGGGAGCCGTATTATCCACTCAACCTGGCCCCTTATGTCTTCTGCGATTGGATTGTCTCCAACGCCAAGGCCCGCCGCGAGCTGGGATTCGTCCCTACCCCGTTCGAGGTGGGTGCGCGCGCAACGCTGGAGTGGTACCGTGAGCTGGGCGTCGGGCCAACCAATCGGCTTACCAGACTCTTGACCAGAGTGACCTGGAGGAAGCTATGAAGATTGTCACCGTCGAGGAGATGCGCCGTATCGAGGCGGCCTCGGACGCCGCCGGCCACTCCTACGCAGCGATGATGGAGCAGGCCGGGCGGGCGGTGGCTGAGGCCATAATGCAGCGTAGCCCAGTGCGGGGCAGGCAGGTCCTGGTGCTGATCGGTCCGGGCAACAACGGCGGCGACGGGCTGGTCGCTGCGCGCTATCTGGCGCAGGCTGGCGCCGAGGTCACCTGCTACCTGCTCAGGCCCCGTGACCCCGCCACCGATCACAATTTCCGCCTGGCACAGGCGGCGGGCGCGACAACGCTGCTTGCCGACGCAGATGTGGAATACGCTCACCTGCGGCACCAGGTCGCCTGCTGCGACATCCTAGTGGACGCGCTGCTGGGCACAGGCACACGCCTGCCGCTGCGTGGCACAGCGGCAGAGGTGCTGCGCCAGACCCGGCGCGCGCTGGAAGCACGCCGGAAGCCGACCTGCTCCCTGCTGAGCACCGTGGTTCCGCCATTCACCGGGGATAGGCCCGCCGGTGGGCCCCTCATCGTGGCCGTGGACGGCCCCAGTGGCCTGGACTACGACAGCGGCCTGCTGGATGAAACAGCCATTCCTGCTGACCTGACCGTTACCTTTGCCTATCCCAAGGTCGGCCACTTCCGCTTCCCCGGAGCGGCTGCGATAGGCGAACTGGTCGTCGCCGACATCGGCACCGACCCATCTCTGGCAGAGAGCGTGACGCTCGAGCTCGCAACCCCCGCAATGGTGCGGGCCTGGCTGCCTCACCGTCCGCTCGATGCTCACAAGGGCACTTTCGGGAAGGCGCTGATCGTAGCCGGATCGGTCCACTATACCGGGGCAGCTTGTCTGGCCGGTGCAGCAGCCGTCAGAGCTGGCGCGGGCCTGGTCACGCTGGCACTGCCCGCTGCTATTCACCACGCGGTGGCCTCTCACCTGCTCGAAACCACCTACCTGCCCCTCCCCCACGACGGGGGCTTCATCAGCGCCGAGGCAGCCGGCGTGCTTCTGGAAC
>JAOAAG010000179.1 GCA_026418995.1 Anaerolineae bacterium
TGTGGGTCCCTGAGGAGGAATGAAATGACGGGATTCAAATTCGCAGGAATTCTGCTTGTGCTGGCCCTGCTTCTGGGCAGCGTCCCACCGGCCGTCTCGGCCGCCCAGACCGTTACCCTTATCGTTAAGTTCAAGGTCGGCACCGATCCGGCGCGCCTGGCGCAGGACCATGGCGCGACGTTGCTTGGGGTGGTGAGCGCGCTCTCGCTCTGCCGCCTGCGGGGGAGTGACCCGCCGTTGAGCGATAACCTGAAGGCCGATTCGCGTGTACTCTATGTTGCCAAGGATGGAGTGGTGGATGGCCAACCACGTTATGCTGCCTTCGGTGGCAGCTTGGATGCTCAAGTGCGTTACGCTGCTTTCGGTGGCAATCCAGATCCGAGCTGCTATACCCAATGGGCGCTCTCCAGGATCCGCGCGGCCCAGGCGCAGGCGCTGGCCAAGGGGTTGGGAGTGACCGTCGCGGTGCTGGACACGGGTATTGACCTGGATCACTCCCTTTTCTTCGGCAGGCTCGTCGCTGGCTATGATTTCGTGGACGACGACGCCGATCCCAGCGACGGATTCAATCGCCTGGACGACGACGGCGATGGGTCCATTGACGAAGGTGTAGGGCATGGCTCCCACGCCGCGGGGATCGTTGCCATGGTGGCCCCACAGGCCAGGATCATGCCGATCCGCGTCTTTGATAGTGAGGGGCGCGGCTCATACTTCGACGTGATCGAAGGCATCGTGTACGCTGCCAACAGTGGGGCAAAGGTGATCAGCCTGAGCGGTGCCGGAGCCGATAACGAGCAGGCGTTGCAGGATGCCGTGAACTATGCCCTGAGCAGGGGCGTCACCTTTGTCGCCTCGGGAGGCCTGAGCAACGCCAACGCGATGGGGTATCCGGCACTCTACAATGGCGTCATTTCGGTGGGCGCCGTGAACCAGGATGATCAGGTTGCCGCTGACTTTGCCTGTTTCGGCAATGGCTATCCCAAAGTCTATGCCCCTGGCGTCGGTATTTACTCAGCCTATTACACCAGCACTGTCGGCGTCGAGGGGTACGCCTGGTGGACAGGCAACTCGATGGCGGCGCCCTTTGTCTCCGGCGAAGCGGCGTTGATGCTCTCGACCGGCAAATGTGACAGAGACTGTGTGGCAAACGCCGTCGCAATGACTCAGCACACGCGGGCAGTCGGCAACTGCACGGCCGCATCGGCCAGGCGGATTGATCTCTACGACGCCGTTGCGTATGCGGCAGGGACACGCGACCTCAGCCTCAAGGTTCAGTACAGGGATGGCGACCTGGGCGAGTCAACGACTGATCATCAGATCATGCCGCACTTCAAGATCACCAGCGCCGGCAACACCATTCCATTGAGCGCGCTCAAAATACGTTACTGGTACACCGACGACGGGGCGCCGATCGGCGTCGGCTTCGCCTGCGATTATGCGCCGTTTGGGTGCGCCAACGTCACGGGAACACTGGTGGGTATCTCACCTGTCCAGGGCGCGAACCGCTACGCCGAGATTGGATTCACCGAGGGCGCAGGGTATCTGTTCGGCGGCTTAGATAGTGGCGAGATTCAAGTGCGCATCCAAACCGTGGACACCGCCACCTTCAACGAAACGAACGACTACTCTTACGACGTGAGTAAGACCACGTACGCCGACTGGGATCGCGTGACGCTCTACTATAACGGCACGCTGGTTTGGGGTGTCGAACCGACTGCCGTGGCTTCGCCGACACCGACACCCACGGCCACTCCAACCCGCACACCGACCCCTGCGCCAACCCGCACGCCGACCCCCGGCGCGACAGCCACGCCGATGCCAACTCCGACTCCCACGCCGACCCGCACACCTACACCCACACCGAGCAACGGGGGGACTTGTGCCGTAGACTATGTGATTGCCAACGATTGGGGCAGTGGGGCGACGGTGAACGTGACCATTCGCAACAACGGTTCGTCGGCGATCAACGGGTGGACGCTGGCCTGGACCTTCCCCGGCACCCAGCAGATTACGCAGATGTGGGATGGCACGTACACCCAGTCGGGGGCCTCGGTTTCGGTGAGAAATGTGAGTTACAATGCCACAATTCCGGCCAACGGCGGCACGGCGAGTTTCGGGTTCAATCTCACTTACAACGGGACCAATGCCAAACCGACAAACTTTACCCTGAACGGCGTCTCGTGTGGTAACGGCACGGCCACGCCGACAGCGACGCCCACGCGCACGCCGACGCCTACGCCGGCCAACGGCGCTGCCTGTGCGGTGACCTATGTCATCGCAAGTGACTGGGGCTCTGGGGCAGGGGTGAACGTCACGATCAAGAACAACGGCTCTACGGCGATCAACGGCTGGACGCTGGCCTGGACCTTCCCTGGCAACCAGCAGATCACCAGTATGTGGAACGCTACCTATACCCAGTCAGGAGCTTCGGTCTCGGCGAGGAATATGGACTACAATGCCATCATCCCGGCCAACGGTGGGACGGTCAGTTTCGGGTTCAACCTCTCCTACAGTGGAACGAACGCGACACCATTGTCCTTTACATTAAACGGTATCACCTGCCAGAGCCGATGATGCGGATTTACACAGCCATAGCGTGGCGGATTTGACCATCCGCCTGGCAATGCTGGCAAACAGTGTGAGGCCACGAGGGATCGTGGCCTCACACGTTTTCAGAAGCCGGTATCACATCGTTATCCTTAGAAGAACAGCTACCGGCGGTTGAAAGCGCACCCGCAGGGGTGGAATCACCCCACTTCCACGGTGGCTATTCAAGTCATTGAATGGCTGTAATGTATTTTTAGCCTGTTTGAGGCCACTGTAATAATGGACTTTGGTCTATGCCAGAGCTCATTTCATCGCGTACATAGATAACCAGGAGTGGAAAGGGGGATCCATGAAATACACGCGCTATCTCTTAGTGGTCGCAGTAATAGTCATGGCATTGGCGCTGATACCACATAAGGCGGAAAGGGCAAGTGCCCAGCAGAGTAAATTCCTGGGCAATATCTGGCGCACAGGCACAGAACCATTGAACTTTAGCATCTACTGGAACCAGGTCACCCCGGAGAACTCAGGCAAGTGGACCTCGTGTGAGCCGAACCGGGACCAGATGGATCAGTGGAGCTGGTTAGACCGCACATATAGCTACGCCAAGCAGCGTGGCATCCCCTTTAAGCACCACACCTTGGTCTGGGGACATTCCTCTGGAGAACCTGCATGGGTGTGTTCGCTTTCTGAAGCAGAGCAACGGGAAGAAGTGGAAGAGTGGATCCGAACAGTCTGCGAGCGCTATCCTGCCATGGAGATGATCGATGTGGTTAACGAACCTCTCCACGATCCTCCCTGCTACACGAATGCCCTGGGCGGAAGCGGTGCCACCGGCTGGGACTGGGTGATCTGGTCATTCCAGAAAGCGCGTCAGTACTGCCCCAATAGCTTGTTGCTGATCAACGAGTACGGGATAGAGGCCAACGCCTCTGAGGCTGATCGCTACATCCAGATCATTAACCTGCTCAAGCAGCGGGGATTGATTGATGGAATTGGCCTGCAGGGCCACGGCCTGGAAGGCGTTTCGGCCAGCACACTGCAGGCCAGCCTGGACAAGTTTGCCGCGACCGGATTGCCGATCTACATCTCCGAGTATGACGTGGACAGAGCCGACGACAATGAGCAGTTGCGCATCTACCAGCAACAGTTCCCCGTCTTCTGGGGACATCCGGCAGTCCGTGGAGTCACTCTGTGGGGATATGTTCAGGGGGAGATCTGGAAGACGAATGCCTACCTGCTCCGCTCGGATGGGACAGAGCGCCCAGCGCTTACCTGGCTAATGCAGTACGTGAAGGGCACACTGCCAACAGCTACTCCGGGTGCGACACCGACTCCAACCCGTACTCCGACGCCAGTGACACCCACGGCGACGCCCACCCGCACGCCGACACCCGGCCCGACGGCGACGCCCACCCGCACACCAACACCCAGTCCGACAGCCGCGCCAGGCACCTGCGCAGTGGATTACGTAATTGCCAATGACTGGGGCACCGGTGCGACGGTGAACGTGAGCATTCGCAACAACAGCGCCGCGGCGATCAATGGGTGGACACTGGCGTGGACCTTCCCCGGCAATCAGCAGATCACGAACATGTGGAATGCGACGTACACCCAGTCGGGTGCGTCGGTGACGGCGAGGAACGTGGATTACAATGCGACGATACCGGCGAACGGCGGGACGGTGAGTTTCGGCTTCAACATGACATACAGTGGGGCGAACGCGAGGCCAACCTCGTTCACACTGAACGGTACG
>JAOAAG010000248.1 GCA_026418995.1 Anaerolineae bacterium
AAGACCGTGCTTTCACCTTTGGTCACCTTCTGACGATCCTCGCGCGAGGTGTGTACGGCGATGTGCCGCTCCGGTTTTTCCAGTTGGACCTTGTAGCTTCCATCGTCGCTGACCCAAAGATGGCAAAAGGGTTGCGCTACCCTTTGCCACTGCTGGCCGCCGTTCTGAACCTCTACGGCAAAGTCATAAATCGGCGCCGTTTTGCCTCCATCTTTCTCTCGACGCCAGGATAACGGCACAGGCAGGGTTCGTTGTCCGTAGGCTTGCGGGTAAGCGTTCAAAAATCGTACCCTGCCGTCCAAAAACAGGCGGCGGAAATCATCATCAACCGCGTCAGTTGGGTTTTGCTGAGCGTAACGACTGACTACCAGCCCCCGGATCATACTGCCGGGGATATAGTCAAACCCTACCGCGCTGTTGGGATCGCCGCCGCCCAGGCGGGTTGCCAGCAGCGGTTCCAAAAGGTATAGTTCGTAGGTCAACGCTTTCATTGGGCAGCCTCCTGTTGAACCGCTTGTTGAAAGCGATTAAAATGCGAATCCGTAATATCTTGGCCTTGCGCATCACAAAGCCGGGCCACGAGTTCTCCGCGGCCCCGGTTGCGACCTGTGCCGGCCCGCCGTAGCGCCTTGACACAGGCAGCCAGCAGGGCCAGGTCGTCCGGTGTGGGATCGGCCCCAAAGGTCAAGGCTGCCTCAAAGGGCGTCTCGCGCAGGATCACGCGCATAGAGCGCAGCGTCTCCTGCAACGGCGCGCCGGTTTGAGCATCTATAGCTGTCTGCCGCCGGATTGCCGTCAGGGAGTGCAAGACCTGTTCGCGGGTCAATTCGCCGCGTTCAATGTCCCGCCGAACGGCCTGCCGCAGATCTTCCGGCAAGCGAGCATCCCCGACGTGCAACAGAGATTGGTCTTCACCCTGACTGCCGGGCCTGCCGAACAGACGTTGAGCTACCCCCTGCCAGCGGTTGGCCTGGCCCTGGTGCTCCAGCGCAAAAAGGATATTGGCGCACTCTTCACCCAGCAGCCCCTTGAGTGCGCGTCCACCGAGGTAGGGCAGGCCACAGGCATCGTGCTGTACTTCGCTGTCCACAACGCCGGCGACGCCATCGCCGCGCCCGAAGGTGGCGTCGCTCTTGAGAGTAAACTTTAACCAAAGTGTGGTCATTGCCGGCCTCCTTCCAACGGCACGAAAAACTCCAAAGCCTCGATCGCGTCAAAACACGTACATTCTTGGTCAATCCAGCCGGTCTTGGTCGAGTCTGGACTGCCGGGGATGGTCGGTAACTCAAAGCCGTAGATGTCCAAGAAGTGTCTGGTCGCGTCCGGCCCCTCGCGCAGCGCGTCACGCAGCGCATAGATTTTGTTGCGCCGTTCGGCCCATTGCTCAGACCGGAACTCGGCCATAATCTGTGCAAAGGTTTCCCAGGCGTGCCAGTCGGAGGCGACCGCTGCACCCAAGCGCAGGGGGCGCATCGTCAACTTGCCGGCTTCCACAGTGTATTCTCGCCGGCGGATCTGCTCCAGGTCCAGCACCGCCCCACTGACGGCAAAGTGCCAGTCCATCGCCGAAAGGTCCTGTTCGTTATAGGGTGGGGCTTGACGTTCCTTGAGATAACGTTTGGCCGATCGGGTTAGTTCTTCAGCCAGCGCATAGGCCCGTGCAAAGGGGAAGTGCGATTTGACGACGGCGATTCCGGCCCGAACTGAAAGCGGTTTACCATCTGCCAATGGTTGGGCCGTGACCTGACGCAGGTAGAACTCGGTCAGCGTCAGCCCCAACCGCCCGTCACAGACAAAGGTGACATCATCGCCGCCCAGGACAATCGGGCGCAAGGGCAGTTTCCGGTCACGAATCGGCACGACACCTCCGATCTTGCCTCCGCCGTCTACGGCTTGAACCAGTTGCCGATAGGTAGCCTTCAGAGCCTCCTGTGCCATCTTTCCAACCGATTGAGAGAATGCACGGATAGCCTGGACATAAGCGCGATTAGCCTCTGGTTTTGGGTAGGTGTTGGCGATGGCTGCTATGCGCCTGCCCATCCCATTGCCGTCGGTATGGATAACCGCGATGTAACTGGACTCGCCCTTGGTGCGGCCAAAATCATCAAAATCCTTCGGAATCTCATACCCATCGAGTGGCAGCATCTCAGTCAGCCGCCTATGGGCCGCTTCAAAAGCATTTTCTTTGGCTCGGACCTCGGCAGAAACGCGCTTGCCGTCCTGGTTCTTGCCCACCGCCGGCAGGCCGGTGTACTGGCAATCCGCTGTCACACTCAGGCCTAATAGCGGGGAAGAAACAACGGGATTGTTTTTCTTGCACCGGACTTGCTCAAGGGTATCCTGCACCACCTGCGACAGGGCCTGGGTACCCCAGTCAAATTCGTTGTGCGCGATGACCAATTGCAAGCCGGGAGCATGTTGAAGCGCGCGGCGGGTTAAGCGGCGGGCAAACTCACGCGCCTTTTCCGGCGAGCAGAACAGCACCACCGTGTTGCCGCCGCCGGCATACACCAGTTCGGAGACCAAACGACCTCCTTCAATGGCGGCTTGGTCATTTATCTGACCATTTTGATCCACATTGGTCGCGCCCAGAGCCCTCAACTCCTGATAAATCCAATCCTGCGTGGCGCAGCGCACCAGCTCCGATGCACCCACATTGTGTTTGAGGACGTTGCTGCCAAAGATATAGTCCTGGATTCCGGTAGTATCTATGACGGTCACGGTCAGTTTTGCCATTGCACGTCTCCTTTCACGACGGTTGGGAGTTGAACCAATCCCGCAAATACTCAGGTAAATTCGGCAGATGCTCGGCGCCAAACACACGCACCTTGCCCGCAGCGTCCCAGGATTCTTCAATTTCCTTCTGAATCGCGGTCGGGTTACTATCCGGATTGTCTTTTGG
>JAOAAG010000255.1 GCA_026418995.1 Anaerolineae bacterium
CGTGGGCTCGGAGATGTGTATAAGAGACAGGTTGTGGATTTCGATCCAGGGGTCAGGCTCGCCGGCCTCATCGGTGACCGTCGTGCTGTTGGCAACCATCAGCTCGTTGATGGCAAGGGAAGGGCGGAGCGAGGGGCAGAACGAGGGAATCCGCTGGTGCAGGAACTGGATGCGGTTGGTGATATAAGTCTTTAGCTCGGCGGGGCCGTCCTGGAAGCCGGGGTATCCCTCCAGTTCGGGCCGCCAGCGGTTGGGGTCCGCCATCGCTGCCTCGTAGATGTATCTGTAGGTGGCGTCAATGCGGGGGAACATCTCGGCCGGGCTGAACTGGTCGGCCATCAGCTCGATGAGGCGACGGCAGTGATAGAGGCGGAACTCCGGTACCCGCATCATCCGCTCGATGAGACAGTTGTGCTTGCTGTTGGGATCGGCGCCGGTGTCAATGGGGTTGTCCCAACTGATATCCCGGTCCCACAGTCCCCAGGGCTTGCCCTCGTTGTGGCCGAAGGAGATGTCCACATCCCAGGGGAGGATGATCCAGCGGTCGGTACTGAAGTTGTGGTAAATGTAATAATTTTTGTTCGTCATCTCGAAGTTACCGATAAGGATGTTCACCGCGTACCACTCCAGCCACTGGTTGACATCCATCACCGAGGCGATAGCGGTGGGGAAATCCTTATCGGGCGTGCCGTTGATCACATCGAGGAACGCCAACAGGTCCTGATAGCCGCTGTTGCGATTGGTCTTTTTGGGATAATGGTATTCATATCCTCCGTAACCTGGGCCAGGGCAGAGGCGACCGTAGAAAGGCTTGTAGAGATTGCCATGCATCTCGATGCCGTGACGATGGAGGAAGCGCTCGTCTATTTGCTCCACCTCAGAGAAGAGGCCGTAGTAGGAGTCATTGATATACAGGCGGGCGTAGCCGGAGCGGGGCGTGATCACGCCAGCGCGGGCAAACAAATCATAGCCGATATAGGTGCGCAGCAGCGACTGATCAACGTAGTCGGCATTGAGGTTCAGCTCATACGAGACACCTAACTGGCTATGGAAGGGATCGGAAGGGGGGAAGAAGACCTTCCAGCTCTTCTTGGGCATAATGCGCGCGGTGTCGCCCCGGTAACGCAGCCTGACTGCCCAGCATCGCTCGCCGGCGCCGGAGGGGGAGGAGGCGCAGAACGTCGCCGGTATCGTTTCATCCCGATAGGGGTCCTGTGCCAGCCAGTTGAGGTCGTTGGGGTTAGCGTAGAGCCTGTAGATCGGGATGGTGGGCATCGGAGGAGGCGGAGGATGGTTTCTCACCACCAGGGGCAAATAGGTGGTGTAGGTCTCTGGCGGCTGGAGAGTACCGGTGGGAAATACGCTGGTCTGTGCGTGGGCAGCAGTAGCCTGAACCGTGCCCCGGGGGACAACAAGAAGCAACAGGGTGACGGTCAGCGCAGGTATCAGGATGGTCACCGCCAAGCGAAACATCAACAAGCGCTTGCGGGGTGTGGTATCCATCGCCACTCTCCCAGGTTAAGGTGACAGTCACTTTGAAGTGACTGTCACCTGATGTAAGTATAACTCAGCTTTATGAGGCGGGGGTTACACTTGGGTTAACGATTGATTGCGTTATGGGTCATATCATCCGCAGGGCGACTCTGGCAGCTCGCCACAGCCCCTCAAGATCATAATAGGCTCGCATTTCAGGGGTAAACAGGTGCACGACCACTTCGCCGTAGTCAATCAGCACCCATCCCGCATCGGCCTCGCCCTCGATATGAAGGGGTTTTCTTCCAAAGCGCTCCCGCGTTTTTTCGCGTATGTCTTCGAGGATAGCCTGCGATTGGCGCTGGCTGTTGGCGCTGGCGATGATGAAGTAATCAGCCAGGATGGAGACTTCGCGGATATCAAGCACTACCACGTCCTCGCCTTTCTTGTCGGCGATCACGTCCACAATGTAGCGGGCCAACTCGAGCGCATCTGACACTACCAGAATTACACCTCCTCACATAATTGGTGACCTTGCATAAGTTTACCATCAATTTGCCGGTTCACCAAGTGGCCCATCAGTGTTTCAAGCGGTCCAGACGCCCCGGGGAGGTGTGGGCCGGGTCGTGCGCGTGCCCGATCTTTGTCCGCCTCTCCACCCCACCCTGCAGCGTTAATGGCGGGTGTTGTGTGATCCGCTGCAGACAGAGGTGTGCCGTCGCCCAACCGGCGCGTCGTGAAGCGGTATTTGACAAACACGCCACCAGGGGTAGAATTATAGCGTTTATAAAACCTGTAAGGAGGATGCCATGTCAGAAGTTTTCGAGAAAGTCAAGGCTATTATTGTTGAACTGTTGGGCGTGGAACCCGAACGGGTGACACCAGAGGCACGCTTCCGGGAGGACCTGGAAGCGGACTCCCTCGACCTGGTCGAGCTGATTATGGAATTCGAGGAACAATTTGGGGGGACGATTTCCGACGAGGAGGCGCAAAAGATCCGCACCGTAGGCGATGCGGTGGCCTACATCGAAGAGCGAATGGCATAACTTTCCCACCGGTACGCACCTGGTACGGGCAGGGCCGACCCTGCCCGTACTGAAACGAACACCAGGAGGCCAAGTAGATGGAGTGCAAAATCGAAAACAACCTGGCCAGGTGCACTTGCTCCTATGAACCCTGTTCCCGAAAAGGCAAGTGTTGCGAATGTCTGCACTATCACTGGCGTATGAAGGAGCTGCCAGGCTGCTTCTTCCCTCCCGAGGCAGAACGCACCTACGACCGCTCCCTGGCCTATTTCATCCGCGTCTATAGCCGCCGCTGAACCGGCACAGCCACTGCCGGTGCGTTCTGAGCGGTCGGCGTGGACGCGGCCACATCGCCCGCTGCAACGTATGTGCAGCGGGCATAGACTCGCAATGGAGGTGGCGCAGTGTGTCTGCCCGGCAACCTCTGTAAACGCATCGGCACATACCTGCTCATCGTCGGCCTGATCTCAGGACCAGGGCCCACAGTTGCTTCATCCCCTACATCCCCTCCCCCCCCTCACCTGGGATATGGCATCAACGTGCGATTGGAAGGAAACATTGACCCCCTCTTCACTCCGCTGGGTCTGGACTGGATCAAGCTATGGGAGGAATATCAGCCCTCACCTCCCTCCAGACGACTGCCGGCGCAGGTGCTGTTCACGCTCCATTGCAACGGCATGCCGGCCAACCTCAATGCCTGGGGGGCAAGAGTGTCACAGATCGCCCGCGCCGGGCGGGGCTTCGTCGAGGCCTACGAAGTCTGCAACGAACCTAACCTCGACCGCTTCTGGGGTGGCGCTCCTCCCAACCCGGCCCAATATGTCCAGATGCTGCGGGTGGCACACGAGCGTATCAAAGCTGTGGACCCGGCGGCCATCATCGTCAGCGCCGGGCTGGCGCCGACAGGCCGCATCAAGGGAAACTGCCGCGGATGGAGCGGCAACGACTGCCACGCCATGGACGAGCGCGAATATACCCGCCAGATGCTCCTCCTTGGGGCAGGCGAGTACTTCGACGCTTTTGGCTACCACCCGTATGGCTTCGCTTACGAGCCTGAGCGCGCCCTGAGCGAGCTGCCCCCGCACGACAACGGCAATGGCTTCGCCTTTCGCGGTGTCGAGGCGATCCGCGCCCTGCTGGAGCAGCATGGACTGGCGGATAAACCGATCTGGGCCACGGAGTTCAACTGGCTGCGCGACGACGGGGGCACCCTCCCAGCCGATTGCCGCAGCGCATACGAAGCGACCTTTGGATGGATGGAGGTCTCCGCTGACCAGCAGGCCGACTACCTCGTTCGCGCCTTCCGATACGCCGATGAACACTGGCCCTGGATGGGCGCTATGTTCGTATGGAACCTGGACTGGCACAACTATCACACCTGGGACTGTGAGGCTGCCCGCTACTTTTCCCTGCGCCGCCACAACGGCACAACCTACGGAGCTCCCACCCCGGCGTACAACGCACTCGCGGCACTGGAAAAGCGACCGGGGCACTTCGGCCCCATCCTGGCGGTGGATCCCCCTGGCCTGACCCTCCTGACCGACGTATTACAACCCGGCCCGGTCACTGCCACGTTGACCATCCGGAACGCCGGGTACCGATTGCTCCACTGGACGGCTACCGTGGTCACCGGGATGGAACTGACCCCCACCTTGGCGATTACGACCGGCCTGCAGGGAGAGCCACTCACCATCACGGTGGATACCACCGGTTACCCCGTCGGCACCTTCACCGGAGGCGTTACGATTGCTGCTGCGCCAACAGATACGTTGAACTCACCATATATCGTGCCCATTACGCTGACTGTCGCCCACCTCCACCCCAGGCTAGCGGTCATACCCCCCTCCCTCAGCTTCCTGGCTGGAGCAAGTGAGCCGCGCACCCTGACCGGCGTGGTCGTGCCGACCAACACGGGCCACCACGTGCTCACCTGGACAGCCCGGGTGTTGACGGGGATGCAGATCAGCGGCACAGGCAGCCTGGGTGTGCAGATAACACCCACACTGGCGCTTACCACCGGCCTCCAGGGCACGCCACTGACGGTGACGCTGGACACCACCGGCTACGCACCTGGCACTTTCATCGGTCTCATCTCTGTGGAGGCAATTCCGACCCATACACTTGACTCGCCCCAAATCGTGCCGGTGATATTGCGTGTGGCGGAGCAATTGCACCGCCTCTATCTACCGCTCATCCTGCGCTCCTTCCCCTCCACAGTTCAAAGGTGACGGTCACTCCTGGAAGTGACCGTCACCTTAGGGCCCTTGACAGGTTTTCTAAACTGTTGTAAAATACTTTACGCTGCAAAGTTATTGACAGGAGGAAAGTATGCAACCACAGGATGCACTGGACGACCTGAAGGCCATCCGCCAGATAATGGAGCAGGCCCGCCGCTCCTCGGATGGGTTCGGGGGCTGGTTTATGGTACTCTGGGGAGCCATCTGGCTCGTCGGCTTCACCGGCACCCATATCCTGGTGCAGACGGGCCGCGACCCACTCATCAACTGGCTCTGGATGCCCCTGAACACACTGGGCGTTCTGGGCAGCATCTACCTGGGCATTCGCATGAGGCAGCGGGCGCAGAAGAAATCCTTCTCTAGCATCTGGGTCTCCATTTTCCTGTGGTGGCTGGCCCTGGCTGCCTTCGATGCGGCGGTGATCGGGGTGTTTCAGCTCAGAGGTTTCCAGATCGCCCTCCTGATCGTGCTGACCATCGCGCTGAGTTACGTCCTGTTCGGCCTCTTCACCCACTGGATCAACAGCGTGATCGGCCTCTTTATCGGTCTGGTGGCTATTGTGATGGCCACCTGGCTGGTGGAATACTTCAACCTGGCCATAGCACTCCTGGGAGGCGCAGTCCTCATCGGTGGCGGCCTGTGGGTCGTCCGTCGGGGAGGATAAGCACCATGGACCTGGACCCCGTCATCCATCAGCCGACCCGCCTGCGCATTATGGCCGCACTGGTCGGCCTGGATGCAGGCGACAGGGCCGACTTCGGCTTCCTGCGCGACCTCCTGGGCCTGACCGACGGTAACCTGAGCGTTCACCTGCAGCGGCTGGAGGAGGCGGGCTATGTGCGGATAGAGAAAACTTTCGTCGGACGCCGCCCTAAGACCTGGGTCTGGGCGACGGCAGAAGGGCGCGAAGCGTTCGCGGCGTACATAGATGCTCTGGAAAACATCCTACACCTTCAGGAGGCATCCCGATGAACGGAAATCTAGCAGGGATTCAGCGCGGCCTGGAATCTATCACCCGCCGATGGTGGTTCGTGCTGCTCTTCATTCTGTGCGGGACCATCCTGCCACCCGTGGCGACCAGAGGGTACGAACCTCCTCAAACCGGGGAAGTGATTATGCATCTCCTATCCCATTCCTTCTTCGCTTCGGGGGCCCTCTCTACCTGGTATCCGGTGTTCAAGGTGGCTCCCATTGCCCTGATTGTGGCGCTGGCGGTGCTTGGGAATCGGGTCGGGCGTATCTTCGCCATTTATGGCGGGATCAACTATCTGCTGTCCACTTTCTTGCAGGGGATTGCCATCACAGACGAATATGGCCTGGGAATCGTAACGAGCAACTTCATCACAATCCTCATCGTAGCCCTTCTCTGGTTGTGGGAAGGATGGGTGGGCCAGAATGATTTTACGCCCCAAAAGCGGCCTTTGCTCCGGTACTGGGTGGTACCTCTGGCCTTGCTGGCTTTCTGGTATCCGGTTAACCTGGAAACCATGAGACCGGATTTTAACCCGGCTTATCTGTTCACTAATCCGGCTGGCCTGGCTTTTTGCACCATGACACCGGCATACCTTGGTATGCTCACCCTGTATTACCCCCGGGTGAATATCGCCACATTGCGGGTGACAAGCCTCACGGGGACCATCATCGGTTTCTGGAACATCATCGTAAATTTTGTGATGAAACCCCAGTTGTTATGGTGGAACGGTGTATTGCATCTTCCTCTGGTGTTCATATCCATTTATGCGCTTGTGCTCTCTTTCAGAGCCCATCTGAACACCACAAAGGAGAGGGGCGAAGCGTAGATGATGGGAGACAGCGATGAACAAGAAAGTGAGCGGGATGGTGTCCCTGGTTCTCAGAGCCCTCGCCTTGGCGATGGGTGTGGCGGTAATCGTGCTCCATATCCTGGGCGTCGCCGAGGAGCAGACACTAATCCTGCTGCTGGGGCTCGGCCTCGCCGCCTTGGCCTTGAACACATTTTTAGAGGAGTAACCGATGGGCACTGCTGTGGACGTGACTGAACTCTACAAATCCTATGGGCCCATCCGTGCCGTGGACGGGGTCTCCTTCACCGTGGAGGA
>JAOAAG010000300.1 GCA_026418995.1 Anaerolineae bacterium
TCCACCGTGACGGTGACGGCGGTCCAGGCCAGGGGCGGCGGGCCCTCATACAGCGCATGCCAGAGGGCTTTGTAGGCGTTGCGGCGGGAGAGGTCGTCGGGCTGGCCGGCGCCAAGGGGGATGAGGGTGGCCCCGGCGGGAAAGTCCTGACGGGCGGGGGCGGCGCGGAGGGGCAGTGACAGGGCCAGTATCAGGGCCACAAATGTACCCATTCCAGCGATAAGTGCTAACATAAGACGTGGGTAATACAGTCGCTGATTCATCGCTCGCCTCCATAAGTGTAACTTAACATATACGCGGCAACAGTTCACCGGTCGGCATATCTACCACCCGTCGTCCACCGATATGGGTGCGCGCCAGCACCAGCCCCGGATGTTCCTCCGTGGCAAAGCCGATACGGACAGCCTCCTGTCCCAGCGGATGGCTTCGGAGCGCTGCCAGCGCCTCATCGGCTTCCTCAGGCGGAACAAAGGCGACCAGCTTCCCTTCATTAGCGACTGTGAGGGGGTCAAATCCCAGCATTTCACAGGCCGCCGCTACAGCCGGGCGTACCGGCACGGCCGCTTCCTCAATTTCTATCCCTACGCACGCTGCGCCGGCCAGCTCGTTCAGCGCGGCTGCCAGCCCGCCGCGCGTGGGGTCGCGCAGGCAGTGGGTATGGGGGGCGGCTGCCAGAAGGGCCTCCACTAGGCCATTCAGAGGGGCGCTATCGGAGAGCAGCTCGGTCTCGAAGGCCAGCCCTTCCCTCTGGCTGAGGACGGCGATACCGTGGTCGCCGACGCTGCCGCTCAGGAGCACGATATCGCCGGGGCGGATGCGCTCCGGCCCGATTACAATGCCGTCTGGCACCACCCCGAAGCCTGTGGTATTGATGTAGATGCCATCGCCGTGCCCGCGCTCGACCACTTTGGTATCGCCCGCCACAATCTGGACACCGGCTTCATGGGCTGCCTCTGCCATAGCGCGCACCACGCGCTCCAGCGTTTCGATGTCGAGGCCTTCTTCCAGTATAAAGCTGGCAGTGAGCCAGAGCGGGCGCGCACCGCTCATCGCCAGGTCGTTGACTGTTCCGTGAACAGCCAGCGAGCCTATGTTACCGCCAGGAAAGAAGAGCGGGCGAATGACGAATGAGTCAGTGGAGATAGCAATGTGTGCGCCAAGGTCCGCGATCTGTATCCTGGCCGCGTCGGCCATCTGGCGCAAGTACTCATTATCCAGCGGAGGGACAAAGAGGGTGCGGATCAGCTCGTTCATCATCCTGCCCCCCGCGCCGTGGGCCATACGTATGTAATTTTCCTTCATGCAACCGTTCAAGCAAGGTGGATGTGGGGGCTACTCAAGCCGCCGGATGACCATTACCACTTTACCCTGCACCTCGACCAGCCGGGGGTCGTCTACGTAGATGGGTTTCATTGCAGGATTGGCTGGCTGTAATCTGACCCGTCCCTCTTCCAGATAGAAGCGCTTCAATGTGACCTCTTCGCGGTCCTTGAGCCAGACGGCAGCCAGCTCGCCGTTTTCGACCCTTTGTTGATGGCGCATAATGACGATATCGCCGTCGTGTACCAGCGCGTCTATCATGGAGTCGCCTTCCACCTGGAGAGCGTACAACCCCGCAGGGTCGCCGATCAGGTCACGGGTCAGCTCGATGACCTCATCTCCCATCAGAGGAAAATCGCTGGCCGGGACGGGGATGGGGGCACCGGCCACAATGCGCCCCAGCAAGGGGATTTGCACGACCTGCTTGGACGGGGAAGCGAGAGCTGAGAGGAGCTTCAGCCCTCTGGAGACCATTCGATCGCGGCTTAAGTAGCCTAATTCCTCCAACCGGCGCAGGTTATAGCTCACTACCGAGGTAGAGCTGATGCCGACGGAGAGGGCGATCTCGCGGATGGACGGGGCGTAGCCATTTTCCTCGACATACTCGCGGATAAACGCTAGAATTTCCCGTTGTTTTTCTGAGAGGCTATCACTCTGGAAGCGCGCATGCATAGCCAGTCTCCCACCGCTACACCGTTACACACTGCCTGGCTGATAAGATTATACAAGAACATGCGTTCTGTGTCAACTTTGTGTGGTACCCGGTACCCCACTAGTGCGTGGTCAACCCGCGGGAGAGCATCGCATACCCCGGCGCGGTCTTAGAGAGGATGGGATATTGCAGGTTTAGACCGGCAGGGGTATAATAGGTGACAGTCACCTCGGGAGTGACTGTCACCTGGCGAATTCGGAAAGGCTTACCTGAATGGATTGGAGCATTATTCTCTGGCTGGTGGGCACCGCGATCGTCACGGTGGCCCCCATGATCCTGGTGCATGAACTGGGTCACTTCCTGCTGGCCAAGCTAGCCGGTATCAGGGTCGAGGAGTTCGGCTTCGGCTACCCCCCCAGGTTGCTGAAACTATGGCGCGGCAGGGGCTACCTGGAACTGGATGGGGTGCGCGTGATCATCCCTCCCAATTTCCGCTCTCTTCCGTCCCGGCTCTCTCCGGGGGAAAACGTAGAGGTCATGGCCAGCCTCCGTGAGGACGGAAGCTACATTCTGCGGCGTTTGACCCCCCTTGTCGGTGCGCTGGCCGGGCAACCCACGCCTCCTATGGTCCGGGAGGATGGCACGGTCGTGATGCAGGGGAGGCTTACCGCCTGGGAACCGGGCACGCTCTATAGCCTCAATCTGTTGCCGCTGGGGGGATTCGTCAAAATGACAGGGGAAGAGGACCCCTCTGACCCGCGCAGCCTGGCCGCTCAGCCCAAGCGTGTACGCCTGGCGGTCCTTGCGGCCGGAGCGCTGCTGAACATCTTCACCGCGTTCCTGCTCCTTATCGGAGCCTATGCCTCCGGCCACCCGGAGAAATGGGTGGTGAAAATCACCACCGTCGAACCAGGTGGGGCAGCAGAGGCAGCCGGGCTGCAACCTGGCGACATCGTCACAGCGGTTGACAATGAGCGCCTCGAAGAGGGGGTAAGGCAGTTTCAGACGCTGGTGCATAGCTCCCCCGGCAAAACCCTCACCCTGACCATCCGGCGTGGAAGAGAGACCCTCACCATCGAGGCAACGCCCAGATTGCAACCTGAGGGGCACGGTTTGCTGGGCATCGTCATCGCTCAGTGGCCAGACCACACCGCGATACGCTATTATCCGTTGCATAAGGCGGTGCTCATGGCAGGAGCGGAGATGATTTTTATCACCGGCATAGCAGTGTTGTTTCCGTTCCTGATCATCGGCGGCAGCGTGCCCATTCAGGAGGCGCGCCCTGCCAGTGTGGTCGGCATCAGTGGTATGCTTACCTTTGCACTTCAGCAAAGCCTGGATTGGGGACTGGCCTTCCCCGTGCTGAACATGTCCGCTTTGGTCAGCCTGGCGCTGGGGCTGACCAATCTGTTGCCCATCCCCGCGCTCGACGGTGGGCGTATCCTCTTCGTGCTGATCGAGGCGATCCGTGGCCGCCGCGTCTCTCCGCAGCGTGAGGCGGCATTTCATATGATCGGCCTGGTGATTTTGATCAGTATCGTGATTCTGGTAATTATGCAGGATGTGATTAATCCGATCATCCCCTGGTCGTGGCTGAAGCGATGAATACCTGCTCACCCTTCCGGCTGACTGAATGGCAGAAGTAAGATGGCTAATCCGCTTGACACCTTGCTTAATGAACTGATCACAGCGAGCATGCCAGCCCAGTCGCTGTTGTATCACCTCTCAGACCTGGACGCGGAGGGCATCGCGCGCGTGCGGGGAGTCTGGCCGGGGCTCCCGGTCGAGTTGCGCCGGCGGCTGATCACTAACCTGGTGGAGATGGCTGAGGATGATTTCGAGCTCAACTTCGGCGAGGTCTTTCGGATGGGGCTCGAGGATGAGGATGCGGAGGTGCGGGCCGCCTCCATCGAAGGATTATGGGAGGACGAGGATGTGCGCCTGGTGCCACTCCTGGTAGCGCGCCTGCAGGAGGATGAGTCCGCCGACGTGCGCGCGGCTGCGGCGCAGTCGCTGGGGCGCTTCATCCTCCTGGGCGAACTCAACAAAATCCTCCCGGAGCCGCATCACATGGCTTATCAGGCCGTCCTGGCCACCTGTCAGAACGAGGACGAGGACATCGAGGTGAAAAGGCGAGCGCTGGAGTCGCTGGCCTACGCCGATAACGAAACTGTCATCCAGTTAATCCACGAAGCATACCGTTCCCCTCACGAGAAAGTGCGTGTCAGCGCTGTCTTCGCCATGGGGCGCAGCGCCAATCCCTATTGGTCCAGGTATGTGCGGCAGGAGCTGTTCAGCCCTAACCCTGAGATGCGCTACGAGGCTGCGCGTGCCTGTGGCGAGCTGCAACTGCGCGAGGCCGTTGCCGACCTGGAGGAGCTGGCCGACGATGTGGACGCCGAAGTACAGGATGCTGCCCTCTGGGCGCTGGGCCAGATCGGGGGCGACCGGGCGCGCGCCATCCTGGAACGCTATTGCCAGGCAGATAACGAAGCCACACGCAGCGCTGCTGAGGCTGCTCTCGACGAGCTGGAGTTTATGTACGGCGACCTGTCTGACTTCTTCGCGAGGTTAGCTATGTCGCCGCCCGATGATGAATGAGCAGGCGCTTTCGAGCTGCCGCGGCGTTGTGCATAGCCCTTTTAGTGCTCTCCGGTACCGCGTTGTGGCCCGGCACGGCGCGTGCGACCGAAGGGATCACCGTTGAAAGCAGCACGGTCAGTTACAGCTTTGCCCAGGAGGTGACGTTCGAGTTGCAGGCTGCATCCGGGGCCGACATCACCAGTGTTCACCTCTCGTTTCGGGCTACCGGGGAGGCGCAGACCAAGGTCAGGCCAGTGGCGATCTCGTCGGCGCCCCGGGTCAGCGCTGTTTACAGAGCAGATATGCGTTACGACCCTCTGCCACCCTTCGCCACCGTGATGTTCTGGTGGGAGATCGAGGATGCAGCGGGCAATCGCCTGACCACGCCACCGCAGCAGTTCAAGTACATGGATAACCGCTTCCGTTGGGAACAACTGAGCGACCCGGTACGCAAGGAGGTCACCGTCTACTGGATCGAGGGCCATGGTGACCTGAGCTTTGGACAGGCGGCGCTGGATGTGGTGATGCTGGGGCTGGACAGGATCAATGCCGAGCTGCGTGCTCCGCTGCCGGAGGTGGTCGAGGTTTATGTGTATGATTCGGAGCACAATCTCAATGCCGCGCTGATATTGTCGGGCAGGGGGTGGATCGGAGCGCAGGCCCGCCCGGAGCTGGGTGTCATCGCTGTAGCCATTCCCTTTGAGGAAGGTTACGCACTGCGTATGAAGCGCGACATTCCGCACGAGCTGACCCATCTCCTGGTCTACCAGGCGGTGACGCCGGAGGGGTACGAGTACGTGCCGGAATGGCTGGACGAGGGCCTGGCCACTGCCAACGAGCTGGTGCCGCGGACAGAGTACGCCAGTATGCTGGAAGATGCCCGCAAAAACGGGTATCTCCTGCCGCTGGAGAATCTTTGTGTGCCCTTCCCTCCCGATCCTACCACGGCATTGCTCTCATATGCGCAGAGTGGCAGCGTGGTGCAATTTATCCGGCGGGAATACGGAGCAGTGGGCATCCGCAATCTGTTGGCGGCCTATCGCGACGGGGCCGGTTGTCGGGCAGGTGTGGCGGAAGCGTTAAAGATAAGCTTCAACCAGTTGGAAGCTGCATGGCGTGCCAGTCTGGAGCCGAAAGCCCCCTGGCGCGCGATGATAGAGCAGGCCGGCGTGTGGCTCGGGCTCTGGCTGCTGAGCATCCTGGTCGCTGTACCGATGCTTGGTGGTCGCCGCCCCGCGCGTCCAGGCCGATAATCATTCTGCAGATGGGAGGAAGATAAGCTAATGATCGTTACAACCGCACAACTCTTCAAGCATGCCTATGGCAAATACGCTATCGGTGCCTACAATATCAATAACGCCGAGCAGGTGATGGGCCTTTTCCGTGGTAACATCCAGTCTCAGGCCCCGTTCATCGTTCAGATTTCCAAGGGGGCGCGCTCCTACACGGACAAGCGGCTGCTCGAGGCGATGCTTCGGGCTGCCGAGGAAATCTTTCCCACGGCCATCTTTGCCGTGCACCTGGACCATGGGGATGAGGAAACCTGCTACGACTGCATCGAGTCGGGGTTCTACACCTCGGTGATGATTGATGCCAGCCATCTGCCCTTCGAGGAGAACATCGCGGTGACCAGGCGCGTGGTCGAACGCGCGCATGAGAAAGGCATCAGCGTGGAAGCGGAGCTGGGCCGGTTGGGCGGGGTCGAGGAGCATGTGAGCGTGAGCGAGGAACAGGTCTTCCTGACCGATCCCGATCAGGCTGAGGAGTTCGTGCGCCGCACCGAGTGCGATAGCCTGGCCTGTGCGATCGGGACCAGCCACGGCGCTTTCAAGTTCTCCGGCACCCAGCGGCTGCACTTCGAGGTGATCGAGGCCATTCAGAAGCGGCTGCCTGGCTTTCCGTTAGTGCTCCATGGCTCTTCGTCCGTGCCGCAGGAGGAGGTGGAGCGCATCAACGCTGCCGGTGGCAGGCTCAAGGGAGCCAAAGGGGTGGATCCGGCCCAGTACCTGCCGGCTGCCAGGCTGGGTGTGTGCAAGATCAACATTGACACGGACGGGCGGCTCGTCTGGACGCGCGTCCACCGCGAATTCTTCCGCGATCACCCCGAAGTGTTTGATTTCCGCCCTATTGGCAAGATCTTCATGGAGGAGTACGCCAAGTTCATCGCCAGCCGCAATGAACTCCTGGGTTCCGCCGGGCAACTGGAAGCTGTGCGGGCCGCCCTGTCCGCAGACTAACCGTCATGCCACACGGAATACGCAACACGGAATACGCAACACGCACTACGCACCACCGCACTTACGTCGGCCTGCCTACCAGCTCAAGAGGTACCATGTCTTTACTTGATAAAGTCAAATCCTGGTTCACCCACCTGCGCCCCCTTCCGCCTCAGATGCTCCATTACCAGACCCCGCCCGAGGCGGAGCAGCAATACCGCCTCCATCTCCGCATCGAGAAGGACGGGCGGGGCTTACTCATCATCAATGCGGCTACCGTTCTGCACCTCAACCAGACAGCAGCCGAGTATGTCCGTCTGCTCATCCAGGGCGCTGATGCTGAGGAGGCTGCCCGCGCGATAGCCCGGCGCTATCGGGTCCCCCGCGCTACCGCCCGCGCCGACTACGAGCGCCTGAGAGAGCAGATCCTCACCTTGGCCACCACCCAGGACCTCTGCCCGGTAACCTACCTGGGTATGGAACGGGCGGAGCCGTTTTCGGCGGAGAGTTCGGCTCCGTACCGGGTGGACCTGGCGCTCACCTATCGCACGGACGAAGCAGGAACGCTCAGCCCGGGGACTGGCAAGCGGGTGGAGCGCGAGCTAACGACGGGTGAGTGGCAGCGAGTCATTACCACCCTCTGGAACGTCGGTGTGCCCCACATCTGCTTCACCGGCGGCGAGCCCACACTGCGCGATGACCTGGCAGAGCTGATCCGTTACGCCGAGGGCCTGGGACAGGTCACGGGGCTACTCACCGATGGGCGCCGGCTGCGACAACAAGCCTACCTGGACGAGTTACTTCTGGCCGGGCTGGACCACCTTCAGATCACGCTCACCTCCCACCAACCGGCACTTCACGATGCCATCGTAGGCCGGGCTGGGGCGTGGGAGGAGGCGGCTGCTGGCCTGCGCAATGCCCTCGCCGCCGACATATATGTGACGGTGCCCCTCGTCGTGCTCCCCGCCAACGCCGATAGCGTGACCGAGACGGTGGCCTATCTGGCCGGCCTGGGTGTACCGGCCATTGCTCTGAGCAGTCCCCTGCGCACGGCCCCGGCAGAGGAACAGCAGGCACTCCAACAGGCCCTGGAGGCTGCCCGCGAAGCTGTCCACAGGCACCACCTGACTCTCGTCTGGGACCTGGCAGCCCCCTACTCCCATATCAACCCGGTGGAAGTGGAGGCGGGCTTCCCAGCCGACCAGGTGATCCGCCAGCACCTGTACGTGGAGCCGGACGGCGATGTCCTGCCCACACAGGGGTACAACCTGGTCCTGGGCAACCTGCTGCGCGATCCCTGGGAGGCGATCTGGGACAACCCGGCGCGCAGGAAGCTGGAGGGGAGTGTCGTTAACGCCTGAGGAGTGGCACCACTGGTTCACCGTCCAGGCCCGCTGGACGTGGGAGACGCGGCTGTGGCTTTACAGGCAGGCCGGCCTTGCCGGGGCTCAGCTCGTGCTCGAGGTCGGGTGCGGGAGCGGAGTCGTCGCGGAAGAGCTGGCCTGTCTTACCTCCGGGCGGGTGGTGGGGCTGGACGTGGACCCGCGGATGATCGAGCTGGCCCGTCGCCGGAGCAGCGATGTTCGCTACCTCCGGGGCGATGCTTACGCGTTGCCCTTTCCCTCGGAGTGCTTCGATATCGTAGTCTCACACTACCTCTTCCTGTGGCTGAAACATCCCGAACACGCCGCGCGTGAGATGGCCCGCGTCGTGAGGGCCGGGGGGGCGGTCCTGGCCTGTGCGGAGCCGGACTACGGGGGGCGGGTGGATTACCCGCCTGAACTCGGCGAGAGCGGTCGCCTTCAGGCTGAGGCACTGCGACGACAGGGGGCTGATCCCCTGATAGGCCGCCGGCTGGGGGAGCTTTTCGTGGCGGCGGGCCTGCGGGTGACACTGGGGGTAGTGGGGGGCCAATGGGAGCTTCCGTCCCCTGCTGGCGCCGGCGAGGAGTTTGAGGCCGAGTGGGATGTACGTGAGCCCGACCTGGCTGCCCTATGTCCGCCTGATAAGTTGCGTCGCTGGCGCGACCTCGACCGCAGGGCACTACAGAGCGGGCAGCGCGTCCTCTTCGTCCCGACTTTCTATGCCTGGGGAAGGAAGAAATAGGGACAACCCCTGAGGAGCCGTCCTATAGGGCAGCGCTCAGAGCCGGCAGGCTGGCCGCCGCGATAGCCTGGCCCACGCGCCGCGTCTTCTCATCGGGCAGGTGGAGCGTGATCCGCGCAGCCAGCTCCGGAAATTCCACCCTGAGCACCTCGTCTGCACCGTCCAGGATCAGGCGCCCCCCGCTGCCCGAAGTACACCGTCCCAGGATCAGCACGTGCTTAATCTCATAAAAGTCGGCATAATGGGCGATCGCGTACCCCATGTAGACGCCCATCGTCTGCCAGATTTTAACCGCGCCCTCGTCGCCAGCTTCCAGGCGCTCCTGGACAAACCTCAGCTTCTCCGCATTGGACGCATCAGCCGGAAGAGAGATGCCCACCGCAGGCGCCAGGCGGAAAACGCACTGCTGAGAGAAGTACTGAGCACCACAGCCCCTGTCGCCGGACCATTCGTCCACCGGGGCGGTCGGGCTGTAGTCAACCGGTGCAAAGGCCAGCTCATTCAGCCAGTCGGTCAGGTAACCTTCTGGCGTCACATACCCCGCCGCTTCGCTTGAGCCGAGCGCGATGCCGAGTATGCTGTTATCCTCCAGCGACATCGAGCCGGCTAATGCCGTCACTTCCCCGTCGTTGAGCACTTCCAGCGGCACGCCCAGCTCATCGCGGATGCGCAGGAAGAGGTTGGCGATCTCGCCGAAGCGTTCGCGGGGTACGCCACGGAACAGCGAAGCGACACGCGGACGGTTGTCCACGTATACGCCCGCCGCGCTACCACCGATCGCGTCCACGCGCGGGAGGTGGGAGGCCGCCTTTCTGAGCGCGGCCATGATTTCCTCATAGTGGTACCGCGGGTCGCTCTGCTGGCCCGGGTTCCACTCTACCTCTTCGCTGAAGACCACCTGGCCGTCAATCACCGCCGAGACTTTGCGGTCCGAAGCGCCCAGGTCGAACCCGATACGGCAACCGTCGAGGTGGCGGCCCAAGGGGCGCCCGATCTCGCGCTCGGCGGGCACTTCTTCAGGGGCGCAGGGGACGATGGTGAAGGGCCTTTCATAGACCTGTTCGCCCATAAAGTGGTAGTCGAACGCGCGGGGACCGCCGGGAGCATAGCACGCGCCGAGGTAGACGCCGACGCTCCTGGGCCCGCCGACGTAGACGCGCCAGGCCCCGTGCTTCCAGAGCAAAAACTTAAACAGCCGCTCGGCGTAGAACAGATTGGCCCTAGCGCGTGGGTGCTCCTCGGGGAAGACGCGCGTCTCGAAACGCGAGACGGCGCCGTTCGCACGCTCCAGGCCGAAGATCAGGGGCACGCCGCCCCCGGCATCCGCGACTTCCTGCTGGAAGGCCCTGTTTGCCAGGGCTGCCGGACGAAAATCCCGGTCCAGGGGGGGCACGATCTTTGGTGTGATCAATGTGAAGGGCTCGGTTATCAAGACACTACCTCCCCGACGTGAATTTAGCCTGCTATGGGCGTAAACAGCCCTAACTCGGACGCCAGGACCAGCGCGGAAGCGCCCAGGATCACGATGTCCTCTCCCATATGTGACATTCCTATCTCCACATCCCTCGCGATGAGCGAGAGCGAGCGTCTGGCTATTTCCTCCCGCACTACGTCGAGCCAGGCCTGGCCGAAGCAGGTCACACTGCCGGCAAGCAGGATACGCCGCACGCTGAGCACACTGGCGATCTGAGCTAGGGCAAAACCGATATACCGGCCTGCCTCCAGGACAATGTGCCGCGCCGCTTCGTCGCCTGCTTCCACTGCCTGACAGACCGTCTGCAGTGTGATCTCGTCCGGGGTGGGAGCCAGCCGGCGGAGAAGCGATCCTTGGTCAGCATATGCTACTGCTCGGGCGCGGCGTATGATGGCGCTCTCACTCGCCACCGTCTCCAGACAGCCCCGGTTGCCGCAGCGGCAGCGCTCGCCGTTTTCAACGACCGCGATATGCCCGATCTCCCCGGCGCCGAAGGTGTCGCCATAGAAAAGCCGTCCGTGAAGCACAATGCCGGCGCCTATGCCCTGACCAATCTTGACCAGCACCAGGTTATCCTCTTCCTTATTTTTCCCAAAGAGATACTCGGCCATCGCGGCCACCTGGCAATCGTTGGCCACGTACACTGGCACGCCATAGCGGGCCTGCAACAGGTCGCGCAACGGCAGGTCCTGCCAGTCCAGGTTAACCGCCCGGCGTACTACCCCATTCAAGGGGTCCATCAGCCCCGGCGTGCCGATGCCGATGCCCAGCAGCGGACTGGTGACCAGCGCGCGTAGCTCGTCCATCAAGCGGTACACCAGCGCCAGCGCCCGGTCGCCGTCCTGGCTGTGCAGCGGCAGGGCGATGCGGTGGAGAATCTCCCCGCGCAGGTTTACCACCCCACCTCGGAACTCGCCGCTGGCCAGATCAACGCCGATCAGGTGGCGCGCGTCGTCTTTCACGTTCAACAGGATGGGGGGCTTGCCGCCCGCCGAAGGACCCACGCCGACCTCCTCGACCAGCCCGTCGCGGATCAACGCCTCCACCACCTCGGAGACCGTGGTGCGGGTGAGGTGGGTCAGGCGGGCAACCTCGGCACGGCTGATCTGGCCGTGGTCATAGATAAGTTTAAGCACCAGGCGGCTGTTATACAGGCGGGTCTGTTCACGGGTAGCCTTCTGTGGCGTGCTTCTCATCGCGCAAAGTAATGTAGCAGTCTTATGTGGGTTTGTGAAACCTGACAACGCAGATTCTACTATCGCATCTACCGCTTGTCAAACCCGCCTGATTCCATTACCCTTTGACAGAACCTGCCAGGATGCCCCGTACAAAATAGCGTTGCAGGGAGAAAAACACCAGGAGCGGCACAGCCATCGAGACGAAGGCTCCCGAGGTCAAAAGATGCCAGTCCTGCCCTCTGGTCCCGACCAATTCGGTCAGCACCACGGTCATCGTTGCGACATCCTGACTGGTGCCCAGGAACACCAGCGAGACCAGCAGATCATTCCATACCCACAGGAACTGAAACACAGCGAAAGAGGCGATGGCCGGCGTAGACAGCCGCAGCACCACCTGCGTGAAGATTTGGAAATGCGAGGCGCCGTCCACCGTCGCGGCCTCAATCAGCTCGCGCGGGATTTGCGAAATAAAGCTGTACAGCAAGTAGACGGCCAGGGGGATGCCGAATCCTGTATGAGCCAGCCAGATGCCGGGGAAGGTGCCGCTCAGCTTCAGGGCCACGTAGATACGCAGCAACGGAATGAGCGTCATCTGGAGAGGGATCACAATCAGCCATACGATGAGAGTAAAGAGCATATCCCTTCCTGGAAAACGCATCCAGGCGAGCGCGTAGGCTGCGAACGCCGCCACGGTAATCGGAATCAGCGTGGAGGGCACGGTCGCCGTCACGCTGTTGAGGAAGGCGTTTCCCAGCCCGTGGGCGCTGATCACGCGCCGGTAGTTCTCCAGCGTGTACTGGCTAAAATCCAGGGGGGTTCTGAAGACCGTCCACCAACCGGAGGTCATGATATGATTCAGCTCGCGGAAAGAGCTGATTAACAACCCGATGGTGGGGATCGTCCAGATCAAGCAGATGAGCGCAACGGCTCCCCGCAGCGTAAACGAGGCAAGTATCCCACGTGAGGCCCGTTTGTGTTTCATTGCTCCCCCCTTTGCCTGCGCATATTGCGGACGTTGAAGAACGCTGCTGGCGCCACGGCCAGGAAGAGGATGACGGCCAGCGCACTCCCGTGCCCGAAGTTCACAAAACGGTACATTTCCACGTACATGCGATTGGCGATCACCTCCGTGTCGTAGTTGCCCCGCGTCATCACATACACAATGTCGAATACCTTGAGCACCGCGATCAATACCGTAGTCGCTACAGTAATAATGACCCCCCGGATATAGGGGACGGAGATGAGGAAAAACAATTGTAATTCGTTCGCTCCATCCATTCGTGCTGCTTCGAGCAGCTCATCCGGCACATTTTTAAGCGCTGCCGACAGGATGACCATACAGAAACCAGTCTGGAGCCAGATCATAATTGCCATCAGCGCCAGGTTATTCGATGGAGGCTGAATATACCACCCTACTGGCTCCTGCCCCAGAGCCACACGGATCGCGTTGAGGACGCCGATCTGCGGTCGGCCTGGTGGCTGCCAGGCGTAGACGAAGCGCCAGATCACGCTCGCCCCGACAGCGGAGATCGCCATGGGCAGGAAGATAAACGATTTGGCGAGGCTCTCCAGTCTGATACGGTCGAACAGTACCGCCGTAAGCAATCCCAGTGTCACGCACAGGCTGGTCACCACGATGAGCCACTGGGCGTTGTTTCTGAAGGCAATGCGGACGTTGGGGTCCGTAAAAATGAAGGCATAATTATCGAGCCCTACGAAGTTTTCCGACCGCTTATCGAAGAAACTGATGTAGATGGTAGTGAGACCAGGATAGACCAGATAGACAACCAACAGGAAAAGCGCCGGGCCCAGGAATACGAACGGCAGCAATGCTTCCCTGACACGTCGGGACGGTATGAGTGAAACCCACTCATTAGCTATCCAGTACAGCGCCCACACACCTGCTACCCCTGCCACCACCGCGATCAGCGCGCCCAGTAACCTTGGTATCTCCTTGCTCTGTACGAAGTGGAAGCACCATCTCAGGGCAAAGAAGACAAGGACAGACAGGGCGAGGGTAATCAGCACACGCGACAATGTTCTCTGCTCGGACTCGTGCATCGCACTCCAATCTGAGAACAAATTGGGGCAGGGCAGCCTGTAACCACCCTGCCCCTCTGTTCCCTGTCTACTTACCTGCTTGTACCCTTCCTGCTTACTTTGGCCAACTGTTCTCAATCTCCTGGAGCACCGTGTCGGTGTCCTTCTCGCCGCTCACCCAGTCAATCATACCGGTCCAGAATGTGCCCACACCCACCTCAGGCGGCATCAGGTCCGAGGCGTCGAAGCGGAACACATCGGCGTTCTTCATAATCTCCCCCTGCAGCCGGTCTATCTCATTGGTATACCACTCCAGCGGGACTGAGCGGTTGGGTGAGATGAAACCGCCTGTCTTGACCCAGACCTCGCATCCAGCGGGTGTGGCCAGATATTCCATCACCGCCCGGACTTCT
Source organism: Anaerolineae bacterium (assembly GCA_026418995.1). Lineage (GTDB taxonomy): Bacteria > Chloroflexota > Anaerolineae > B4-G1 > B4-G1 > JAOAAG01. Next base: position 13,983 of record JAOAAG010000300.1, read on the forward strand.
GGCCGGTCGTTGAACATACCGATGGGATCGCCACCACCCAACACCGGATTGCCGTACTCCCTCTTGATGGGCGGGAAATAGAAGAACGAAGCGTCCACACCGGCCTTTTTGCCCTCGGGGAAGAAGGCGGGGATCCAACCGGCCTGTTTCATCATCCAGCAGCGCGGCTCCTCGGTCTCCGTGGGGAACAGCTCTGCTGTCTGCCCGACCCAGATGGTCAGGATACCCTTGCGGCCACCAAAGACATACTTATCGTTGAACATCACCTGGGCCACATAGTCCATTGCCTCTTTGATGGCGGGATGGTTGAAGGGAATCTCATGAGTGACCCACTGATCGTAAATCTCGGGCGGGGCAGTGCGCAGCAGGACATCCTCGACCCAGTCGGTGATCACCCAGCCGGTGCTCCCGCCGTGCTCCGCCGGGATACACCAGGGCGTGCGGCCGTCGGCTACCATCTTGTCCATCAGCGCGATCATCTCATCCCACGTCTTGGGGACCTGATAGCCGGCCTCCTGGAACTGAGGGGTCGGGTACCAGACGATGCTCTTGGTCGCCGCCCGGTAGAAGATGCCATAGAGATGGCCGTTGAACGTCGCCAGGTCAAGCCAGGACTGGATGTAGTCCTTCTTCAGTTGTTCCATGTTCATGAAGCTATCCAGCGGGACCAGCTTGCCATCCTCGGCGAGCTGCTTCATCAGCCCCGGCTGCGAGAACTGGGCGATGTCGGGCGGGGAGCCGCTCTCGGCCCGCACCACGATAAGGGTCTCGAAGTCAGCCGAGCCTTCAAACTCGACGTCAATGCCGGTGGCCTGCTCGAAGGGCACCAGCGCGGCCGAGAAACGATTGGCGTCCTCGCCGGTATAGACGCCGAAGATCGTCACCTTGGTGCCGGCGAACTCGCCCGCTCTGGCGCGTGCCAGATGTTCATAAGGCCCCTCTGGGGCGGGTGTAGGAGGAACTACCGTCACGACTTTGGTAGTCTCTACCGGCACTTCCACCGTTACCGGTACGGTGACGGGCACCGTGACAGGGACCTGCTCGGGGGATGGTGTTGCCGCTGGCGCGCAGGCTGTCAGTACGAGCAAGAAAACACTCACAACCGAAAGCCAGATTTTGGTACGCATTTGGAAATCCCCTCCTTAAAAATGAGCTAAATTTCGGTCTACGCTGGAATCGGTTAAGAATTTATGAGTCTGAGCCTCCCTCGATATCTGCCTCCTTTCGCGGACTTGATTCCGGCTTTGCTCATTGACCCGGGGAGGTGACGCTGCCGGATCACGCGCCGCCACTTAGAAAGTATACTGAACTTACAAAGTAGATTATACCATCAAACTCATGACTTGTCAAGGACCTTATGGCGAGGGGGCGAGCCTCGCAAAGAGGACAAGTTAGTGGCGGCCTGACGTCTTCTGGAGGCGGAAGAACTGAAGGGGAAGCTCCTCAGAGCTGATGCGGGGCTTTTGAAAGCCTCTTTTGTCCAGAAGGTAGTGGAGAAGAGGGGGCTACATCGGGCTGGTCAAGGACGACCAACCGGCGCTGAGGGACGCGCTTGAAGAGTGGCTGGGGGTGGGATGTCCGGGTGGGAGGGAGCGGCCTCCCGATGGGGAGGAGACGGAGAAGGGGGACGGTCGCATAGAGAGGCGGCGCTGGTGGATCGTGCTCTGCAGTGCGGAGATGGAGGCGTATCTTGAGGCATGTTTCGGTTGGCATGGGGTGCAATGGTGGGGTGGATTAAGCGGTGGCAGGTCGTGCTTTCTTTGGGCCAGGTGGAGGAAGAGGTACACGTGGTTGAATCTTTAAAAAGCCCTAGCCGGGTGGAGGGAGGTGTTCGGCGATGCCCGGCTGACCGGCGCTTTGCCGGACCGCCTGACGCACCTGTCTCTTATACACATCT
>JAOAAG010000314.1 GCA_026418995.1 Anaerolineae bacterium
AGATGTGTATAAGAGACAGGTGTCAGGGGCAACGATATGGCTACTTCGTAGGCTGTGTTCAGGGAGCGCACTGTGACCTGGACCTGGGACAGGGAAGCCCAGGGCTGATCAGCAGGTAGTAAGCAGGGCACGGTAAAACTGCCGTCTCCGGCTACCTGTGCGTAGGCGAGCGGCAACTTCCGCTCGCCAGTTGGGTCACTGATGTGCACCAGTACGGTATCGCCCGGCTGCCAGCCGCTCCCTGCGGCCACGATCACCGCGCCAGGCGCAGCCACCCCTGGCGAGAGTTGAACTGATGGGCGCGGCGTCGGGGTGGGAGCCGGAGCAGGTGGCCCTCCGGCCAGAGCGTAGGCGATCATACATATGCCAAGCAACCCGGTACAGACTGAAAAAGCGAGGATGACAGGCCAGTACTGCTGAGCCAGGTACTGATCAACCCACAGGCGGAGGCGCTCCCGCCACTTCTGCCGCGCCGATGGAGGCGTCGGAGCGGGTATGGTCTCATCCATGGTCTTTCCTCTCCCTGCTCGATCGAGTGCTCCATGCCAGGATAAGCAGAAGTAGCCCGATGCCGATCATAACCCATCCAGCGGGCCAGTGTCGGCTACCTGCAGCAGGCAGGAGCGGTCTGGCAGCCAGCGGTGAGGGGGGCGGCGTGGGAGTGACCGGCAGGACGTCGAATTCGGCCACGATGTATGGCCTGGTAGCGGTAGTTTCGGAAAATGGATAACGGGCCGCCAGCAGGTTGCCCGCTTCTTCCGGTGGGGCAGCGGGATCGGGAGCAGCGGCTATCGCCAGGCCCTCGTTAGCGATCTCCCCGCCTATCCAGGCACGCATCAGGACGGTGACATCCCAGCTCACCCAGGTGCCTTCTATCCGCCCCAGGGAGATGGTAGACGTCGGGGTGAGGGCAGGGGTGAGCGGAGGGGTGACGGTGACGGTAGCTGTCGGGGTGAGCACGCTGGCAGGCGTCGCGGTGGGCGCGGGCGCAGCAGGCAGGGTGTCCGTCACTACGGCGACCTGTATCCTCGCCACTGAGAGCGGGGAGGGGAGCAGCGCTGGCCATGTCGCAGGGTCACTCTCCCAGCCGGCCTTTCTCCACGCCCCGAGCACCCGGTAGACCCCTGCGCTCATCTCGCCGCTGTTGGACGCGCTGTCAATGTACATGTGCAATGTCGCCCGCCGAACGTCCGTCCCAGGGGGGAAGACATTGGTCGGGAAGTGGAGATAGGTACGGGCATGAACGGTGTCGCCAGAGGGATGGCGGTAGACCCCAAAAGGGAGGGTCTGGGTGCTCGTGTAAGTAGTCGAGCCTGCCAGCAGGGCAGAGGTGACGCCAGTGTAGCGGTCGGGCCATACCTGTAATACGCGCGTCTCGTAGGCTCTGGCAACAGACAGGCCGGATCCAGCCGGCCTGTGTAGCACCAGCATCAGACCTGCCATAGCCATCAGGATAGCGAGGAAGAGTTCACGCTTCTTCATCACGCCGCAGTGGGTCAGAGGCTACAGGTGGTAGCTCATCCAGGCTCGATAGCCCGAAGTATTGCAGGAACTCGGGAGTAGTTCCATAGAGTATCGGGCGGCCCACAGCTTGTGCCCGTCCGGCCTCTTCAATCAAACCGGCGCTCAGCAGGGTACGCAGGACACTATCGGAATTCACGCCTCTGATGGCCTCGATCTCCGAGCGGGTGATCGGCTGGCGGTAGGCGATGATGGCGAGCGTTTCCAGGGCAGCCTGTGAAAGCCGGGTGCGGACGGTCAGGCCCAGGAAACGTTCCACATATGGCGCTGCTTCAGGGGCTGTGGTCAATTGGACCCGTTCGCCGGCCCGTTGCAGGCGCAACCCCCGGCTGGCATATGCAGCTTCCAGGTTGGCCAGCGCCTGCTCCACGCAGGCGGGTGTGGTCTCCAGTGCCTCAGCCAGCCGGGCGATGGAAACCGGCCCTTCGGCGACCAGCAGCAGGCTTTCTATTTTAGCCTCGATACTCAGGGCGCCGTTGTTGCTTCCTTCCATGCCAGTCTATGGTATAATCCGATCCGCAATGTCCAGCCGGAGGTGAAGATGCAGACCCGTTTTTTGCTCCTGTGCGCCTGTCTATGTATCCTGCTCCAGGCCGTTTGCTGCTGCTCGGCAATCGGTGGGCCGCGTCCCCCTTATACGATCACCCCCTCGGAAGGGGCGCTCACGCGCTTGCGGGAACGCTGGCAACAGAGCATCCAGGCCAGTCCCGATGGCTCCGTCTCGCTGACCGTCACGGAGGAAGAGATGACCGCGCTGGTCACGGAATTGCTCGCCGGGCAGGAGGACCTGCCGCTCAGTGATCCGCAGGTGTTCCTGCGCGATGGCCGCATCGAGGTCTACGCGATGGTGGAGCAGGGCAACACGGCATCCTTGCCCGGTATGGTAGCCCTTTCCGTAACCTCTGCGGACGGAGAAATCGAGATCAGCGTCGAAGAAGCCCAGCTCGGGCCTTTCCCGGTTCCCCCGGCGACGCTGGAAGAGGCCACGCGGGCACTGAACGAGGCGCTGGAACAGGGCCTGACCGCCGAGCTTGGCAACGTCACCGTCACTGACATCCAGATCAGCGATCGGGAAATGAGCATCAGCGGCATCGTCGCTCCCTGAACCGCGTTGACCCCCGCCCAGAGCGACCGCTGGGGTCGCCCTACCCGTCTGCGACAACGGCCTCTGCTTCCGATACGCCCGGTTGAGGCGGCGGAGCAGGGGGGACAACCTGCCTTTCGCCTCGTTGAGGGGGCGCGATACGCAGGCTCGCTTTGATCGGACGAGCAAGCTTCAGCCCCAGATTGCCCTCCAGCACTCGCTGTGCCGTCTCCAGAATCTCCGCCGATTGATCCGGCACGACAATATCCGCAATGGTCTCCACATCCAGCCTGACCATCACGCCCTTACCCTGCCCGGTGACATGGGGGGTGCAGCTCACCACAAACGGCAGGGCACACAGCTCCTGCCGCAGGCGGTCGGCCACTGACGCGACGTTCAACTCCACCTCTCCTCCCCCAACACTGGCGACACGGATGGTTTTGAGCGAGGGACGACGTAGCTCCAGGTAAAGCAGGAGTACCATCGCAGCGTTCACCATCAGGGCAATCAGCAGGCCCGCCGGCAAAAGCACATACCAGGCCACATTTCCAAGCGAGCGTGCCATGTTGCCCGAGGCTATGGACAGGGCGTTCAGGAACGGCACCGGCACAATCAGCACCAGGGTGCACAGTGCAATGAGGAGAAGAAGCAAACAGATCACCACCACACGATTCACCGTATTCATCTTCTACCCCCTGAGCAATTTAACTTCCCGACGTGCAGCCGGACTGCTGAAGCGGGAAGGGAATTCCGTCGTGATCCGTGCAATGTGCCCTCGCAACTGAGTCCTTATAAAGGACAGGGCATCCTCTCGGCCGTAAAAGTGGGTGATGAGGAACTCGAAAATGGTGTTGGTCTCCGGGCTTTCAAACTCATGCACCAGTTCGTAGGCATCCTCGAGGTCTCGTATCCGCGCCAGCAAGTCATCCACAGAAACCATGAGTATCTTGCGGGCCTCTTCCACCACCCTGAGGTCAGCCGGCTCGTCCAATTGGTCGGGGGGCAGTGCATCGCGCACTTTCTCCAGCCACAGCGCGTGGTCTGCTTCCTCCAGGGCGTACTCCTCCCAGAATGAAGCGATTTCCTGGTAGTGAGCAAATCCCCGTGCTAGTTCGCTGTACAGGCTCTGCGCGGTGCGCTCGATTTTGATGGCGAGATCGAAAAGCTCGCCCACGGTTGGCTGGTGGGACATAACTCCTCCTACTTGAAGAGAACGCGATGGTCTCCAGATATATGGAATTATACTCTAAATACCTTCTACGGCAACCGTTTGTCATTTTCACGAAAATCCTGTATCATTCCACCGCCACTGAACAGTGGAGAGGCCATGCCAACAGCAGAAGCAAGAGCGCCCAGGGAGAGTATCCTGCCATCTTGCCTTCTGTACCCTGTATCTTGCTTCCTGGAGTGGATATGGGTGTGCGGACGCAAACGCCCCTCCTGCCCGAGTGGGCCGAAAAACTGCTGCTCCTGGCCATCCTGGGACTGGCCTTTCTCCTGCGCATGGGCTGGCCCACGCTGAGCGAGTTCAAGCGCGATGAGGCCACGGTAGCCAGGCTGGCACAGGCCATCGCCTACGAGGGGTATCTCCCTGCAACCGGGGTTGCCAGCTCGACCGGGGTCAAGAATTTCCCGCTCACGCTCTACCTGATGGCACTCCCACTCCGCCTGTGGTCGGATCCGCTGGCCGCCGTCCTTTTCACAGGCTTTCTGAACGGATTGGCAGTGCTGGGCTGCTATCTGCTGGGGCGTTCCTACTTTGGTCAGGTTGTGGCACTGCTCGCCTCTTACCTGTTCGCGGTCAGCTCCTGGGCCGTGCTCTACGGGCGCAAAATCTGGTCTCAGAACCTTCCCCTGGCTACCATACTGTTCTTCGCGTTCCTGTTCGCTGCTCTGGTGCGCGGGCGGCGCTGGGCACTGGTGGGGGCTTTCATTGGCCTGGCTGTGCTCATTGGGCTCCACCTCGGAGGACTGGCTTTCATCCCTATTCTGGGCCTGGCACTTCTCCTGTACCGCAAGCAGGTCACCCGATGGCCTCTACTGGCAGGTTGTTTCTCGTTCCTGTGCCTCGTTTCACCCTATCTGATCCACGATGCGCTGCACGGATGGGAGAACGTGCGGGGTTTCATACGCTATACCAGCGGGCAGGGTCGCCTCTCGTCGGACGCTCTGCGCTACGCTTTCCTGATGATGGGCAACGAGGAAGTGGCCGGGAGGATGGGGGGAGCACTGCATGCCGAGTTTCTAACCAGCCTCCCGAATCTGTGGTGGCTCAACCGGCCTATGGAAGCACTGCTGGCAGCCGCGCTTGTCTATGGCGTGTTGCTGGCGGTGAGGGGCCCTCAGGAGCGGAGGCGCCCTGTGACATTGCTGTTAATCTGGTTCTTTGTGCCGATCGCATTACAAAGCCGCCCTACCGCCCCTGTCCAGCCGTTTTACTTTAATCTGCTCTACCCTGTCCAATTCCTGTTGATTGCTCACCTGGTGGTGGACGGGCTTGCCTACCTGGCAGCCTGGCGACCGCTCCGCGCCGCCTTCATGTCGCTTGTGCTCGTGTTGATGCTGGCCTGGGGAGCCTGGCAGGTGCTCACCATCGGGCGGGTGCTGGACTTTATGGCCCATCACCCCACTACCGGCGGATACGGTATCCCTCTCCGCTACACGCGGGAAGCAGCCCTTGAGGCACGCAGGTTGGCCGGGGACGCGGAGATTCTGGTATTGAGCAGGGAAACCGATCGGGCAACCCAGGAAACCCCTGCTGTTTTCGATACCCTGTTGTTTGGTCATCCGCACCGTTTTGCCGACGGGCGCATCGCGCTTCCCCTCCCCGAGGCAGACACGACCGTCTATCTGGTAGGGCCGATCTGGGAAATAGCGCCAGACCTGGAGGCGGTGATGGCACGCCTGGAGCAGATGCCCTGTGTGCAAACCGGCCCGGCTGTCAGGCTGCCTGATGGCTGGAGCTACCGGCTCTTCCGGCGTAGCCATTGTCCCGATCGGGAGGATGCACTGGCCGGCATGGTGCGCTTTTCAGAAGGGCTCCATTTTGCCAACGGGGTCTCATTTCTCGGTTACGATGTCCCCCGCCAGGCTGCTCCAGGTGAAGGGCTGGAGGTATGGCTGGCCTGGTGGGTGAGGGCCGCACCACCTCCGGCGACCAGCTACCACTTCTTCGTCCACCTGGTGGATGAGACGGGACACTTGCTTGCCCAACATGATGGAGTGGGGCTCCCAACCTCCTTCTGGAGGCAGGGCGACCTGGTGCTGAGCCACTTTGCGATCCCGATTCCCGCTGAGGTGAGCCCGGGGGAGTACCAGGTATGGAGCGGTATGTACACGTATCCCGACATTCGCAACGTCTCTTTCCTTGACGTAGCCGGCAACCCCGCTGGCGAGCTGGCCTTGCTGGGAGCGGTGGAAATCATGCATCTCCCATACGCCCTGCCACCTGGGTGCAGTTGTACCAGCACCAACAAGTGATATAATCTTGCAGAGAGTCACCGACGGTGGAAGAGCAGAATAGCCTGCTGGAGGCCTCTGCTCCTCTCATTGCTTGATATGGATGTATGAAGGAGGCGCAACATGGCATTCAAATTCCCATCCGATGAGTGGATCAAAGAGCTTGCCAATCAGCTCAACGCCAGCGAAGCTTACGAGAAGGCGGCAAAGGACTGGGAAGGTGACTTCATCTTCGTCGTCGAGCCGGACGAAGCCTATCCCCATACCGCTTACTTGTTCCTGGGCCTCTATCACGGCAAGAGCACCGATGCCGCGCTGCTCTCCAGTGAGAACGAGCGAGAAGCTGAATTTATCCTCCGCGCCCCGTACTCTAACTGGCGCAACGTCATCGAAGGAAAATTGGACCCCATCCAGGGCATGATGACGCGGAAGTTGCAGGTCAAGGGGAATATGATGAAGATTATGCGCTACCCCAAGGCGGCGAAGGAGATCGTGGCCTGCTGTGCGCTCGTGCCCACGGAATTCGCGGCCTGATGCTCCGGATTGGTCTGAGGAGAGCGACCGATGTGGTACTTCGTCTCACCGCAAATCGTGTTCGGGGAGGGGGCCATCTGTGCCCTGGATGAACTGCAGGGCTGCCGTGCCCTCATCGTCACTGACCGTACTCTGGTCGAACTGGGCCTGGTGGGGCAGGTCAAAGATCGCCTGGAGCGGGCCGGCTTTGAAGTGCGCATCTTCGATAGCGTCGAGCCGGACCCGGATGTCCAGACGGTGCTGAAAGGTGCGGAAGTGGCCCGTGCCTTCGAGCCAGATTGGATTGTGGCGGTGGGGGGAGGCTCGCCGATTGACGCGGCGAAGGCCATCTGGGTACTGTACGAACGGCCGGAGCTGCACCCGGCCGAGATCAATCCCATCACCCCGCTGGGGCTGCGCTGCAAAGCCCGGATGGTCGCTATCCCCACCACCAGCGGCACAGGGTCCGAGGCCACTATGGGCATCGTGCTGACCGACCGGGAGGAGCGCCGCAAGATGGGGCTGGGTAACCGTGAAGCCGTCCCCGATATCGCCATCGTGGACCCGTGTATGGCGGCGGGGATGTCCCCTCAGCTCACCGCCGATACGGGGCTGGATGCGCTGGCACATGCTATCGAAGGTTACACCTGTGCCTGGCACACCGATTTCGCCGACGGCCTGTGCTTCAACGCCGCTCGCCTCATCTTTCGCTACCTGCCGGCGGCCGTTGCCAATGGAGCGGACCTTGAGGCCCGCGAGCGGATGCACAACGCCGCCACCTGTGCAGGCCTGGGCTTCAGCAACGCGCTCACCTCCATTGCCCACTCGATGGGCCATGCCCTCGGCGCGGTCTTCCACCTGCCCCACGGACGTGCGGTTGGCATCTGCCTCCCCTACACCATCGAGTTCGCTGCCCACCAGGCGCCGGAGCGCTTCGCCGAGCTGGCTGCCCTGCTGGGCTTTTCCCAGGCCGGTGGCGAGGAAGGTGCGCGGGCACTGGCTGGAGCGGTGCGCGAACTGTGCCGGCGTATCGGCAACCCCACCTCTATCGCTGAGACCGGCCTCTCCCGCGCGGACTACGAAGCGCACCTGGACAAACTGGTAGACGACGCCTTCAACGATACCTCTATGATGTCTGCTGTGCGCTCTCCTTCCTACGAGGAATTCCGCCAGCTCTTCCTGTACGCCTATGAAGGAAAACCGGTAGATTTCTGATCGCATATGCATTGCGGACTGAGGGCGCGCATCACATAGCACGCACCACGCACCACGCACCACGGAACACGCACCACGGAACACGCACCACGGAATAACCATGAACGGCTACCTTGGCAAAATCCTGCGCGTTGACCTGACCAACAACAGGCTCTGGGACGAGCCGCTGAACGAGCGCTATGCCCGTGGCTTCGTCGGTGGCAGCGCACTGGCTGCCCGCTACCTCTACGAGATGGTAGACGAGACCACCGATCCGCTGGGGCCGGACAATCCGCTCATTTTCATGACCGGCCCGCTGGTCGGGACGGCCATGCCCTCAGCGGGCAGGTGTAGTGTCTGTGCGCTCTCGCCCCTCACCTCCATCTGGGGCGAGTCGAACACCGGCGGCTTCTTTGGGCCGGAGCTGCGCTTCGCGGGCTACGATGGCATCATCATCACCGGACGGGCCGAGCGACCAGTCTGGCTTGCGATCATCGAAGGTAGCGCAGAGCTGCATGACGGCACGCCACTGTGGGGACTGGACTCCTACGCGACCCAGGAGCAGGTCCGGCAAGCACTGGGAGAGCCCGCAGCGCGTGTAGCCTGCATTGGCCCGGCGGGCGAAAACCTGGTCAAAATGGCCGCCGTGATGAACGACCACGGTCGCGCCGCTGGTCGCACCGGGATGGGCGCGGTGATGGGGGCCAAGCACCTTAAAGCCATTGCCGTGCGTGGTAAAGCCACCGTCCCCCTGGCTGATCCCGACGGTTTCAAAGAGGTGGTCAGGGACATTATCAGAGGGCAGGACGAGGACGTGACTAGCCAGGCGCTGCGGCTGGCCGGCACCGCCGGCTACGTGGATATGGCATTAATGTTCGGAGACCTGCCCATCCGCTACTACCAGCAGGGGGAATGGGAAGGGGGAAGCAACCTCTCCGGCGTGATCATGGCGGATCGCTATCTCAACAGAGGCGTAGCCTGCTACCGCTGCCCTATTGCCTGCGGCCGTGAAACGCGCGCCCCCAGCTACGGCCTGAGCAAGGTAGATGGCCCCGAGTACGAAACGCTGGGTGCCTTGGGCACACTGGTGATGGTAGACGACCTGGAGGCGGTCATCTACGCCGGCCACCTGTGCAACCGGTATGGTCTGGACACCATCAGCACCGGCTGCACCATCGCCCTGGCCTGCGAGCTGTTCGAGCGGGGTATCCTCACCCACAGGGAGACCGGAGGGGTAGAGATACGTTATGGCGCTGCCGCAACGTTCCATCGCCTGATCGAACAGATCGCCCGGCGGGAGGGGTTCGGCGACCTGCTGGCCGAGGGGAGCGCTGCCCTGGCGGAACGGTACGGCGTCCCGGAACTGGCCGTGGTGGTCAACCGCCTGGAGGTGCCCATGCACGACCCGCGTGCCTTCTCCGGGATGGCCGTGACATACGCGCTATCACCGCGCGGGGCCTGCCATATGGAGGGCGATATGTACAGCGTGGACACCGGCCAGGGGCCTCCGGTCGAACTTGGCGTCCTGCCGGGTGACCGCTTCGAGGCTACGGAAGAGAAAGGGCATACCGCTGCCCGCCAACAGGCCTGGCGCAACCTGTACAACGCGCTCATTCTGTGCCAGTTTCAGAATCCCGGTGTGGAGCGTGTGCTGGCGGCGCTGAACTGTGCCACTGGCTGGGAACTGAGAGCAGAGGACCTGCTCACCCTGGGCAAAAACATGGTTACCCTCAAGCGCTTGCTGAATATGCGCCGTGGCCTCTCCCGCGCCGACGACCGGCTGCCAGCACTGTTGTTGCAACCCTTGAGCGATGGGGGCTGTGCAGGCGTGGTACCGGATGTGGAGGCGCTCCTGGCCGGCGCCTATGCCGAATACGGGTGGGACCCTGTGACGGGTAGCCCTCTCTCCATACCGGAGATGTAGACACCCTATGGGCATAGCCGAACGCGAGCAAGAGCTGGAAGTCCTGATTCGGGCCAAGTACCCGCTCATCTACATCCTCTCGTGGGAGGAGCGGCGTATCGAGGCGATGCTGGTGCGCGTCGCGGCCCGGCTCAACCAGCGTCTCTTCGCCTGGACGATGACCTCTGGCGTGCTGGCCGTGGACACGGTCCGTCCGGTCGAGGTGGACCCCGCCGCCCGTTCGGCTTTGCAGGTACTTGAACACATCGAACACTCCCGCGAGGCAGCGCTCTATCTGCTCAAGGACTTCCACCCCTTCCTGGGCGCTTCCCACATCCCCCCCGATCCGGCCACGGTGCGCAAGATCCGCGACCTGGCGCAGACGTTGAAAGAAAGCCGCAAAACCATCCTCTTCCTCTCGCCAATCCTGCGCCTGCCGCCGGAGCTCGAGAAGGAGATTACACTGGTGGATTTCTCCCTGCCTACCCCGGAGGAACTGGAGGAGGCACTGGAGCGGGTGATACGCTCTGCCCGCAGCCAGGGTGGACTGCACCTCCAGCTTTCCCCCCAGGAGCGAGAACAAATCCTCCAGGCCGCCCAGGGCCTTACCGTCACTGAGGCCGAAAACGTCTTCGCCAAATCGCTGGTTATCGCCCGCAAGTTCGACTCCACCGGGGGCAAGCCCCTCATCCGCCCGGAGATCGTCATCGCCGAAAAGAAACAGTTGATCCGCAAGTCCAACGTGCTGGAGTATTACGAAGCGGCGGAGGAAATGACGAATGTCGGCGGGATGGGGGAGCTGAAGGCCTGGCTGTACAAGCGCCGCCTGGCCTTCACCGAGCAGGCCCGGGCGTTTGGCTTACCCGAACCACGCGGCCTGCTGCTCCTGGGAGTGCAGGGGTGCGGCAAATCCCTGCTGGCTAAGGCCGTCTCCACGATGTGGAAACTGCCACTGCTGCGCCTGGATATGGGGCGTGTGTTTGGCGAGCTGGTCGGCGCCTCGGAGGAGAACATGCGCTCCGCGCTGCGGCTGGCCGAGGCCGTCTCCCCGGCCGTCCTGTGGATAGACGAGATCGAAAAGGGGCTCTCGGGTCTAGCCAGTTCCGGCCGCTCCGATGCCGGGACAGCAGCTCGCGTCTTCGGCAGCTTTCTCGTCTGGATGCAGGAGAAGACGGCGCCCGTGTTCGTGATCGCGACCAGCAACGACATCTCCCTCCTGCCGCCGGAACTGCTGCGCAAGGGCCGTTTCGACGAAATCTTCTTTGTGGACCTGCCCGATTTCCAGGAGCGGCAGGAAATCTTCGCTATCCACCTGCTCAAGCGGCGACGTCGCCCGCAGGATTTCGACCTTTCCTACCTGGCCCGCGAGACGGAGGGCTTCAGCGGCGCCGAGATCGAGCAGGTAGTCATTGATGGGCTGTACGACGCCTTCGAGGCCGGGCGTGATCTGGAACAGGAGGACCTGTTGCACAATATCAGAAAGACCGTCCCGCTCTCCCAAACCATGCGCGAGCAAATGACAGCGCTGCGCAATTGGGCGCGCACGCATGCCCGCCCCGCCTCGTCTGACGCGGCCGTACGACGCATCTTGTCCACGCCTGGGGAGGAAGTCGGGTGATGGGGGCGCTGCGGAACACTCTCGCCTGGCTCTACCAGCGCTACCGGCCATTCTTCGACCGCCTCCCTGCCGCAGTGGGGATGGCCCTGCTCTTCACACTCGTGGAGCACAGCACCGGCGCTTTTCCGGTGGAATGGCGTACCTTTATCGCAGCGGTGATCTTAGCGAGCGGACTGGCCCTGCCTCTGGCGGGTTATATCCTGCTCATCGTAGCGCTGGCGTATCCTTTATTCACCATCTCGATCTACGTCGCTGCGCTGGCGCTCTCTGTGCTGATCATATGGGCCTTTCTCTTCCCGCGCCATCTGACCGCTGTGGTGCTGGTACTGGCCGTTCCCCTTCTTGCCCCCTACCGATTTGCCCCGCTGGTTCCGCTTCTGGCCGGGTTATGGTGGGGGGAGTGGGCAGGCGTGCTGGCAGGGATGGGCGGTGCGCTGTGGCTGAAACTGTTCGCCGGGATGTGCGGGGCTACCCCAGACCTCACCCGGTTGAGCGCTCAGACGCTGCAAGCGGAACGTTTGATGACACGCTTCCATTCCGCCAACTCGCTTCAGACGCTGCTCTGGATGTGGGAACCGCTGGCGCCGCATCCTCAGGCCCTGTTGCTTAATATCCTGGAGGTGCTGGGATGGGGGCTGGCCGGTTACGGGATCGGCATACTATGTCACCGGATGGATAGGATGGCCCGGCCATACCTGGGGCTCCTGGCCGGCCTTTCGGCTGCGCTGCTGGGCGCCGGATTGGGAAGCCTGATCGCGCCGCTGGCTTTGGGCTTGTTCTCGCCCTCCGCGCTCGCGATTTCCCACATCGCCAATTTTCTGATAGAATGGGGAATAAGCGGAGTGGCGACAGCAATCCTGTATATGGCGTACCGCTATCTGAACCGACCGGTGATACCACCTTCTTTTCGGAAGGGCAGGGCTGCAAGCGGACGCTCGGCAGAAAGCCCGAGCAGCGGCGTCCAATCCGGGGCATTGGCTATGCCCCTGGCGAGCTGGAGCAGCCCCAGCCCTGAGGAAGAGCAGGAAGATATCATCATGATAGACCTGGACTGACGTGTGATGAGGACGCAGCTCACCGAACCCAGGCAGAGGCGTGCCCTTCCGGTGCGCAGATTCAACGTCGTGCCCATCCTGGCCATTATCGTAATCGGCGCGATCGGTGCTGCGCTGACGCTGCTATTTCCGATGGAGTGGGTGCGTACCCCCAAGGTGACCATCGCTACCGAGTGGTCTGCCATCTCGCCCAATGGGGATGGTAACCAGGATACCCTCCCCATCGTCTACTCCCTTTCAGAAGATGCAACGGTTACAATCGAGGTGCTGGACGAAGGGCAGGCGCTGGTGCGCACGTTGGTGGAAGAGCAGCCTCAGCCTGCCGGCCAGCACACGGTCGTCTGGGACGGATTGGACCGGGTGGGACAGTCCTTGCCCGATGGGAAATACCTGGTGCGTGTCTCTGCGCGGGCTACTGTCCAGAGCGCCTCATCGTCCATTCCGGTGGAAGTGGACACCACCCCTCCGATCATCCGCCTGGCCAATCTGCCTGAAAATGCGCAGGTAGGAGCGGGCAATGAGCAGTTACAGATTGAAGGCGTGACCGACCCGGACGCCACAGTGTGGCTCAACCACCCGGGGCAGCCGCTGGAAGTGGGCACCAATGGTAGCTTCAGCGTCCTCTATACCCTCCAGGAAGGGGTGAACCGCATTGAACTGGTAGCGGTGGACAAGGCGGGCAATCGGGCCTCCGTGGTGAGAGAGGTCACGCTGCGCACGCTGCCGCCCGAGCTCGTGGTGCTCAATCCACCCAACGGGCTATGGATCAACCAGCGTATGCTGAGTGTACAGGGAAAAGTGACCGCTGGGGTCCAGGTGCGGGTCAACGGCAATGACGCCAGGGTGGACGAGCAGGGGAACTTTAACGTGGACGTTGTGCTTGAGGAAGGGGAGAACGTGGTGCGCGTGGAAGCAACCGATGCCGTGGGCAACACCTCAGTGGAGGAGCGGCGTGTGTACCTGCGCACCCGCCCGCCGACCCTCTCCCTGACCACGGTACGCGATGGGATGACCGTGCGAGAGCCATCGCTTCTGGTGGTGGGGCGCACCGAGCCGCAGACCCAGGTGCGCCTCAACGGTCGCGAGCTGACCGTGGATACGCAGGGAGGGTTCCAGGGGCTGGTGAGCCTGGTCGAGGGGGAGAATATCATCCGGGTCGAGGCACTGGATCGGGCGGGCAACACCAATGTGGTAGTACGGTCGGTCACTTATGCTCCCAAGCAGCCAGCGACCTCGCTCCCCCCGGCAGTACGGAACGTGCTGGCGGCTGCTGGGCTGGGGGTAGCGGGGGTAACAGCGCTGTGGCTGATCAGCGGCCTGTGGCAGCGTCCCCTTTCCCTGGTGCTGCGAGTGACGCGCGATACCCTCACCCCTGGTATGGACGGGCGGCTTGAACCGGCGGTTGTGGTCTTCGAGCTCTCCCGGTCAGCGACGGTTACGGCAGAGGTATGGGATTTAGCCAATCGCCACGTTGCTACCATTTTCCGTAACCAGCGACGCGCCCAGGGCGAGCACCTGCTTGTGTGGGATGGGCGCGGCCTGGATGGTCAGATCGCGCCCCCCGGCACCTATGAGGTGGAAGTGAGCGCAAGCACGCTCTTCACCACGGTGAGCAGCAGCACCCGTCTGGTGATCGAAGCCCCGGTGGTAAGGCCAGCCTGGGAGCGGGGCCAGATCGAACGCCGCACCTACCGCGAATAAACGTAGGGGCAGGGCTTGCCCCTGCCCCAGGGCTTGCCCCTGCCCCAGGGCTTGCCCCTGCCCCCCCTGCCCCAGAGGGGCGACCGCCGGGGCCGCCCCTGCGGGCCCACCGCCAGACCAGACGACATCCGACTTCGGTACTGGCCCCCCAGCCGACCAGGTCGTATCCGGCGGCGGAGGCGGCCTGGCAGGCCGAAGCGACCAGATTCTCATCCGGTTCGGTGAAGAGGATGACGAGATGGCCGTCGGGGGCCAGCAGCGGGCCAACGGCCGAAAGGGCTGTCTGGAAGGCTTCCTGATGCCGGTCCCATTCCAGACGGCGGCGGCCCAGGAGGGGACGCATGGCCTGGGAGGCCGGGGACTCCCAGAGCCAACCGGCCCAGAGCGCGCAGAGGGCCCAGAAGACTCCGTCCGGGCGGGGAGGGTCGGCCAGGATGAGGGAGACGGTGCCCGGGGCCAGGTGGCGGGCCACCTCGCGGGCAGGGAGCGGAAGCAGGGTATAGGCTGGGGTGGGGTCTGAGAGGAGTTCCTTCAGCCCAGGCGCCCGTCGGACCGTCTCCGGGGCCCATTCCGATGCCCGCGCGACAGCCTCCTCCAGCACATACCAGACGTTCCGCTCCAAGAAGCGGGCAGGCGGACGAAGGAGGCGCGGACGGGGCCGCTCTTCTCCGTGGGGGTCCAGACTGCTGGCGCGGTCCATAGTTTCCAGAAGTGCTCCCTGTAGTGCCGCGCGCGCCGGTCGTTCCAGTTCCAGTCCTTCCAGCCGGATCAGAATGTCCACCAGCGCGGAGAGGTTGCGGGGGGTGTAGAAGTCCACCAGTTCCCCCGCACGGGCGCGGTGAGCCTGTCTGAGAGGGGCGACCCGGTCCAGGGCGAAGTAGTAGGCGAAGCCCTTTCGGTCCAGGCGGCGGGCAGTCACAATGTCTGACTCGTCGGTCGGGCCCTCCTGGGTGCGCCCGCAGCGGGGGCAGCGAACGGCCTTGGCATAGGGGTAGCGGGCCTCCCGGTCCCAGGCGAACCATTCTGCTGTTCCTTCTGTGCCGCAGGCCGGGCATCGGCTACTGTAGAGGGAGAGGATGTGGCGGTGGAGGGGGATGGAGCGGCGGGTGGGGGTCTCTTTGGGCGCGTCAGCCAGGCGAGTGAAGGCGGCTCCCAGGTTCGCAGGGGCACCCTCCAGCCCCAATCCGGCAATCAGCAGGCCGATGGGATTGGCGCTGGCGCCAATGGCCCGGCAGCCAGCCCGAACTGCCTCCCTCAGGAAGGTTGGCCCCTGGCAGAAGAGGTCCAGCACCACTGCGCCGGGCGACGCTAACTGTCGGATATAGCCGTCGGCGGCGCCGGCGGGGGTAGGAGGGCGGTAGCGGGCCAGCGGCCCCGCGGCCACTTCCGGACGACCAGGGACGAACCAGGCCGACTCTCCCATACTCTGCTCCCGGTATTAGTATACCACCGGTCTCCCCGGCGCTCAAGCCTTGACGAAAGATATAAATTGGATTAGAATATGAGCCGTGGCCAGGCGGGCCCTGCCCGCCTTTTTCATTGCAGACCTGGTCTCTACGCATAATACTTATCGGGATTGGGAGGTACGATGGCACAACTGGAACTGAGCGCCCAGGCGCGCACATTGGTCGGCAAACAGGTGCGCCGTCTGCGGAGAGAGGGGTGGATTCCGGCCGTTTTATACGGTCCAGACGCGAAGAGTCGGCCGTTGCAGATTCCGGCTACGGAAGCGGAAACGGTCATCGGTCAGGCCGGTACCAGCCATTTGATTGCTCTGTCTATCAGTGGCGAGCCGTCCGCCCTTCAGGTGCTGGTGCGGGGGCTCCAACGGGACCCGATTCGCCGGACCCTGCTCCACGTGGATTTCTACCGGGTGGAGATGGATAAGCCGATCACGATGGCAATCCCCATTGTCCTGGTCGGCTCCTCTCCGGTTGTAGAGCGGCGGGAGGGCATCCTGCTGCAGGGGAAACAGACGCTGGAGATTGAGTGTCTCCCTCGCGACCTGATAGAGGCGGTGGAGGTAGACCTGAGCAACCTGACCGAGGTGGACCAGCAGATTACTGTGGGGGACCTGATGCTTCCTCCCACTATTCGGGTTCTGGATGACGCGGAGGAGATGGTGGTTCGGGTCACGCCGCTGGCGAT
>JAOAAG010000325.1 GCA_026418995.1 Anaerolineae bacterium
GTGTTGACATGTGTGGATTCCTACGGCCTGCAGGAAGGGGAACTGTTCCATCTCAGGCCGGAGGACGACCCCCGCCGCAGAGCAGAGGAGATCAAAGCGCTGCACAATGAGCTGCTGAAATTGGGGCGGCGCCTGGGATTCACGGCCAGGCGGGGGCGGGGCTGGGAAGTCCGCTGGCTGGATGGCACGGAGGAAGTTTACCGGTTCACCCTCTCCGCGACAGCCTCACTGGGACGTTACCTGCTTGCCGGGCAGCCCACCGGTGCGGTAGCCCAGCGCTGCCTGGTCCTGCCAGGCGGACGGGCCCGGCTGGTCAACTTCCGCCTGCAACGTGACGCCAGACTGACGCAGGCGCTTGAGTCAGGCCAGTGGCAGTTTCTCAAATTCCGTCACCTGCGCCACCTGCTGGCAGAGAAGGAATTGGACAGGCATATCCTCAAGAGCACATTGGGACTGGACCCGCTTGTCGAGCAGGAAGCGGCACAGATGCCATTGTTCTAAGCCTACCGTGTCCATACAACTTCGATGGAGGGAGCACGTATGAATGGACGTAGCACATTCCGTTTTCTAGCCCTCCTGCTAGTAGGGCTGTTAGCACTGGGTGGAATAGGAGGGCTGATGATGTTCCTGAGTCGGGGAGCCAGGGTAAACGTCACGCCCGCTCTATCCCGGGTACCCATTCCGTCGCCTGGGCCAACCGAGGAACAGGCCATTGCCACTGTGAACGGCCATCCCATCCCGCACAGCCTGTGGGTAGAAAGCGTGCTGCTGGATCAGGTAATGAGTACACTGGCTGGCCAACCTGCCTCCACACCTGAAGAAACGCTCCAGCGACTGATCAACGAGGTGCTGATCCTGGAAGCTTTCCCCGCAGCACATACTCCGTCCGCTGCCGAGATCGCCGCCCACATTGCCCGCCTGGAACAGGGCTGGGGCGTGGACGATCGTGCCGTCGTCATGGCGCTGCAAAGAGCCGGCCTGGACAGGTCAGCGCTGGAGCGGGCTGTGGGCCGCCTGCTGAGAGTACAGGCAGGTCTCGAAGCATTGAGAGCCCAGGGGTATGAGGAGAGCACGTGGCTGGAGCGCAAGCTGGCAGAGTCAAAAGTGGTGATCAATACACAACTCCAGCGGGCGACGCTGTTCCCCACCCCACCCTCCATAGCCGCGGCTCCGACGCCGACGCCACCGCCCTCGCCGACCGCGCCCTCATCTCCTCCGAGCTCTCCCACACCTGCTGGCATAGCGACAGGGATAGCGCCGGACTTTACACTCGAGCGCGTTGACGGCGGGTTGTTCACCTTGACACAACAACTGGCGGCTGGCCCCGTGGTGCTCGTGTTTTTCCAGAGGTGCGGCTGAGGGCCTGACCGGACGCAACTCGTGCAGTTGCAACAAAATTATCAGGCATTTCTGGACAAAGGCGCTGAGATAGTAGCACTGGCCGTAGCTCCTGCCTCCTCGGTGGATGGTGTACGTCAGGCGATCGGAGCCGCTTACCCTATGCTTGCCGACTCAGAACACAAAGTTGCCGAGGCCTACGGGGTGTACAACCTGCTGGGCGATGGGCTGGCTGCACCGTCTGTGTTTATCATTGACCCCAACGGTCACATTGTGTGGAGCTATATCGGAAGCAGCCCTACTGACCGGCCGAGCGTGGCCGCGATCCTGGAGCATCTAAGGTGACGGTCACTTCGGAAGCGATCAGCGCCTGGAGAAGCATCCATGAAAAACCAGGAGATAGCCGCGATCTTCGCCAGGATGGCCGACATGCTGGCCATTCTGGGAGAAAACTATCACCGCATCATGGCCTACCGCCGGGCAGCCGAAAACATCGCAGCGCTGAGCCGTCCTCTGGAAGAAATATGGCAGGCCGGTGAACTGAGGACCATTCCCGGCATCGGCGAGACGTTAGCAGCCAAAATAGACGAGCTGATGCGTACTGGCAGGCTGGAAGCCTACGAGAAGCTCAAGGCACAGGTGCCCGCCGGTGTGGTAGACATGCTGCTTATCCCCGACGTGGGGCCCAAGAAAGCCGCTCTCTTCTGGCAGACGCTGGGCATCACCGATATAGAGGCGCTGGAACAGGCAGCGCGGGATGGACGTTTGCGCCACCTGCCCGGCATGGGAGTCAAAAGCGAGGAGAAGGTCCTGGCCGGCATCGCAGCGCTCAAAAAGCGTACTGGTCGCACCCCGCTGGGAGTAGCGTGGTCACTGGCCCAGGCCCTGCTGGAAGCGCTGCGGAAGATGCCGGAAGTGGTGCAGGCCTCGCCAGCCGGCAGCCTCCGCCGCATGCGCGACACCATAGGAGACCTGGACCTGCTCGTAGCCTCAGCCGAGCCGGAGGCGGTGATGGCGCGTTTCCGCGAGCTACCACAGGTCGCCGAAGTACTCCTCAGTGGCCCCACCAAAACCTCTATCCGCACCCACGAGGGCATCCAGGCCGATCTGCGGGTCGTGGAGCCGGCCCGCTGGGGGACGGCGCTCCAGTACTTCACCGGCAGCCAGGCCCACAACATCCGTCTGCGTGGCCTGGCCCTGGAACGCGGCCTGTCCCTCAGCGAGTACAGCCTCAAGCGGGAGGACGGGAGCGAAATCCTGTGCCCCACCGAGGAGGAGGTCTATGCCGCGCTCGGACTGCCGCCTATTCCACCTGAGCTGCGCGAGGATCGAGGGGAAATAGAAGCAGCCCTGGCCGGCCGATTGCCCATCCTGATCGAGCGGAGCCAGGTGCGGGGCGACTTCCAATTCCACACCGTCCGCTCGGACGGTCGCAACACCTTGCTGGAAATGGCCCGTGCAGCCCAGGCTGCCGGATTGGAGTACGCGGTCGTAACAGACCACTCCTACAGCCTGGGGATCACCCGAGGGGTATCGGCCGCAGCACTGCGCCGCCAGCGAGCGGAGATAGAAGAGGTCAACAGGTTGATGGGAGGCACCTTTCGGCTGCTGGCGGGCGTCGAGGTCGAAATGCGGGCCGACGGCACCCTTGACCTGCCGGATGAGGAACTCGCCGGGCTGGAGCTGGTGGTCGCGGCGATACACAGCGGGCTGCGCGGAGAGCGTGAGCGACTGACGGCTCGTATGCTGGCCGCGATCCGCAATCCTCACGTGGACATTATCGCCCACCCCACCGGGCGGCTGATCGGCGAGCGGGAAGAGGCCGATCTGGATATGGAGGCTATCTTCCGCGCGGCCGCCGAGCACGGTACTGCGCTGGAGATCAACGGTTATACGCACCGGCTGGACCTCAACGACGTGCACGTGCGGCGAGCGGTGGAGCTGGGGGTTACCTTGGTCATCAGCTCCGATGCCCACGATGTCAACGGCTTTGCCAATCTTGCCTGGGGTGTGGCGATGGCCCGGCGTGGCTGGGCCACGGCCGCACAGGTGCTGAATACCCGCCGCGCGGAAGAGGTGCTTGCCTGGGCCAGGAGCAGAACAAGCGCCCCATCATAAACACACGTAGCCCTCGGGAAGACACCCGAGGGCTACATCATTACACAAGCCGCCTCAGAAATGGCGCATCACTAGCGGCAGGTAAATGAAACGTCCCAGCACCGACGTGGTCAGTATAGCGCGGTCCCTCTTAGTGGGATCGCCCTGCGAGGTGGCCGTCACCGTGATGGTGCGCGTGGCGGTACCCACGATCCCTGAGGGAATGCCCACATAGACCTTCACATCCTGCCCCGCGCCGGCATTCAGGCTCAGCGGGTTGGCAGAGAAGCTTACCGTCCACGTACCCGCGTTAGTGTAGCTCAGGTTCACGAGGTCGGGGACGGTGCCGGTGTTGGTGACGCGCAAGGTATAGGTTACGGTCTCGCCAGCGCGCCCCGCCTTAGCCGCCGTACGGGGCGCGACCGCTACCCCGCGTGTGATGACCTGCGTGGTCGCCGTCGTCGTCAGCACCGAGGTATCGTGCTTGCTCCCATCGTTTAGCGAAATAGCTGTGATGACGACGCGGCTCCAATGGCCATCTGCCGCATCAGGCGGGATCTCCACGCTGACGTTGAACTCCCTTGCCGCGCCGCCTGCCATCGGCCCAATAGAAAGCATCGGCCACGTTGTCGTCCACGGCTGCCCGGAAACAGCGCCAGCGATGGTATACATATCGGTTACGTTACCGGTATTGTAAAGGGTCAGCGTGTAGACGACAGTCTTGCCGGGGTTTCCGAACGTGCCGCCGCGATCTGGCTGCAGGTCCACGCCGTACTCGCGCACAAAGATGGTCGTCTCGGTGTAGACCTGGCTGCAGCGGTTGGTCGCCGTCAGCCAGACGGTGTGGAGGCCGCGCGTGGCGAAGGCGTGCGTCGCGGTCGGCCCGCTCGCACTCCACCCATCGTCGGCGCCCCAGGTGTAGGTGATAGGCTCGCTCCCCGTCCCCTTCGCCGCGAAGCGCACCGTCTCCCCCACCAGCGGCGAGAGCGGTGTGCGCTCGATGCCCACGCTGGTGAGTGGCCGGCAGACGAAGATCGTCTCGCTGTAAGTGTCCTGCCCGCAGAGCGGTAAGCGGCTCGTCGCCGTCATCCAGACCGTGTAGAAGCCGGGGGCGGTGTAGGTGTGCGTGACCGGGTTGCCGGTGGGCGAGGGGCCGGGCGCGCTCGGGTCTCCGAAGTCCCAGGCGTAATCCACCGGCTCGCCGCGCGCCACACTGCCGGTGAAGGTGATCGGCAGGTTGACGACCGGGATGGCCGGTGTATACGTGAAGCTGGCTCTGGCCGGTGGGACACAAATAGGGAAGTGGAAATCGCTCCGATTGTTCGACGGATCGCGGTCGGAGGTGGTCGTAGCGATCTCGGCGGTATTGGTGAAGCTCCCGCCGTGCGCAAGATGCGGGTCAACCTGCGCTGCGATGGTGATGACACCGCTGGCCGAGGGAGGTAAGTCACCTGCGCTCCAGGCGAAGGTGAGGCCGGGGATTGCCGCCAGTACCCCGCCGTAATTGTTCGCATAGGTGTAGCGCGCGCCGGTGGCTGTCAGCGGTGGTGTGGGCAGTAGATCGGTAATGACGACTGAGCTGGCCGGGACGGGACCCACGTTGGCGTAGGCGAGGGTGAAGGTGAGCCAATCGCCGGGGCGCGGCGCGGAAATCCAGATCAGCGGCGTCGTCTTCACGATACTCACGTCGGCGGAGTGCACGGTGAACGCGGCGGAGGCGGAGTTGGGCCGGGCCGGAACCTGGTACTGTTCCGTGGTCATCGTCGCGATCTCGACCGTGTTGGTCACCACCGTCCCGTCGGGCCAGTCCTGGGTCGGGTCCACCTGCGCTGCGACGGTGATGATACCCCGGCCCATCAAGGGCACATCACCTACCGTCCAGGTGAACGTATCGTGGGTGATGATGATGCCGCCGTAATTGTTCCATGTCCCTACCACGTGGGGGTGAATCAACCTGCTCGGGATCAGATCGGTGATGACGACGTCCTCGGCCAGGTTGCCGTAGTTGGTATAGGCGATGGTGAATGTGACCCACCCGCCCGGCGCGACAACGGCCGGCACAACTGACTTCGTCACCCCGAGGTCAGCCACCGGCGAGATGACCAGCGCCCACTCCACCTTCGTCTGGACGGGCACGTCCGGAAGGAGGGGTATGGTGGTGGGGCCGTTCAGCCCGAAGAAGTTCGTGATCTCATCCGTCATGTTCACATACCCTTCCGGCCCCCAGGTGCCGCCGGGGCTGTCGGTGGAGATGACGCGGTAGACATCATGCGAGACGTTAGCGGCATCGTTGTGGAGCGTGTAGACGCCGCTGTGAGTGATGACGTGCGTGTAGGTGGGGAGCAACTTGGTCGGGCCAAGCGGCGCATCGCCGTCAGAGCCGGTGCGGCCGCTCCACCTGGGGTAGCGCTGGAACTCACGGGGCGGCAATTTGTCCTCTATGCGGTCCCAGTAGGGGTCGGAGAGGGCGACAAAACCGCCCTGCTTATCCACCCCGGAGAGCGCGACGTAATGGCCGCCGATGCGCTCATATGCTCCGAGCCCCGACATCGCGTAAAAGCCCAGCAGCAGAATCACGTCCTCGCTGCGCTCGACTTCCTCGGCCACCCACCAGAACTCTGGCTTATTGACTTTGGTGATGACATAGCCCTGGCGCAGGTGATGGGCGGTGAGGTACGATACGATGCCGTTGTGCAGGCCGGTGATCGTCGTGCCGCCACCAAGCATGTTCGTGCCGGAGCGTCTTGCCAGTTCCTCGACCAGTCCGCCGGCTAGCAGTCCATTGTTACCCACGTTGAGCGGGGCATGGTCATCCCAGGCGCCATATGCCCGGACGAGCGGGTAGGTATCTGTCTCTTATACACATCTCCGAGCCCACG
>JAOAAG010000348.1 GCA_026418995.1 Anaerolineae bacterium
GTGCACCCCCCAATCCCGTGCCACCTCAGCCGTGCGATCGGTGCTACCATCGTCTACCACCAGGACCTCGATGTCGTCCACACCAGGGATAGAGCGCGGTAGATCGCGGATCGTCTGCGGGAGAGTGGCTTCTTCGTTGTAACAGGGGATTTGGATGATCAGTTTCATCGCTACGGGCCGTTATTGTATCACATTTCCAGAGGCCGTCAATGATATCATCACTTTGCCCCATCTCTTGCACCATACCAGCCCCGTGATATAATCCCACTATGATGAACACCCGCCCCGACGGTCGCCGATTCGATGAAGTGCGCCCGGTGAAGTTCACGCTGGATTACGTTGAATACCCGGAAGGCTCTGTGCTCATTGAACAGGGACGCACACGGGTGCTCTGCAACGTCAGCGTGGAGGAAACGGTGCCGGCCTGGCTGATAGGGCGCGGCAAGGGATGGCTCACTGCGGAGTACGCCCTGCTGCCGCGCTCCACGCATACACGCACCCTCCGCGAGGAACGCGGGTTGCAGGGGAGAACACAGGAGATCCGCCGCATTATCGGCCGCTCTCTGCGTGCAGCGGTGGATCTGGAAAAACTTGGTGAGCGCACCCTGATCGTGGACTGTGACGTCATCCAGGCTGACGGGGGCACCCGCACCGCTGCCATCACCGGCGGCTATGTTGCCATCGCCCTTGCCATACGTCGCTTGAGCGAACGGGGTGTCGTGCCGGCTGAGGCGCTGAAACCTCCCGTTGCGGCCATAAGCGTAGGGGTAGTCGAAGGGAACTTGCTGCTCGACCTCTGCTACGCCGAGGACGCTGTAGCCGAGGTGGACCTCAACGTGGCTATGACCGAAGACGGGAAGCTGGTGGAAGTGCAGGGTACCGCAGAGGGCAAGGCCTTCTCCCGTGAAACTTTTGACCGGATGTTAAACCTGGCGGCCTGCGGTATCGCTCACCTGGTCGGGCGACAGCGCGAGACTTTGGCGTGAACACGGGTAATTTCACTCCCGCGCAGCGATTTATTATCACGTTGATGAGCTTGGCCATCGTCATCATCCTACCAATGTTAGCTGGCTTTGTCATTACCTCGGTCCAAAGCTGGCATTCCTCCTCCCACACGCCATCCCAACCTGCTCTCGACCCTATCCCTGTACCGGAGATGACCACGCCTTCACCGACAGAACCTGTGGCCTTTCCCACCTCCTCCCCGACCGCTGAGCCAGGCCTCTGGTCACAGGTGCAGGCCGCCCGTCTCTTCGATCAGATCGCCTACCAGGTGGAGATAGCGCGCGGCCTCTCGCCGCGCGCCGAAGTGCCCCTCAGCTTCCATCAAGAACAGGACATGGAAGCATTGCTTACCCGCTTCCAAGGCGAGCAAGAATGGCTGTTCCCTTACACCGAGCTTGAAATCCTTCCCCGGGCCTACACACCGACGTTGCGCGTTCCTCATACGGTCGCCTTCTACGCACCTGAACAGAGACAGTTGTATGTCTCCACCGGAGCGCGGGAGGGCCATATGGACGACCAATCCCTGCTGGCCCATGCCTACATCCACGCGCTGCAGGACCAATACTTTAATCTGGGCGCACTGGATGCTCGTGCCAAAACTACCGATGCCCGGCTGGCAACACAGGCTCTCGTGGAGGGGGATGCCCTACTCTCCACAGCCCTGTACCGCTATCGTGACCTGGAAACGGCTGAATGGGAGCGTCTGGCCGCCATAGTGATGCAGAGCGAGCTGCCGGACTACGGGGAGGCACTGAACGCCGTGGCGGCCTGGATAAAATTGCGCCGCTTTCCCTATTGGGAGGGCCATCGGTTTATATCCGCGCTGTTCCAACACGGAGGATGGGAAGCGGTCAACAACGCCTACATCAACTCGCCGCACTCGACCGCCGAGATCATCCACCCCGAATTGTATCTGCAGGGCAAACCCCCGGCGCGTGTAATCGTCCCGGACATCAGCTCCGCACTCCCCGCCGGATGGCAAATGGTTACCCAGGACACACTGGGCGAGTTCACCGTCGGCCTCTACCTGGAAACGGTCCTGCCGTCAGAGGTGGCGTGGAGAGCAGTCGCTGGCTGGAACGGCGACACCTTTGTCGTCTGGGCCAATGCCGACGGAGGGCGCGTGTTGATCTGGCGCACCATCTGGGAGAGCACCACTGAAGCGGCGGAATTCGAGGCTGCGCTCGGTGCATTGATCCCCCAGCTCTATCTGCCCGCGCGCCCCCTGGCGATACCCAGGGGGCCGGTAGGCCAATGGTGGGACACAGAGGCAGGTGCAATCTGCCTGATGCGGCTGGGGCGTTACGTCACGCTCGTACGTGCCCCGGATATCCGTCTGTTAACCGATGTATCAAAAGCGCTTCCTTAGCTTGAGACGGGCATGGCTGGCAGGCATGGCTGGCGTAGCCGCGCCGGTGCTCATCCTCGTGGGTTTGCGGCTGTGGATCACATACGCAGTGCGCGGCCACGTTTACACCAGGATCGAGGACGTGCCTGCACACCCTGTGGCGCTCGTCCTGGGGGCCGGCCTGTGGGCCGATGGGTCCCTCACCCCGGTGCTGGCCGATCGAGTCGCCACTGCCGCCGAGCTGTATCACGCCGGCAAGGTGCAGAAGTTGCTCCTCAGTGGCGATAACCGCTTCATCAATTACAATGAGCCCAAAGCTATGATGGAATACGCTATCCGGCTGGGCGTCCCAGAGGAAGACATCGTCCTTGACTACGCCGGGCGTCGCACGTATGATAGTTGCTACCGGGCACGGAGAATCTTCGGTGTGGAGCGAGCAGTGGTGGTCACCCAGCGTTTCCACGCGCCGCGCGCACTCTACCTGTGCCACCACCTCGGTGTAGACGCTGTGGCCGCCCTGGCCGACCGACAGGACTACACCATTCGCCGCCTTAAATGGGAAACACGCGAATATCTGGCGCTAGCTCTGGCCTGGTGGGACATCAATGTGCGCCACCCTGTACCTGTCCTGGGCGAGCCGCTGCCGATTGAACTTTCAAGAAGGATGAGCCACGATGGACCAAGATCGGGTTGCCAAACGCACCGTACTGATTGCGGACGATGACGCGGCGCTGGCCCAGGCGATCGCCGCCACGCTGGACCTGGAGGGACTGAAAACCGTCATCGCCTACGACGGGACCCAGACCCTGGCGCTGGCCCGCACTCTTCGCCCTGACCTGATCCTGCTTGACATTATGATGCCCGGCCGCTCTGGCATCGAAGTATGTGCCACGCTCAAGACGGACCCCGCCACGGCCTCTATACCGATCATCTTTGTCACGGCCAAAGCCGGCAAATCCGACAGGATGGTGGGGCTGGCAGCCGGGGCCGACGGATATCTGACCAAGCCGTTCAGCCCTAGCGAGTTAATCTCCCTGGTTAACGAGATACTCTCAGGCAGGCCAGTCCAGATACCTGCGCGCAAGGAAGAAGTGAAGCCCCGCGAGCAACCGGACGCTCAACTGGTGGTCTTTGCCCAGGAGTGGAAGGCGCTGTATGAACGAGAAAAACAGGAACGCCAGGCGCTGGAGCTGGCCCAGCAACGCCTGAGTGAACTCGACCGCTTGAAAGCGGCTTTCCTGAGCGCAGTGACCCACGAACTGCTGACGCCTTTCGGGCCGATCGGGATGGCGCTTCAGGTGTTGCAACGCCAGGCAGAGCTATGGCCGTCGGAGCACCAGGCCGTGTTGAAAGACCTTGCTAATGAGATCGAAGAGCTGCGCCGCCTGGTCAACGGCGTGGTCAAGTTCGCGGAACTGGTGAACAAACGACGCGAACCCCAGCCTCAATTTCTGTTCCTGGCCGACGTCATCCACAACGCGGTTCAGCCCGTGCTGATGATGGCCCGCTCGCGCGGGATAGACTTCCGCATCATCCTCCCCGACGAGATCCCCGGAGTTTTTGCCGATCCAGAGCTGCTCGGAGAGGCCGTGTTTCAGATGGCGCACAATGCCGTTAAGTTCAACGTGCCGGGGGGCAAGGCGCAAATACGGGTATTTGAGTCGGCGGGGCGGGTGGTGATCGAGGTGACGGACACCGGCATTGGCCTGACGCCTGAGCGGCTGGCGCTGCTGGGCCAACCCTTCGAGCAGCATGCCGACTCGCTCAAGCGTGGCCGCGAAGGGCTGGGGGTGGGATGGGCATTTGTGCGCTACGTGGCCGAGGCACACGGCGGTTGGACGCACGTCTCCAGCCCCGGCCCCAATCAGGGGAGCACTTTCTCATTGCAACTACCGCTGGTCGCCGGGTGTTATCAGGTGGCGGTTACTTCTGGAGACGACCATCACCTGGAGTAACCTTGACGTAGTTATCCAATTATGATAGACTATAGGCCAGTTGGTAACCGTCCTTGCCAGAAACTTCCACCGGAGGGCCACGTTGCTGAACCAGTTTGCGTTCATCGGTTGTTTCCTGCTTGTCGCTCTAACCTTCGGTATCGCTCCACCAGCATTGGCCTGGCTCTTCCGCCCCAAAAAACCCAACCCCCGCAAGTCTCAGATTTACGAATGCGGTATGCAGACCCACGGCGAAACCTGGGTACAGTTCAAAGCCCAGTACTACACCTTTGCCATCGCCTTCGTCCTCTTCGATGTGGAAGCCGTGTTCCTGCTGCCCTGGGCGCTGGCCTATAACGCCCTTGCCCTGTACGCGGTGATTGAGGCGGTTATCTTTATTGCCATCCTCCTTGTCGGGCTGTTCTACCTCTGGCGCAAGCGCGCGCTGGAGTGGATGTAAAGTCGGAGCTGGCCATGGGATTCCTCGATTTTATCAAAGACTTGTTCGTCAACATCGGCCTCTGGTTTCAGGGATTGGTTGCGAGCACTGGCCTGCCTGACTTCTGGGTGCGGGTCATTAATCTGGGGGTGGGCGCTCTGGTGCTGGGGAGCGTACCGCTGGTAGCAATGTTCTTCCTCATCTGGTACGAGCGCAAGATCGTCGCCCGCATTGGGGATCGGCTGGGGCCCAACAACTCCGGGGCCTACGGCGGCCCGTATGGCCTCCTCCAGGTGCCTGCCGACGCTATCAAGATGTTCACCAAAGAGGATGTGCTGCCCGAAAACGCCGATCGCTGGGTATTCAACATCGCCCCTATGCTGGCTATGGCCGTTGCCGTGCTGGTATGGGCCGTCATCCCGCTGGGTAAGGGCATCATCGGTAGCGACCTGAGCATCGGGGTATTTTACATCCTTGCCCTCGGCTCAGGTATGATGGTCGCAGTGCTGATGGCTGGTTGGTCCTCCAACAACAAGTATGCGCTCGTGGCAGCCCTGCGTGGTATCGCTACCCTTGTGAGCTACGAAATCCCCCAGATACTGGCGATTATGGCTATTGTCATCGTTGCCGGGTCGCTGTCACTCCAGGATATCACCGGTGCCCAGGAGGTCTGGTTCCTGGTCGCGATGCCCCTGACAGCATTTATCTTTCTATGCTCGGTCCTTTCAGAGCTGGGGCGCAGACCCTTTGACCTGGTCGAAGCTGACTCGGAGATCGTCGCTGGCTACTTCATCGAGTACAGCGGTATGAAGTTCGGCATGTTCTACCTGGCCGAATTTATGAACCAGTTAATGATCTCGGTGCTCTTTGCCACGCTTTTCCTGGGCGGGTGGCGTGGGCCGTTTGTGGACCAGGTGCCCGTTCTGAGCACCCTCTGGCTGGTGATCAAAGTCTTCATTGCTATGTTTGTGATCCAGCTCCTGCAGTACTCGCTACCACGGCTGCGGATTGACCAGATTCTGGCCTTCAACTGGAAGTTCCTCACGCCGCTGGCGCTGGTGAATGTCTGCGTCATCGCACTGGTGGGGAAGGTGATCCCACCCGGTAGTGGGCCGTGGGTGCGGGCAGGGTGGCTACTGCTGGCGAACCTTGCTGTGGCACTGGTGGTGTG
>JAOAAG010000210.1 GCA_026418995.1 Anaerolineae bacterium
GGGGGACTGCGTAGTGGCGCTCTTCAACGCGCCGTTGCGCCAGGAGCAGCATACCCTGCGGGCTGTACGCGCCGCACTGAAAATACGTGAAGGGGTAGCCCGCCTCCACGAGCAACTTCCCCCGCCCTATCGGCTCTATTATGGAGTAGGCATCAATGTCGGCGAGGCAGTGGTCGGATTTATCGGCACAGAACAACAGATGAACTATACTGCGATCGGTTCCAGCGTCAACCTGGCCTCCCGGCTCCAGAGCGTTGCCGCTCCAGGCCAGATATTGCTCTCCCAGAGCGCCTACGAACGAGTGAAGGATTACGTCGAGGCGAGGCCGCTGCCCCCTCTGGAAGCCAAGGGCTTCAGCGAACCCCTTATCGCATACGAATTGCTGGGTTTAAAATAGGCTATGCTCCTGGCACTCTTATACGCCCTGGTTGTCGTCTGCCTGTCGCTTTATGGGTTTCACTCACTCGTGCTGGCTGTGTTGTGTCTGGCTCATCGCAAACGGGCCGCTCTCCTCTCCCAGCCCTCCCCTCCCGTGGATGAAGAGACCCTCCCGCTGGTCACAGTGCAGGTTCCGCTCTACAACGAGCTCTACGTCGTCGAACGGGTCATAGACGCTGTAGCCGCGCTGGAATATCCCCGCGAGCGCCTTCAGATTCAGATTCTGGACGACTCCACCGACGCTACGACAGCCCTGGCGTCCGCCAGAGCAGACCATTATCGTAAACAGGGCATAGACATCACAGTGCTGCGACGCCCAACGCGTCAGGGGTTCAAGGCCGGAGCCCTGGCCTGGGGGCTTTCCCAGGCCAGAGGCGAATACATCGCCATCTTCGATGCTGACTTCTGTCCCCGACCAGACTTTCTCCTCCGTACCATTCCCCACTTCATCGCCCGCCCACGCCTGGGGATGGTTCAGACCCGATGGTCCCACCTTAATGCTGAGTACTCCCTGCTAACCCGCGCCCAGGCGCTCGCCATTGATGGTCATTTCATGGTCGAGCAGACAGGACGCAACTGCGCAGGCCTGCTGACGAGTTTTAACGGTGCGGCAGGGGTGTGGCGTCGCCGCTGCATCGAGGAAGCAGGCGGATGGCAGGACGATACGCTCTGCGAGGACCTGGACCTGAGTTATCGTGCCCAACTGGCCGGGTGGGAATGCCTCTACTTGCCCTCAGTGGACACGCCGGCCGAGTTACCCCCGCAGATCGCGGCGTTCAAGCTCCAGCAAGCGCGCTGGGCACAGGGAGCGATGCAGGTACTGCGCAAGCTGGGAGGGGAAATCCTGCGCAGCCGTCGCCTGAAGTGGCCACAGAAAGTCATGGGGTTGCTGCATTTGAGCAATTACCTCCCCTTCCCGCTCATTGTGCTGGCGCTGGTGCTCTCGCTTCCCCTGTTGCTGGTGCCGGAATCCCGCCGCTTCGCGCTGGATGGGCTTGGGTTGGCTTTTCTGGGCCCGCTGCTGGTCTACACCATATCGCAGAAGCGGCTGTACTCCAGGTGGTGGCTGAATATGCTGGTCTTTCCGCTGTTGACCCTGATCGGGATCGGGATCGCCTGGAGCAATGCCAAGGCTGTGTGGCGAGGGCTGACGGGCCAGGGGGGTATCTTCGCACGCACCCCCAAGTTTCGCCTGGAGGGAAAAGAGGGTTCCTGGTCCAGAAACTGCTACTCGCTGCCTCTCAGCGACAGCGTTGCTGGAGAGATCGCGTTGATGTGCTACGCTGTGACCGCCGTGATCGTAGCCCGGGCCACCGGCCAGGAGGGCATGTTGCCGGTGCTGTGGTTGTATGCTATTGCCTTCGGCACCGTGGCTGGGTTAGAGATTATGCAGGCGATAGTCTACAAGACTGCGTCGCAGCACGCCGCCCCTCCCAAAATGCCAGACGGTTCATTGCGACGTAG
>JAOAAG010000396.1 GCA_026418995.1 Anaerolineae bacterium
ATGCACGAGAGAGCGAAAAGTTGATAGCCACGTGTTAATGCCACATCGAACTGGAAAGATCGGCCTTCGGCGTTCTGAGGTTTTAAGTCAATGCCGAGATCTCCAAACAGGTTGGGGTCTTTAGATTTGGCTTCAATACAAGCCCACAGCGTGTATTCTTCCAGCCAATCGCCCAAGAACCATTTGCGGCATTGGTCCAAGTTGCCCCACTCTGTGTTCAACGCTCTGGCAATTTCTCCAGGAGTATTTCCTAACCGGCGTAGCGCCTCAACAACATCCCGAAGCAGAGGGCATTGGGCCGGATCGGGTAGAGCGGAGAGAGACTGCTGTTCAAGCCACCTGCGCCATTGAGAAACCGCCGTAGGGTCACTATGAATTGTCGCCAGCGCCTGGCATACTTCAGGTTGGTTCGGAGTTTGACGAACAGACGGTAAGGAGTAACCGTGTAAAGCAAGCATCTGGGATAGCGAGACTTGCAAGGCACTGGCTACAGAGATTTTTCTTACCTGGGAATTACTCGTTTCTACGAGAAGCGAAAGCGTCTGTGCATCCAAATAACTGAACACCGCCCCCGGGCAATGCTTTTCCACGGCGCGATAGGCGTGAACGGCCATCGTCTTGGTGCCGCCCGTGTAGTTCAGGCCAACACCTTGTTTGTCTGTGGCATACTCCGCTACTTGATTGAGAATACTGTCACATTCGGCTTCTTTGACCTCAATCTTGGTCACTTGATCTGTCGTAACTCTTAAAACCGCAATCAGACGGTCGGCGACCGCGGCGGTCTCGTCGGTGTGGACCAGGTAGACGTGTCCGCCTGGTCTTAGCAGCAATTTGGCGGCGACATAGTTGGGCAGAGGATTCGCGCCAACCAGAAGAAAGAGATGCTCGGATTGGGGTATCTGTGCATCGTTCATAGACCCTCCTTGTCGTCCGGAAACACCGGCGTCACCGTCTCCAATTATCACCCTCAGTTCGCGCAAATTCACCTTCAGGCGACCGCGAGGGGCGCCCCTACCGCAATGCGTTTATTGTATCCCCAATCTCTCGTTTGCGCATCCTCACCGCTTCCCATTCTGAATGGTAATCCGTTCCTATCCTATTTGTCGCCTTCCTTCAGCGCGAAGTACGGCGCCAGTTCGGCGATCAACACGCTGCGCTCCGGCGCGCGCTCCGGAAAGCCCAACCATTCGCCCAGTTTGGCATAGGCCTTGGTTAATTGATTCGCTACCGTGCGTTCGCTCTTGTGCAGCCGCGCGGCAATGGCCGCATTGTCCAGCCCCTGACAGGCCAGCGCCACCACTTCGCGTTCCGCGCGGGTAAGCCAGCGCTCGACAAACTCGCGCCGCCGGCGCATTGCTTCGCTCCGCGCCAGCGCCTCCTGGCGGCGGATCGCCTCAGCGGGGTCGTCCGACTCACCCAGCGCGGCCAGCAGCGCCGCCGAATTCGTCCAGCGCAACACTGGCACCGGTACCAGCCAGGCCCGGTCTTCCGGGCGCAGGTGCATCCGTTTATCACTCCCCGGCTGCCACCCCTCGCTCATCAGATGCCATACCCGGTCATCCGGCCCGAAAAGGAGTTGTGCCACCACCATCCCGGCAATCCCCATCACCTTGCGCCCGCCGGAGACACATAGATGCACCGTCCGCCCCTGGCGTTTAGCGTCGCGCACCTCGTGGTAGAGCGTGTTGAACAGCGCCGTTACGTCGGACTCGCTGCGGAAATCCTCCACCGCCCCCTCCGGCCCGACGACTGGCGCGGTGCGCAGCGTCACGCCGGGGTAAACTGCGCCGTCAAACTCGCCCGCCAGGCGCGCCATCGCCGCCTGTACCACCTCGGCGGCGGTATAGACGGCCACGACCTGGTCAATGCGATGACCGTCGGCCAGCAACCGGTCCAGCACAATCGTCACTACCTGCGGTTCACTGCCCAGCGTGGCAACCAACGTCTGCAACCGCACCTTACCTCGTCCCATCCCCTACTCCCCAATCCCCACCTCATACCACCCATTCCCCTTCACCGCGTCCTTTCCCACGTGGGTGAACTGGCCCCAGAGGAGCCAGGGCATGAAAGGTGACCAATCTTCCGCTTCCAGTACAACCGAACCCATAAATCCCGAAGTGGGCGACTCGGCCCGCCGGCGGGTGGAGTAACTGTGCAACTCTTCCCATCGCAGGTCCCGGTCCACAACCTTCACGCGACCGGCAGCCGCGATCAGTCCCTTGGGAGCGTCGAACACGAGCGGGGTATCGGAAAAGTGGCGGCTCAGCGCTTCCAGTCGCTCCATCAGCCGCTGGAAGAACGGCTGAAAGTGAAATACCCCCGGCTTGAGCAGATGACCACGCTCGATGATGCGGGTGGGAGTAAGGAAGCGGAGTGTGAGATGTGAGGACGTGAACCGTAAGGCATGGTGCGTGATCTGCTGATGAGTGACGGGGATGTCAGGAACATAGACCATTCTATCGCCGGAGCGGAGGACGGGCTTTTGCTCTCCGGTGAGTGGGTTCTCGGCCCACACCTCGCGCACCGCCAGCCGCCCGCGTTGCCAGCGGCCGTTGGCCTGCTCGACCCGGCGTCCGATCCCGCCGCGCTCGAACTCACTCACGGCCAGCACGACATAGGGAAAGAGTTGCATCGCCCGGGCATAGAGGGTGAGGCCGAACTCGAAACGTTCGCCCGGCCCCACCCTCCAGCGTCCCTGTTTCGTCTGTGTCCCTATCTGTCCCAGTGGAGGCTGGATGGTGTATGGGCGGGGAACGTCGCGGCCACGCTGGCTCTCCGTTCGGAGGGTGCTGACAAGCGTGGCGACCGGGCAGGTAGTGACCAGGAGACAGACGACACACTCGCCCGCTTCGCGGTTGCCGCAGAAACGGTTGCGCAGGGCGTGGAAGAGCGCGCCGCGGATCGCCGAGCCTGGATGCTCGTTCAGTTCCACAATGTCCTGTGCTTCGACGGTGAAGCGAAGGCGGTGGGCGGTGAAGTGATGCATATTCCTCTCCTATCCTAGCAAGGATAACGACCTTTCAGGCTGAGTGGCGCACGTGAGCGACCTCGCATGAGCTGTGAGCATTCAAGCAATGCGTCTCGTCTTTCAGTCTCACAGATCACTACAAGGTGTGGTCAGCCTATCAAACCTGAGTCCCAATTGAGCATCATAATCAGCCCGGACGATATAGGGCTCATGTCCTGTCTCTTATACACATCT
>JAOAAG010000400.1 GCA_026418995.1 Anaerolineae bacterium
AGATGTGTATAAGAGACAGCGCTCAGACTGCCTGCGGCCTGGCTGGGCATGGCGCTGTTCATCATGTTCACCGGCATCGAGGGGAGCGCTGGACAGTGGGCCTACAGCCTGTTGACCCACTCCCGTGCCCTTGCTCCTGCTGTGGCCGGACGGTGGGTCAGCGTCTACTGGGGCACATTTACCGTTGGGCGCATCCTGTTCGGGTTTGTAGCAGCCCGTGCTGGTCTGATCCCGCTGCTACGCGTGTGCACGGCGGGCATCGTCGTGGGCGCGATGCTGTTCTGGTCGAACGTCAGCGCGCTGCTGAGTGGGCTGGGACTGGCACTGATTGGCCTGTGTGTCGCACCTCTGTATCCCTCCTCCACCTCACTCACTCCCGCGCGGGTCGGCAGTGAACATGCTGCTAACGCGATCGGCTTCCAGGTCGCCGCTGGCGGGCTGGGGTTCGCACTGATGCCCAGCCTGGCTGGCGTCCTGGCGCGTGCCCTGGGTCTGGAGATCCTCGGCCCCTTCCTGTGCGTGGCCAGCATAGCGACGCTCCTGCTGCACGAGACGATTCTACGCTCCGCAGTCTCCTCTATGCGGGTGTCTCTCGCGCCATCCGGTAACGTGCAGGAATGAGATGAGGGCGGCAGTACTTACCGTCGGTGATGAACTGATCTGTGGCTATCGCCTGGACACCAACTCGCAGGCTATCTCCCGGCGCCTTTCGCTGCTCCCAGCCGAGGTGGTGCTCCATCTGAGCGTGGGCGACGATGTGGAGGCCATCCGGCGTGGGCTGGACTTTGCGCTGGGCGCCGCCGACGTCGTCGTGGTGAGCGGCGGGCTGGGGCCAACCGAGGATGACCTGACCCGTCAGGCGATCGCTGCCCATTTCGGATTGGAGCTGGTGGAGGATGCTGAGGCACTGCGGCGTATCCTGGAACGCTTCGCCCGTTCCGGCCGGGTGATGCCGGAGAGTAACCGCATCCAGGCACAGGTACCGGCTGGCAGTGTGGTGATATATAACGACCGTGGTACTGCGGCGGGGTTCTACCTCAAGAGGGATGGAAAGCACATCTTCGTCACCCCCGGCATTCCCGATGAGATGGAGGGCATGCTGGAACAATTCATCCTGCCCACATTGCAGCGGGAAGCAGGTACCGATCACAGTGTTTTGCGCGCGGTCCTCAAAGTCTATGGCCTGCCGGAGTCTCAGATCAACGAGCTCATCCGTCCGATGTTAGCGCGGGGCCGCAATCCGCTCCTGGGTTTGCTCCCTCATCGGGGCACCATCACCATCGAGGTGGCAGCGACGGGGGCTACGCCGGAGGAAGCGGAGGTATTGCTCCAGGCCGATCTGGCCGCGTTGCGGAGGCACCTGGGGCGCTACATCATCAGTGAGGATGAGCGGGAATTGCCGCAGGTCGTAGCTGATCTGTTGACTGAGCGGGAGCTGACTATTGCCACGGCCGAGCTCGGCACCGGCGGCCTGGTGGCTGCCAGGTTGACGCAGCCTGGGGAGAGTGGCCGCTGGTTTCTACGGGGTCTGGTGCTGCGGCCACCGGTACAGAGTGTTCGGGAGGAGCATACCGTTTGTGCAGACGAGGCTCGCCGGCTGGCCCGTGACGTTCGCGCAGCCGCGGGTAGCGACATTGGCGTGGGGGTGGGGGCGCTCATTGTGCCCGAAGACAGCACCCCGGCGCGACCCTATGGCGTGGTCTACATCGCAGCCGACTTCCAAGGACGGGAGATACATCGTCGTCTCAGTTTCAACGGCGATCGCTCCCGGGTGCGCGAGTGGGCTGCTGATGCCGCGCTCTCACTGGTGCGTCTGGGCATATTGGGCGAGGCATAGGGCGCCCGTCGGCTTGCCCAATAGGCCGACGCGCGTTATAATTAAACACCGTCAGGAGGTGATCAGGATGCCGCTATACGAATACAAATGTCGAGAATGTGGAGTACGTTTTGAATACCGACAGCACATCAGTGAGGCCCCTCTCAAACTCTGCCCGGAGTGCGGAGGAGAGGTCTACCGCCTGATCCAGCCTGTAGGTGTGATCTTCAAAGGAGCTGGCTTCTACGTCACCGATCATCGTTCCAAGTCCTCCACGACAGCTCCAGGAAATAACACTAAATCGGAGGAGAAGTCCGCAAAAAGCTCCTCTGACTCCGGCAAGAGTTCCGGTGAGGGTGGCGACTCAGGCAAGTAATAAAAAGCACCTCATCCATTGACAGTCACCCTGTGGGTGACTGTCAATCTTTTTGTAAGAGATGCGTGTTGCCTCCCAATCTGCGGGGGTGTTTGTTTCCAGGGCCATGGACCGAGATACGCCGGAATTTCTATCTGCTTTGCAAGACTTTCGCCGTGCGCGTAGACAGGCCGACCTGAAAGAGATGCTGGCCCGCCTGACCGGGAGATCGGCCAACCTGCTTTCCTACGAAGAGGTACGGCGCAAACTGCGGGCGGTCAGGACCGGCAGGAGCATGCTCCGGGAGATACCTCTGGATGCCATCGTCGGCAGCGTGGGACGCTACAACGATTTCACCCGTGATTTCCTCCCCAAATCCGACCGGGATATGGAGCGCTGGACACGTGTAAGAGTGGCTATGGCCGATTGGTCAGGGGTACCGCCGATCGAGGTGTATCAGATCGGTCAGGCGTACTTCGTGCTTGACGGCAACCATCGGGTCTCAGCGGCGCGGCAGTTGGGGATGACTCACATCCCTGCCTATGTGACCGAGGTCAAAGCCCGGGTGGAGCTCACACCCGAGGACCAGCCCGATGATCTGATTATCAAAGCCGAGTATGCGGAATTTCTGGAGCACACCCATCTCGACCTGTTGCGTCCCGGCGCCGACCTGACCGTAACCGTGCCAGGCCAGTACAAAATCCTCGAAGAGCATATCGAGACGCATCGCTACTTCATGGGGCTGGAACAGAAGCGCGAGATACCCTATGAGGAAGCAGTAGCCCACTGGTACGACACGGTCTACCTGCCCGTGGTGCAGGTCATCCGCGAGCGGGGTATCTTGCAGGACTTCCCCGGCCGCACAGAAGCGGACTTATACCTGTGGCTGGCGGAGCACCGTGCTGCGCTGGAGGAAGCGTTGGGCTGGGAGCTGAGGCCAGAGGCCGTGGCCGACGATCTCGTGAAACGCTTCAGCCCCCGGTTGAGCCGCGTGATCACCAGGATCGGCCAGAAGATTCGCAGCGCACTCATCCCGGAGGAGATCAAAGCCGGCCCTCCGCCGGGGCAGTGGCGCGAGGAGCGGCTCAAGGGGCGGCAGACGGATCGTCTGTTTACCGACATCCTCATCGCCTTTGATGGAAAGGAGGGGGGCTGGCGGGCACTGGAGCAGGCCGCAGTCGTGGCGCGGCGCGAAAATGCACGGATACACGCTTTCCACGGGGTCTCCTCGCCAGCGGAAAAGGAAGGCAAGGCAGCGCGCGGACTGGCGAGCGAGTTTAAACAACGTTGTGAGGCGTTGGGCGTGCCGGGAGACCTGGTCTTCGAGGTTGGTAAAGTGCCACGGCTGGCATGTGAATTGGGCCGCTGGACCGATCTGGTTGTCCTCAGTCTGAGGCGTGTTCCCGCCTCCAAGGTCTCGGCCAGGCTCAGTCCCAGCATCAGTGCGCTGATCCGGAGCTGTCCCAGGCTGGTGATGACGGTGCCCGCTGCCCCGCACCCGCTGGAACGTCTCCTGCTGGCCTACGACGGCAGCCCCAAAGCGGAGGAAGCGCTTTTTGTGGCCACGTATATGGCGGCCCGCTGGGGCATCCCCCTGGTGGTGCTGACCGTGCTGGAGGACGGCCGCACTTCCCCGGAGACCCTGACACGCCCCCAGCAGTACCTGGAAGCCCATGGCGTCGAGGCCACGTATCTGACCGAACAGGGGCCGGTTGCCGGTGTGGTGGTGCTGACGGCCGAGGAGCGGGACTGTGACTTGATCATTATGGGCGGCTACGGCCTGAACCCTGTGCTGGGGGCTGTGCTGGGCAGCGCGGTGGATGAGGTGTTGCGCACCAGCCGGCGCCCGGTGCTGGTCTGCCGCTAGGGCGACCGCCCCCACGGGTGACCATGTAGGGGCAGGGCTTGCCCCCGCCCAGGGCGACCGCCCAGGGCGACCGCCCAGGGCGACCGCAAGGGTCGCCCCTACAGGCCCGGGGCGACAATGTAGGGGCAGGGCTTGCCCCTGCCCAGGGCTTGCCCCTGCCCAAGGCGACCGCCCAGGGCGACCGCAAGGGTCGCGACCGCGTAGGGGGCGACCGCAAGGGTCGCCCCTACAGGTGGCCATGTGGGGGCAGGGTTTGCCCCTGCCCAAGGCTTGCCCTTAATTCAGAGGTTCCTGGAGATGTTGTTCGCAGTAGACATTGGTAACACGAACATCACCTTTGGCCTGTATGAAGGGGAAACACTCGGCCCTCGCTGGCGCATCCGTACCATCCACGAGAAAATGCCCGATGAGTACGGCATTCTCGTCGTTCAACTGTTTCGCCACCGGGGGTGCCAGCCGGAACAGGTCACCGGCGCTGTCATCGCCAGTGTCGTCCCGCCTCTGACGCCGATCTTTCAGCAGGTCTGCCGGGATTATCTAGGGCAGGAGGCGCTGGTGGTGGGCGCGGGGGTCAAGACCGGCGTGCGCATCTGCTACGACAATCCCCATGAAGTGGGCGCAGACCGCATCGTGGATGCAGCCGCAGTACGGGCGCTCTACGGTGTGCCGGCCTGTGTGGTTGACTTCGGCACCGCCACCACCTTCGACGCGGTCTCCGCAGAGGGTGACTACCTGGGGGGAGCTATAGCCCCCGGCATTATGATTGCCGCGCAGGCCCTCTTCGAGCGCACGGCCAAGCTGCCCCGCATCGAGTTGACCCGCCCGCCTTCGGCGATCGGGCGCAATACGGTGCATAGTATGCAGTCCGGGCTGCTCTTCGGCTACGTGGGGCTGGTGGAGGGCATGGTGGCCCGTTTCAAGGCGGAGCTGGGGCCGCAGACGCGCGTTGTTGCCACGGGTGGGCTGGCGGAGCTGGTCGCTCGCGAAACCAGGGTGATTGATGTGGTGGACCCCTGGCTAACGCTGCATGGATTGCGCATTATTTACGAACTGA
Source organism: Anaerolineae bacterium (assembly GCA_026418995.1). Classification (GTDB taxonomy): domain Bacteria; phylum Chloroflexota; class Anaerolineae; order B4-G1; family B4-G1; genus JAOAAG01. The sequence continues at coordinate 5,093 of JAOAAG010000400.1, forward strand.
ACCGTTGAAGTGGAACCTGTGTCCCTCCTGCAGAACAGGCGTATCCTCCTGGGCGTGACTGGCGGCATAGCCGCGTATAAAGTCTGCACGCTGGCCAGCCACCTGGCCCAGGCCGGCGCCCTCGTTGACGTGGTGATGACCGGGGCCGCGACGCGCTTCGTCACGCCGCTAACCTTCGAGGCGCTGACCGGCCGGCCTGTTTACACTGATATGTGGCACACCGCGGGCGAGGCGCTGCCCACCCATATTGCCCACGTCGGGCTGGCCCATGCTGCTGAGCTGCTCATCGTTGCTCCGGCTACCGCCAATACGCTCGCCAAACTGGCCTGCGGCCTGGCCGATAATCTCCTGACGACCTTGGCGCTGGCTGCCTCATGCCCGCTGGTGCTGGTGCCGGCTATGGATGCTGGCATGTGGAGCCACCCGGCTACCCAGGCCAATATCGCCGTGCTGAAAGAGCGCGGAGCGCACATCGTTGGGCCGGCCTGGGGGCGTATGGCCTCGGGGCTGATAGGAAAAGGGCGCATGGTCGAGCCGGAGGAGATACTGGGCCACGTGCGGCTGGTCCTGGGGAGGAACGGCCCCCTGGCGGGGCGCAAGGTGGTCGTGACGGCCGGCCCCACTCGCGAGCCGCTCGATCCGGTGCGTTTCCTCAGCAACCCGTCCTCGGGGCGACAGGGCTTCGCCCTTGCCCAGGCGGCGCTGGACCGGGGGGCGCGGGTCACCCTCATCACCGGCCCCACCACCTTACCCACACCCGTGGGCGCGGAGAGAGTGGAGGTGACCACGGCGCAGGAGATGCACGACGCAGTGCTCGCTGCGCTGGAAGGAGCCGACGTGCTGCTGATGGCTGCGGCCGTGGCGGACTATCGGGCCGCGAGCGTTGCCCCGCAGAAGATCAAGAAGGGGGAAGAGGAATTGAGCCTCCGGCTGGTACGCACGCCGGATATACTCTTAGCCGTCAAAGACGCCAGGGGCACATACCCGAGGGTGGTGGTCGGCTTTGCCGCCGAGAGCGAGCACCTGCTGGAGAATGCTCACTCCAAGCTGCTGGCCAAAAACCTCGACCTGATCGTGGCTAACGATATCACCGCCCGCGATGCCGGTTTCGGTGCGGAAACCAATCGGGTGGTGCTGATCGGGCGCGACGGCAGTGTGGAGTCGTTGCCGTTGATGAGCAAAACAGCGGTCGCCGAGGCGATCCTGGATCGGGTTACCGCGCTGCTGGCTACTGGCTCTGCTGGCGCGGCACCACCCGAATCGTGACCCGCTCGCTGGTGGCGCTGTTACCCGCTTCATCAACGGCGATCACGTAGAAGGTGAACTCTCCCGTTTCCTTCAGCAGCCAGTTGACATTGAACGGCGCAACGGTGCGCACGGCAAAGGGCGCCAGGCCCGGTGGCGGGTCAGCGCTCTTGGGGCCGGCGTACCCGTAGAACTCCACCCGCGCTACTGAATAATCCTCCACCTCAGCATTGACGTTGGCCCACTCATGGCGGCCCAGCTCGTACACCGCCCCATCCTCGGGATGGTTGAGCGTGACCGTCGGCGAGATATTGTCCACCGTTACCTGAATGGTTGCCTCACGCAGTGCCATCGAGTGGTCCACCACCTGCAGGCGCAGCGTATACAGCCCGTCCAGCGCGGTGGTGTCGAAATACTCCAGCACGTTGTGGTCAACCTGTGTGCCGTGGTCCGGGCCGATCTGGAACCATTCGGTGGGGTAAAGCCCCTTGCCGAATACCAGCCGATAGAAGTTGAAACTACCTCCCCTGGCGTTGCCGACGATGGGCACGATGCCCCGGATGTAAGAGTAGGGAGTTGGGCTGATAATAGCCACTTCGGCGTCGGTGGGTAAAGGCCCGTAGGCGGTATCGTACTCGGTGGGTGGCAGCGCCGGTCGCCTGTCCTCGGGCAGGCTGGCGATCCAGTCGGCTGCTTCAGGGGGGTACACCTCGTAGACGCGCTCCTCGCACAGTTCCGGCGGGGTGTGGACGGTGCACAGC
>JAOAAG010000014.1 GCA_026418995.1 Anaerolineae bacterium
GCTCGGAGATGTGTATAAGAAACAGCTCCGACAGCAACGCCCTCCCCATCTCCAACAGCCACTCCACTGCCGACGTTCACTCCCGTCCCCACGGCGCTCCCCACCCCCGCCCAGGCCTGCCGGTACGATGCCTATATCACCGACGAAGGACGATACCCCGACCCTCGGGACGGCCCGCTGGCCCCCGGACAGCAGATGATCGCAGAGTGGACCATCACCAACAAGAGTTCCTGTGCATGGAACGCCGCCCTGCGGTGGGCCTTCGGTGGGAGCAAGGAAATCGGCGCCCCGCCCTTCCTGTCTATTCGTGGAGTCGGTGCAGGGGAGAGTATCAAAATCCACGAGCGTATCTCCGCACCGAGCGCCCCCGGGCACTACGCGGGGTGGTGGCAGATGAAAGACCCTGCCGGCAATCCCTTCGGGGATCGGTCTCGCATAGAGATAGATGTCCGGGACCCGGAACTGCCGTCCTCTCCACCGTATTGCACACCCAACGCGCTATTCCTTGCCGATCTGACCTACGAGGATAACCCCGCGCAGGGAATCGTCCCGGTCGTGAGCCCCGGCCAGCGCATCTACAAAGCCTGGCTGTTGAAGAACACGGGCACTTGTTCGTGGAGTGAGGGGTACAGCCTGGTATACGCAGGTGGGGCCGAGCTGAAGTGGGAATCCCCATATGTGCCGCCTACCGCGCCTGGAAACAAAGCGGTCGTGCTGGTCACCCTGTTTGCCCCCACTACTTCAGGGGACTACAAGATGTACTGGCAGATGCAGGACCCATCGGGCCATCGCTTCGGGGATACCATCTGGGTGCGGCTCCGGGTGCAGGAGTAACCCCGGCAGCAGGTGAGGATGATATGAGTCCTGGCCGCCCCCGCCTGAAAGCAACACTCCAGCAGTCCGAAATGTTAGCGACATTAAGCCATAGCCTCGCCAGGTACCCGGTTACCAGCGATGGCAGATACCGGAGGTGTCGAGATGTGTAGCGCCAATGACATCTGGCACGCAGACGCCACAGCACCCATCCAGAGGATAACCGATGACCCTAACTCTCCACAGCTCCTGCGCCGCCTGACACTCGAAACGTTCTCCTGGCAAATGCGCAACGAGACCTCGATACAAAAAGCCCTGCGCTCCCCGCGTACCGCCCCGCGCTGGATGGCTGCTCTTCTCGCGCTGGGCGCTACTGTGACCGTGGAGGGGGAAGCAACGGAAATGGCAGTGGCACACCTGCTCGAACGCCGGACGCAGGGGGAGGTCGTCGCGCTCCACATCCCCACCAGCGGAATGGTCTGGGGCGAGGCCTGCGTCAGGCGTACCCCCGCCGATGATCCTATCGTTGCCGTAGTGGCGACCGTGGCCCTGGAGAACGGCGTAGTGCGGCAGGCACGCCTCGCGCTGACCGGCGTCTGGGCCGAACCGGTGCGCCTGGCCTCAGCCGGTGCTCTGCTCGCGGGCCGTCTCCTCGACGAAGCCACCATCCACACCATCGCCCGGGCCGTGGAAAACGAGGTGACCCCTCAGGGGGACTTTCTGGGCAGCGCAGAGTATCGGCGCGCGATGGCCGCAGTGCTGACACGCCGCGCCCTCGCGCAATGCATGCACTTCGCCACCGGAGAGTGAAAAATGGACGAGCAGGAAAGGGTTACCGTTGTGCTGAACATCAACGGCCAGACGCGTGTATGCACCGTGGCCCGCTCAGAGCGACTGCTGGACACGTTGCGGCAGGCATCCTGCTTCAGCGTCAAATTCGGCTGTGGGAGCGGGGACTGCGGGGTCTGCACCGTCCTTCTCGACGGCCAGCCGGTGCGCAGTTGCCAGGTGCGCACCGCCGATGTAGCCGGCCACACCATCACCACTGTGGAGGCACTGGCAACCCAGGATGCCCTGCACCCTCTCCAGCGCGCCTTCATCGAGACCGGAGCTATTCAATGTGGCTATTGCACCCCGGCCCAGCTCCTCGTAGCCAAAGCCCTGCTCGACCGTAACCCCGATCCCACCGAGGAAGAGATTCGCCAGGCTATCTCCGGAGTGCTCTGCCGCTGTACAGGCTATGTCAAAATCGTCCAGGCTATCCAGCGGGCGGCAGCACTATTGCGCGGTGAGAAGGTGGGGCCGTTCGGGCCAGTTACAGAGACATGGCTCCCCGGCCACGCTCCAGCAGAACTGCTGGGACGCTACTACCGCATTGCAGAGAACGGCTCACCCCTCCCCCCACTGGTCATCTCACCGCCTGATATGCAGCCTCTGCGCGTCGTCGGGACGCCCCAGGCCAAGGTGGACGGCGTCAAGCTGGCTACCGGCCGCCCCGTCTTCGCCGACGATTTCAACATGGAGGGGATGCTCTACGGCGCATTGCTCACCAGCCCTTATGCACACGCGCGTATCAAGCGCATTGATCCGACAAAAGCACGTGCCCTGCCTGGCGTCCATGCCGTCCTGACCTGCCAGGACCTCCCGCGCGTTAAGTACACCTCCGGCGGGCAGAGCTACCCCCAGCCGCTCCCCTACGACCAGGTCAGCCTGGACAATAAAGTGCGCCACGTGGGCGATCGGGTGGCGGTGGTCGCCGCGGAGACGCCGGAGCTGGCCCAGCAAGCTCTGCGTCTGATCGAGGTTGAGTACGAGGTGCTGCCCCACGTCCTCGACCCCCTGGAGGCGATGAAAGACGGCGCCCCCATCATCCACGACGAGCCGGATACCGAGGGCATCTACGACGCAGCTCATAACATTGTGCACCACATCGAGGCCGAGGGAGGAATCCCTGCCGCCGAAGCCTGGGCGATGGCGGATCACGTCTTTGAAGGGGAGTACCGTACTTCCCAGCAGCAACACGCCCACCTCGAGCCGCACGTATGCATCACCTACTGGGACGAGGATGGCCGGCTGGTCGTCCGCACCAGCACACAGGTGCCCTTTCACGTCCGGCGCATCCTCGCGCCGCTCATTGGCCTGCCGGTCAAGCGTATCCGCGTGATCAAACCGCGCATCGGCGGGGGATTCGGCAATAAGCAGGAAATGATCATTGAGGACCTCTGTGCCCACCTGACCATTGCCACGGGCCGGCCGGTGCGTATGATGTACACGCGATACCAGGAATTCGTCAGCTCCCGCAGCCGTCATCCCCAGATTATGCGCTACAAGATAGGTGTCACCAACGACATGCGCGTGGTGGCGACGGAACTGCGCCTGATCGGAGATACAGGCGCCTACGGCACACACGGCCTGACGGTACAGATGGTGGGCGGACAGAAGGGGCTGACGCTCTACAACGCCCCGCACTGCAAATTCATCTGCGACGTTGTGTACACCAACAAACCCACGCCAGGCGCTTTCCGTGGCTACGGTTCAACGCAATGCCACTTCGGCATCGAAACCTTGATGTCCGAAATAGCCGACCGGATGGGCTGGGACGTGATCGAGTTCAAGCGCAAGAACTGGATCAAACCGGGCGAGGAAATGGTCATGTCCAAGGCGCTGGGCGAGGGACGGGAAGGGTTCGAGCAGGTAGTCCGCTCCAGCGGTCTGGAGCAGTGCGTACAGGTAGGGGTAGAGGCGATGCGCTGGTACGAGAAGCGGGGCAACGCGGAATGGAGGCGCGGCCCCGGCGGAGCCAAAAGGCGTGGCATCGGCATGTCGGTGATGTTGCATGGGAGCGGCATCGCCGGGCTGGACCTGGGCGCGGCGACCATCAAAATGAACGACGACGGCTCGTTCAATCTGCTGGTCGGCGCCACTGACCTGGGCACAGGCTCTGACACCATCCTGGCCCAGATAGCTGCCGAGGTACTGGGTGTGCCCGTCGAGGACATCATCGTCTACTCCTCCGACACCGATTTCACCCCGTTCGATAAAGGTGCCTACGCGTCCAGCACCACCTATATCAGCGGTGGCGCCGTCTACAAAGCCGCGCTCCAGGTGGCCGAGCAGATCAAGGCGCACGCGGCCCTGATGCTGGGGCTGGAAAGCGGCGAGGGGATGCTCCTGCGCGATCGGCAGGTCATCGCCCCGAACGGCACGCGGCTGACATTGGAACAGGTGGCGCTCAGTAGTTTGCACCAGCACCACCAGCACCAGATCATCGCCAGCGCTTCGCATATGAGCTACGAATGTCCCCCACCCTTTGGAGCACAATTTGTGGAACTTGTCGTGGATACCGAGACCGGGCAGGTCACCGTGGAGCGGGTGCTGATGGTGGCGGATGCCGGCCGGGTGATCAATCCCATCACCGCGTCCGGCCAGGTGGAGGGCGGTATCCAGCAGGCGCTCGGCTTTGCCCACTGCGAGGAGATGGTCTACGACGAGCTGGGCCGGCTGCTTAACCCACGCCTCGGCCCCTACCACGTCTACCGGGCCAACGAGATGCCCGATATCCAGGTCATTTTTGTGCAGACGGAGGAGCCGACCGGGCCGTTCGGCGCCAAATCCATCGCCGAGCTTCCGCTGGACGGCATTGCTCCAGCGGTCGCCGACGCCATCCACGACGCGACGGGGGTGTGGATACGGGAGCTACCGTTTACACCAGAACGGGTATGGCGCGCCCTGCACCCGGAACTGGCGGTGTGAGGCAGGGGTGAGATGCAAGACAATCCTGCATCCTGGAAAATTTGCCTTATCCAACGGGTGGGGTATAATGATAATGTGCTGGGTCTTGTGCGAAATATCAATCCCCCTCGGTGCGAGCTTGATTCATTGATAAGGTATCACCCTTTGATTCAGTGCAAGGCAGCCTGTGTCTGACCTTGAGGTCTTAAGGAGACAGAGCATATGATCGAGGTAAAAATTGAAAGTATTCGGGCGAGCTTGATGTCAGAGCATCGCGTCATTATTCTCAAAGAAGTCAATTCCGACCGTTTTCTACCCATCTGGATCGGGCGATATGAAGCCGAGGCAATTGCCATTCGCTTGCAGGACATTGAGGTCCCGCGCCCGCTGACCCATGACCTGCTCTACAACACCATCCTGGAGATGGGCGGCCAGATCTCACACGTCACGGTGAACGACCTGCGGGATGACACCTTCTACGCCTACATCGCGGTGAACCTGAACGGACGGCAGTTGGAGATAGACTCGCGTCCCTCCGATGCCATCGCGCTGGCGGTACGCGCTAATGTCAACATCTATGTTGAGGAGAGCGTCATGGCCCAGGCTGGTGTCTACCCCGAGCCGGATGTCAGCGAGGAGGCCGAGGAGGAAGACGACGATCTCTCCGCTTTTCGCAGCTTCATCAACAGCCTCGATCTGGATGACCTGCCCCTTCAGTAGCCTGGCGCGCCTGTCCTCCCGACCGGTACTTGCCTGATTCCAGGGCTTGTGGCGATGCCAACCCCCGACAAGATGATTCCTCAGAACGTCGAGGCCGAGGAGGCGGTGCTCGGCTCGCTCCTCATTGACCCCGAGGCGCTGTTTCGCGTCGCGCCGTTCCTCAGGCCAGAGGACTTCTACGTGCAGAAAAACGGCTGGATTTACGAGGCGATACTGGCCCTGCACGAGCGACGCGAGCCCATTGACTTCGTCACCCTGTGCGATGAATTGGAGCGCCGGGAGCAATTGGAGGAGGTGGGCGGCGCGGCTTACATCACCAGCCTCATCAACGCCGTCCCCAGTGCGATCCATGCCGAGGCCTACGGCCGCATCGTCGAGCAGGCGGCCATCCGCCGGCGACTGATCGGTGCGGCTACCCAGATCGCCCAACTGGCCTACCAGGAAAGCGAGGATATAGACCAGACCATTGACCAGGCCGAACAGGCGCTGTTCAGCGTCTCCCAGCGGCGCATCACCCGCGACCTGGCTCCCATTCAGGAAGTCATCCGCCGCTATTACGACCGCATCGAGTATCTCTATGCTCACCAGGGAGAGCCACTGGGTGTGCCCACCGGCTTCATTGATCTGGATCGGCTGTTGGGCGGGATGCAGCGTTCCGACTTCATTATCGTCGCTGCCAGGCCATCGGTGGGCAAGACCAGCCTGTGCCTCTCGTTCGCCCGCAACGCTGCCCGCCACGGCCAGCACGTCGCCATCTTCAGCCTGGAAATGTCCGCCGAGCAGATTGTCCAGCGGCTGGTCTCGGCGGAGACCGGTATTGACGCGCAACGCCTGCGGCTGGGCAACCTCAAGGAAGAGGAATGGCCGCTCTTCGTCCAGGCCATCGGCAGGCTGGCCGACCTGCCCATTTTCATTGACGACACACCCTCTATCTCGGCCCTCCAATTGCGTACCAAGGCCCGCCGCCTCCATGCTGAACACGGGCTGGACCTGATCATCGTGGACTACTTACAGTTGATGAGCGGGGACATCCGCGCCGAGAACCGCGTGCAGGAGGTCTCCTACATCTCCCGCTCGCTCAAGGCCATCGCGCGGGAGCTGGACGTGCCTGTGGTGGCGGCCTCACAGCTCTCCCGCGCCGTCGAGCAGCGCACAGACAAGAAGCCGGTACTGGCGGACCTGAGGGAAAGCGGCAGTTTGGAGCAGGACGCAGACGTCGTGATGTTCATCTACCGTGACGAGCTATACCACCCGGAGACCGAACGGCAGCACATCGCCGACATCATCGTCGCTAAGCACCGCAATGGCCCCACCGGCACCGTGCA
>JAOAAG010000021.1 GCA_026418995.1 Anaerolineae bacterium
CTATCACGAATACTTTTGGCGCTATCTCATCGCGCGCTGGGGCTATTCGCGCGCCGTACACTCGTGGGAACTGATGAACGAGGGCGACCCGTTCAACGGTAATCACTATGCTATGGCGGACGCCTTCGGGCGCTTTATGAAGGCCCACGACCCTCAGCGCCACCTGGTTACCACCTCCAACTGGCACAGTTTCCCGGTCTATGAGTTCTGGGGCAACCCGGCCTACGCTGGTGTGGATTATGCCGACGTGCATGCCTACGCTTGCTGCGGCAACCGCTACGCGGGCTGGGCGCAGAACATCGGCGATCCGCTGGCCCTGGAGACGCGACCGGCCTATGTGGTGGGCGGGCAGGGCGCGTCGGTGCGCATCCCCGGGTCCACCCGATTCCACAACGCCGGAGCCACCCCGCGCTCGCTGGTCATCCGCGGTCAGGGCGAATGGGTGATCCGCTACGTCATGAAGACGGAGAGCTTCACGGGCACCTGTGCCTATGACATTCCCAACACCCTTTCCGGCCCGCGCCTGATGTGGATTCTGGATCACGGTACGCCGCAGGAGCGCTCCAACGTTGTGCCGCCGACGGCCTCAGGGCAGGACTTTTTATGCAGCGCGCCCGCCGGCATCTACGACTGGCGCGTCTTTGATAGCCGCTACACCCACGACGGCAGCCTGGCCCCCCTTTCGGCCCGCATCGTCATTTCCGACAACGCCATCCACTCCCTTGCCATCTATTTCCAGAACTCGTTCGGCACCGGTGGGAATGCCTGGATAGACAACGTGGAACTGATCAGTCCCGATGGGCGTCGGGTGTACCTCAACGGCGAGTTTGACCTGACGCTCCTCTACCACGACTCGGCGCTCCTGACCGCCGCCTACAGCCTGCAGATGGGCGGTCGGGCGCTTTCCGGGCCGGGCAAACCCGTTACGCGCGGCGAAGTCGCCATCGGCGATGACGGCGATTACTACGGAGACCACGTCTACAGCCAGACGCTGGACGTGCAGGGTGTGTGGCTGCACAACTTCCTCTGGGGGCAGGTCAACCCGGGTGGCCTGTACGAACTCTACTGGGATCCGGTCAACATCCGCCGCTACAATCTCTACTATCACTTCAAGGCGTTCCGCGACTTTATGGACGGGATCTCGCTGAACAACGGGCGCTACGAGGATGCCCGGGCCGTCGCGTCCCACCCCGACCTGCGCGTCCTGGGGCAGGTGGACCGGGGCGTCGGGCGGGGCCACCTGTGGGTGCACAACCGCCACCACACCTGGTGGAACGTAGTGAACAACCTCCCTATCCCGCCGATTTCGGGCACGGTTTCGGTGGGCGGGCTGATCTCGGGCACCTACCGCGTCACCTGGTGGGATACTCTCAGCGGCACGGTTTTCCTCACCCAGACGGTGCCCACCACCGGCAGCACCTTGACCCTGGCGTTGCCCATGTCGCTGACGACCGACGTGGCGCTCCAGTTCGCCCTGCTGTCCGATCGGGCCTACGGCCTCTACCTGCCCCTTGTGCTCCGGGTGGATAGCCTGCTCGGTGGAACGTGATGCTATCCCTTGCGGGCTTGTCGGGACATCAAAAGGCCGCACCCTGAGACTGGCTGGCGTAGCCTGATTCAGGCTTCTTCAGCCCATCCCACACCGTGACCTGAACGAAGTCGCCACCGCTCAGCTTTCTCTGGTGCTGTACAGATTCGACCTGTCGAGCGAGAGCGTCTGTCTCTTCGCCTGTGACGTGATTCGACTGGTCGCGCACTGCCGGTCCTATCTCTCTATCACCGGGTTTGACCGCATCTTCTCCCCGGCCCGCACCCGAGCCGGCCTCCGCGTGAGACTCGGCCAGTGGCGGGGCGTATGCTGACCTTTTCGTACCTGTGAGAGACTGGCTCACAGGAAGCGGTTTTGACAAATTGAATATTCGTGTTATAATTACCTTTTGCTTTATTTAACTTGACATAACACCTGTGACAGGGTATTGTAAGCTTGCGGATGGTGCTGACGCCACGTCGCCGGGGTAAGTCTGTGACTAGAAAGGATGAAGGCGATGGTATTGGGGAGTAAATCTTATGCCCGTATCACCAACACCGAGAGGCTACCGCGCCTCATCGAGGTGCAGTTAGAGTCTTTCCGGTGGTTTCAGGAAGAGGGTTTAGCTCAGCTCTTTGATGAGATCTCCCCTATCGAGAGCTTCACCGGGACGCTCAAACTCTATTTTCCGGGCTCCAAAGCCAGAGAAGCTAACTTCAACCTGAAATATCACTTTGGCGAGCCGAAGTACACCGAGGAGGAGTGCCTGGAGCGGGACATCACCTATGCAGCTCCGCTGTATGTAGAAGTGGTGCTGGATAACCGTGAGACAGGTGAGATCATCCAGTCGGAGATTTTCCTGGGTGATTTCCCGATCATGACCGAAAACGGCACCTTCATCATTAATGGCACCGAGCGGGTGGTGGTCAGCCAGCTCATCCGCTCCCCAGGCGTCTATTTCGATGTCGTGGAGGATCGGGTCAGCGGCAGGCGTCTCAGCACGGCCAAACTGATTCCCGACCGTGGGGCCTGGATGGAGTTTGAGACCCGTAAGTCCGATTACCTGACCGTCAAATTCAACCGCAAGCGCACCCTGCCGGTTACGATCCTGCTGCGGGCGCTGGCGGCCGTGAATGACCTGACGCATGACCACTTTCTGACCACCGGTACCGACGAGGAGCTGCTGGAGCTCTTCAAAGATGCCGATACCAACCCTGCTCATCAGTACATCCTGACTACCATCCGGCAGGAGCCGACGTGGGACTCGCGGGATGGTAAGAGCATTGCCGAGGAGGCGCTCCTGGAATTCTACCGCCGTCTGCGCCCGGGCGACCCGGCCACGCTGGAGAATGCCCGTGAGTATCTCGAGCAGCAGCTCTTCGACCCGCGCCGGTACGACCTGCAGCGGGTGGGGCGGTATAAATTGAACCAGCGCCTGGGCCTCGATTACGACCTGGATCACCGCACGGTCACCAAGAGGGACATTGTGGCGCTGGTGGAGCGCATGATTCGCATCAACAACGGCGTCCTGGATGCTGATGATATAGACCATCTGGGCAACCGGCGCGTCAAAACGGTGGGCGAGCTGATTCAGAGCAAACTGCGTATCGGCCTGCGGCGTATGGAACGTCTGGTGGTGGAACGCATGTCCATCCGCGAGTCGGATTCCCTGTCGCCGGTGAGCCTCATCAATATCCGCCCGGTTGTGGCGATCGTGCGCCAATTCTTCGGCTCGAGCCAGCTCTCGCAGTTCATGGAGCAGACCAATCCTCTGGCCGAGCTGACCCACAAGCGCACGCTTTCGGCGCTTGGCCCCGGCGGCCTGCGGCGCGAGCGGGCTGGCTTCGATGTGCGCGATGTCCACTACAGCCACTATGGCCGTATCTGTCCTATCGAAACGCCGGAAGGTCCCAACATCGGATTGATCGGCCGTCTGGCTACGCATGCCCGTGTCAATGCGCTTGGCTTTATCGAGACGCCTTATCGGAGGGTGATCCGTTCTGTCAGTCCTGATGCCGCGTCGCTCACCGGCCACATCTTGCGGGAGGATGTGGTGGATCCGGAGACCGGCGCGGTGGTGGCACAGGCCGGTACCAAGGTGACGCCTGAACTGGCGGAGCGCATTGCTGCGCTGAAGCTCCAGGAGGAGATACCGGTTGTGCCCAAGGTCACCGATGAGCTGGTTTATCTCTCGGCCGATCGGGAGGACCTCTACGTCATCGCTCAGGCGAATGCTGAGCTGGATGAGGAAGGACATTTTGTGCAATCGCGCATCTCGGCCCGTCACGCGGACCGCTTCCTGACCGCCCCACCGGAGCGCATTGATTACATTGACGTGGCCCCGTGTCAGATTGTGGGTGTCTCTGCGTCGCTCATTCCCTTCCTTGAGCATGACGACGCCAACCGGGCCCTGATGGGCTCCAACATGCAGACCCAGGCCGTGCCCCTCATCCGGGCCCAGGCCCCGGTGGTGATGACCGGGCTGGAGGAGCGGGTGGTCCGGGACTCCCTGGCCGCGGTCTACGCC
>JAOAAG010000033.1 GCA_026418995.1 Anaerolineae bacterium
TAGAAACGCATCAGGAGTTTGACCAGCGTCGTCTTGCCTGCGCCGGTGGGCCCTACGATAGCGACTTTCTGCCCGGGCCAGACGCGGGCGGAGAAGCCCCGAATGACTGGCATATCAGGCACGTAGCGGAAGTGGACGTCCCGGAACTCTACCTCGCCACGCACCTGCTCTAGCCGAACCGGTTGCTCCGGGTCGGGCACCTCTTCCTCGGCCTCCAGGAACTCAAAGATCCGCTCCGCCGCCGCAACTGTCTGCTGTAAGACATTGGAAATATTCGCCAGTTGCATAATGGGTTCTGTGAAGCCCCGGATGTACTGGGTGAAAGCCTGGATATCGCCCAGTGCCATGTGCCCCCGCACCGCCAGGTACCCACCGGTGATCACCACCCCTACGTAGCCCAGATTGCTGACGAAGCGCATCACCGGCATTAAAATGCCGGAGATGAATTGGGCCTTCCAGGAGACACTGTAAAGGGCCTTGTTGTACTCGTCAAACCGCCGCAGACTCTTCTCCTCGCCGTTGAAGGCCTTCACTACCACGTGTGCACCGAAAGTCTCCTCCACATGTCCGTTCACCTTGCCCAGCAGAGCCTGTTGCCGGGCAAAGAGCCGCTGGGAGTTGCGGATGATCAAAGTAACCAGGCCAGAGGAAAGCGGGATCACCAGCAACGCTACCAGCGTCATCTGCCAGGAGATGGAAAACATCATCGCCAGCATCCCGACGACCGTGACGAAAGAGGTCACCACCTGCATCAGGCTCTGGTTCAAGGTCTGGTTGACCGTGTCCACGTCGTTAGTCAGGCGGGAGAGGATCTCCCCGTGCTGGACACCGTCGAAGTACCGGAAAGGCATGCGGTGGATTTTATCCATCACATCCCGCCGCATCTGATAGGTGATCTGAACGGCGACGTCTGTCATCAGCCAGCCCTGGGCATAACTCAGCACGGTGGAGAGAAGGTAAAGCCCCAGCACGGTCAGCAGGATATGGCCAATTCTGACAAAGTCAATCCCTCCTGTGCCAGTCAGTTGGGCGATCAATCCCTCGAAGAGCGTCGTGGTCGCAGTGCCCAGGATTTTGGGCCCGAAGATGGAGAAAACGGTGGACCCGACAGCCAGCAGCATCACAACGAGGATGGTCAGGCGGTGTGGACCCAGATAGGCGACCAGTTTACGCATTGTCCCGCTGAAGTTGTGCGGCTTCTCCACCGGCCCCATCATCAGGTGAGGCGGGCCACCGCCTGGACGGCCCATCGGGCGGACGGCTGGGCCGGGCCGCAGCCCACCCCCCGGCCCAGCACGCATGTCAGCGGAAGGAAATGAACGGTTGGGTGTGCTCATAGATGTTGCCTCGTAAACCCATTTGAACCGTCCCTTTGCCGCAAATCACCTGTTTATCTACAGCGGCCTCCGGGATAGGTACACTTGCGCAGGACAATGTCATCCACATACGCGCCATCGGGTTCTGTGTTCGATTCATCGCTCGCGAACTCCAGGGCAATCCATACCTCGGAGAGGCCCAGCAGACTACCCTCATAAGGAACATCAGAAAGCAGTAAAACCTCCTCATACCATTCGTTGGTGCCCGAACGACATGTTCCAGAATAGGACTCCCCGTCGTCCGAGGCACTCCAGCAAATCCAATCGCCCCCGCTTTCAGTCCTCACCCAGAGTTTGAATCTCAATTCAGCAGCAGTGGCGCCCTCCAGGCTGAAAGGGCCGTAGACCATTTTCGTCTTAACGTTATTCTGATAGTTGTCCCCACAATCCAGTGACGTTCCTCTGGTACCCCCACCTATCACCCAGCCGCTGTAGTTTCCCGTGTAAGGGCGGCAGGTGCTTTTTCCCCACTGGTACTCCTCGTCGCCCTCGAACTTCCACTGGCCAGGGAAGTCGCCCTCGAAGTCCTCGCTCATTATCGTGATCCAGGCATCCTGCGGGGTGGGGGTTGGCCTGGGGGCGATCCCCGGCAGCGGCACCCTCAGGACCACTATAGTCAAGATCACGAGGCCGCACAGGAGCAACAACCCAGCGCTCCCGAGGCCCAGGATGAGGGGCAGCCGTGACGAAGGGGCAAGCGGCGGCGCAGCCGAGGGGCCAGGCGGGGGCGTGGTCGGTGGGCGGGGCTGCGCGAGAGGAGAGGGTGGCGCGACAGGATGGGTAGCGGCCGGGGGCGGCACGCCCACCCCCGGCATCATAGAGACAACAGTGGCTCCCGGCTCCCGCCCCACCACTTCCAGCACAGTGCGCCCCAGGCGGATGTGATCCCCGGGGCGGAGAGGAGTGGGCGCGGCGATGCGTCGCTCGTTGACCCAGGTGCCGTTGGTGCTCTTCTCGTCCCGGATGTAGAGCTGCCCGCCGTAGAACCATACTGTGGCGTGGTAGCGGGAAACCTCCTCATCGGCCAGCACTAGGTCGTTCCCCGCCGCCCGCCCAATGCGCATCCCCTGCTCGGGGATAGGGTGAGATGTCTCGCTCCGGATGTCTTTCAGCGTGAACAAGTGCACCTCCTGACAAAGGTGACCGTCACCTGTAAGGTGACGGTCACCTGCTTGGTTCTATTGTTCCATCAGACTGTTAAGGCAACGTGTCGCTGGCACCGGCTGACGGGTACAGGCTCTGGGCAGATCGGTACCAACTCCCAGTGTGATCAGAGTTGTTGGCGCTTGCGATTCCCCTTTATCCGGCATCACAAGAGACGCTGAGGCAGTCCCGATATAGGTGATGACCAGTTGGGGATCATACGTGGACTCGCGTGTGGCGAAGGATTTCCAGGAGGAATCGGTGCCAGACCACTCTGGTCCACGCAGCATAATCCCGTAGTTAGGCCAGGTGCCGTTTACCCACCCACGTACCAGGTTGGTTACATCAAAGGCATACCATCCCCAAGCGCCATGGGTAACACCTGCGGACCCAAAAGCCTCGGCGTGAGATGGTTGGTTGTTCCAGGTAACACCTGACTCTGACCAGGATGAGCCAATCCGGTAGGTTGTGATCGTGCGTGTTCTATTAGGATAATCCCACGAAGAAACCAGATACAAGCGCAGCGTTGCCTGGTTGATCGTAGCACCGGTCGGAATAGAGGATAGGTCAAATCTGACCAGGCTGCGCACAATCTTGCCATCCGGTTCCAGATA
>JAOAAG010000112.1 GCA_026418995.1 Anaerolineae bacterium
GATGTGTATAAGAGACAGCGATAGTTGTCATCATAGCCGGTCCCCTGTTACGTCTAGGGGTGATTCAACTCACTCCGATTGTTGACATCATTGTGATGCTGTCGCAGTGGAAACACGGGGGATCTTCACGGACCATGGGTGCCCGGTGTCCCAATGTCACCACTATTATAGTAGGGCTCGGGCAGAGTGGGGTTACAGCAGAGTTACAGGGGTGTTACAGGGCAAGGTGACGGTCACGGCCCAAAGTGACCGTCACCCAGGGTGTTCTTCCATCTCTCCACCGCTGCGCTGATGAAAGCCTGGAACAGCGGGTGAGGACGGGTGGGCCGAGACTTAAACTCGGGGTGGAATTGACAGCCCAGCATAAAGGGATGGGCAGCTAATTCGGCAATTTCGATCAGCCGGCCATCGGGTGAGAGCCCACTAAAGATCAGCCCTGCCTCCTCAAGCAGCCCGCGATAGGTATTCTTGACCTCAAAGCGGTGGCGATGGCGCTCCTCGGTATACGGAGCGCCGTAGGCCTGGGCAGCTTTCGTACCGGCCACCAGGTGGCAGGGGTATGCTCCCAGGCGCATAGTGCCGCCCATATCCACAATGGTGCGCTGGTCGGGCATGAGGTCTATCACCGGGTATTTGGTATGGGGATTGAACTCGGTGCTGTTGGGTTCATCGCTCCCAAGTGCATAGCGGGCCAGCTCAATAATCATCACCTGGAGGCCGAGACACAACCCGAGGTAGGGCACCTGGTTCTCACGCGCCCAGCGTGCCGTGGCGATTTTGCCCTCGATACCCCGTTCCCCAAAACCTCCCGGGACGATCACCCCGGCCATGCTTTCCAGCTCCTCCCAGCCCCTGCCCCGCTCCAGCAGTTCGGAACTGATGTAATGGATATCCACACCCCAGCCAGTGGCCCAGGCCGCGTGATGCAATGCCTCCCGGACACTGATATACGCATCGTGCAATTCCACGTACTTGCCCACGATGGCTATCGGTAATATGGCTTTCGGGGCACGGATGCGCTCCACAAGTCTACGCCATTCGTCGAGGTCAGGCGCACGTGCCTCCAGTCCCAGACGCTCGACGATGAACTCTCCCAGGCCGGTATCTTCCAGTAACAGGGGAATTTCGTACAACACCGGCGTGGTGACCAGGGGAATGACAGCACGCCTCTCTACGTCGCAGAAGAGAGCGATTTTTTCGCACAGCGCGTCATCTACCGGGTAGTCCGCGCGTGCCACGATGACATCGGGCTGGATACCGATGGACCTTAGCTCGCGCACGCTGTGCTGGGTAGGCTTGGTCTTCAGCTCGCCGGTAGCGCCCACGTAGGGGAGAAAAGTGATATGGATGTACAGGGTGTTTCCGATGCCCACATCACGCCTGACCTGTCGCAGCGCCTCGAGAAACGGCAATCCCTCGATGTCGCCCACCGTGCCACCGACTTCAATGATCACGACATCGGCCCCGCTGCGTTCGCCGACCAGGGCGATACGTCGCTTGATCTCGTTGGTGATGTGAGGAATCACCTGGATGGTACCGCCCAGGAAATCGCCCCGCCTTTCCCTGCCGATGACCTCGGCGTAGACCTGTCCCGTTGTCACGTTACTATCCTGGGTAAGGCTTTCGTCAATAAAGCGCTCGTAGTGGCCCAGGTCCAGGTCGGTTTCGGCGCCATCGTCAGTGACGAATACCTCGCCGTGCTGGTAAGGAGACATTGTGCCGGGATCTACATTGATATAGGGATCGAGTTTCTGGATGGAGACACGGATGCCTCGCGCCTTCAATATCCGACCCACAGAGGCTGCCGTGACTCCCTTGCCGACACTGCTGATCACACCACCGGTACAGAAAATGTATTTGCGCATTGCCTCCCCCCGTCCAAAACGTTAGGGAGGGTCGCACCGGGGCGACCCTCCCTTTTAGAGCCTTGCCTTGACAGCCCTAGAGCAGGGCTTCCAGGTCCTCCACTACCCGCCGCATGTCCAGAAAGATCAGTCCCAGTTTCGCGCTTTCCCTGGCTAGCACAGTGAGCACGGCTTCCTCACCGACGGCCATCAGTATGACGTAGCCGTTCTTACCCCTGATGTACACCTGCTCCAGCACGCCGCGCCTCAATTCGCCGGCGATGCGCTCACCCAGCGAAATCATCGCCGCCGACATCGCCGAAACCCGGTCTTCCTCCACGTTTGCCGGCAGCGCCGAAGCGATGATTAGCCCGTCAACGCTCACAACGGCCGAGGCCTCTACGTCCGCCGTGCTGGCCTGAAAGTTACGCAGGCGCTCCACTATGAGTTCCCCACGCGATTTTGCCATCCGTTGCTCCTTGAAACCGATAGTTGAAGCTTTTGAGGACCCAGAGCCGTAAACACTATATCATAAGTCTGCGCAGGTGTCAAACCTGGTCAGGCAATGATGCGCACCACTGGCATAATGGCGCATCCAGCATCTGCGGGCGACCGCTTACGGATAGCAGCACACTCGAAGGCGAATGCGGTATTTTTGACATATCGCCGCAGTCTGGTATAATAAAACATACTTCTTATCGCTGCCCGAAAGGAGGTGATGGACGCCCATGATGTTCTGCTGATCGTCAATCGCTTCCAGGGGATGGCGTCCCCCAGGTACAGGATCCACCCTCACATGTGTGCCTAAGCAATCTTGAAAAAAGAAAGGAGGAGCCCCAATGAATAAAAAATCATTAGTACTCGTTAGCATGGTTCTCCTGATTACCCTGCTTGCTGCAGCCTGCAAGCCCAAGGCCAAGTTCGAGTGCACCGATCCCAAAGGCTGTGTAGACATTGCCCCAGGTGAGCCGGTACGTATCGGCTACATGTTCGTCATTTCCGGCTCCGACGCGCCGCTGGGCAACGATACCAAATACGGCCTGGAGATCGCGGTGGACGACAAGAAGGAAATTCTGGGCCAT
The DNA here is from genome assembly GCA_026418995.1 of Anaerolineae bacterium. Lineage (GTDB taxonomy): Bacteria > Chloroflexota > Anaerolineae > B4-G1 > B4-G1 > JAOAAG01. The sequence goes on from JAOAAG010000112.1 coordinate 2,927, forward strand.
CCTATCGAAGTGGTTGGTGAGGACTGTATGTGCAGCGCCGAAGGAGGTCAAACGGCGTCTACCAAGCTGGCTGCCGATCCCAAGCTGGTGGCGGTTGTTGGCACTAACTGCTCCAGCGCTGCCCGCGCGGCTATCCCTGTGATGTGCGGGGCGGGCATCTCGATGATCTCTCCCTCCAACACAGCGCCAGACCTGACCGCCGAGGACCGCCCGGCTGAGTACTGGTGCTATCTGCGCACCGCCCACAACGACAAGGTGCAGGGCGCGGCTATGGCCGAGTTCGCCTGGCAGAAAGGCTTCCGCAAGGCTGCCACCATCCATGACGGCAGTCTGTATGCCGACAAGCTCCAGCAAGTATTCGCCGAGAAATTCAAGGAGCTGGGCGGCACCATCACGGCTCAGGAAGCGGTTGGGCCTGAGGACACCGATATGAAGCCCGTGCTCACCCGCATCGCGGCTACTCAGCCTGACTTCATCTACTACCCGATCTTCATCGCCGCCGGTGCGCAGATCACCAAGCAAGCCCGCGAAGTGCCCGGTTTGGAGAATGTTCAACTGGCGGGCGCCGATGGTGTCTTCTCCCCTGACTTTCTGGAGGGCGCGGGTGACGCAGTGTTGGGCTTCTACTGGTCCAGCCCCGACTTCACAGCCTTCGGCGCAGGGTACAAGGAGTTCCTGCAGAAGTACGAGACCAAGTACGGCGTGAAGGTGCTGGCGCCGTTCCATGCCCACTCCTATGATGCAGCGATGATGATCTTCGCGGCTATCGAAAAGGTGGCGGTGAAGGACCCGGACGGCACGCTGCACATCGGTCGGAAGGCATTGAGCGACGCCCTCTTCGCCACCAAGGATTTCAAGGGCCTGACCGGCAACCTGACGTGCTCACCCACAGGCGACTGTGCCGATCCCAAGATCGCCGTCTATCAATGCATGAACGCCGATCCGGCCACCTGGAACCCTGGTGCCGACCCGGACAGCAATCCCAAGAAGGTCTGGCCGTAAATTCGCTTTTGAGGTGTGTCCATCTGTAAGGCATACCGGCAGGGGCGAGCAGCTTGCTCGCCCCTGTCTATAGCCTCTCATTTAGGGGGAGTCATATGTTGCAGCGTTTGAGAAGGCAGATTCCTGGCACAGTGGTTATCATGTGGTGCATCGGCATAGCCATCCTGGGCATAGTATTCTGGGGCACCGTAGCAACCCTGAGGTCAGGTAAGTACGCCAGCGCCCAATGGGTGGATTTGTTCGTCTACGGCATTGCTCAGGGGGGCATCTACGCACTTATTGCCCTGGGTTATACGATGGTCTACGGGGTGTTGCGTATGATCAATTTTGCCCATAGCGAGGTCTTTATGAGTGGGCCATATATTGGCTACTACGTAGCCCTCGCTCTGGACCAGGCTGGCTTGCTTAACCGTTACCCGGTGCTGGGCCTGGGGATCGTGATCCTGGTAGCTATGACTGTATCCACTACCATCGCTGTGCTTCTGGAGCGCATTGCCTATCGGCCCCTGCGTCGCGCTCCCAGGCTTGTCCCTCTCATCACCGCGATCGGCGCTTCGTATTTCTTATCTTATGCCTTTCTGGGACTTTTCGGTTCCGATCTCAAGGGTTACCCGGAGATTCAGGCCTTAAAAGGCACCTGGAACATCCTGGGTGTCGAAGTGCTGAGGCCTCAGATCGTGGTGATCGTGGCGGCATTAGTGATGCTGGCCGGCCTGTACCTCTTCGTGCGACACACCAAGACCGGTAAGGCAATGCAGGCCGTCGCGGAGGACAAGGACTGTGCTGCGCTGATGGGCATTAATGTGGATCGCATTATCGTGATCACGTTCGCCATAGGTGGTGCTCTGGCAGGGGCGGCCGGTGTCTTCTATGCCCTGCTATTCAAGCAGGTTAAGTTCAACATGGGATTTTTCCCCGGCATTAAGGCTTTCACGTCTGCCGTGTTAGGTGGCATTGGCAATGTCACCGGCGCTATGGTGGGCGGTATGTTTCTGGGGATCGCCGAGTCCCTGTTCCCTAACCTGGTCCTGGATGGGCTGGGCATCCCGGCGCCCTATCAACTCAAGGATGCGCTTGCCTTTACCTTGTTGGTGCTGGTGCTGATCTTCCGCCCGACAGGCATCCTAGGCGAGCGCCTGGCAGCCAAGAAGGCATAGGCGACGGAAGGGAGGCGCATAGATGCCAGCGATTCACTCAGAGACTCGCTTTGACTGGTCGCAGCCTGTCAAGACGGGATTGCTGGGCGGTGTGGCAGCTCTGCTGTTGTCCCTGATAGGTGTGATCGAGGCTTCCCACGCTCGACCGGTCATCTCTGGGATAATCTCCCTGGGACAGGCGTTGCTGTTGATTGTTTTCGTTTTGACCTGCGTAGCGGCGATACGTCGAGCCGGATACGCTCGGCAGGAGACCTCATCACGTGGCCGGTTGCTGCTCTGCGGGGGCGTGGCTGGTCTGATGGTCAGCGTGGCACTGGCAGCGCTGGTACTGATCGGGAACGTGGTCAACCTGCGTGCTGTATTTATCAAAGCCTCGCCAGAGCTGTACCACTTGCTGACCCTGGGATTGGACACGGGCGGCGTGCTCGCCTTACTGATGTCAGGCTTTCTCCTGGGAATAGTGGTCGGCGCGACGTACCTGTTGCCAGCCCGCCTTAGACGGGCCATCGCTATGGCGCTGGGAGCGATTCCCCTGCTGGCCGTTTTGTATGGTGCTTTCTTCCCCGGCCGCAGATTCACCCTGCCGGGTGCCCTGGCGCTGTTTGTGGTTCTGAGCGCAGGGAGCTATTGGGGAGGAGACATCCGCAGCCTGGTGAAGCAGCGTGTGGCAAGTTTACCGCCCGCTGGTCAGCGTGTCTACAAAATCGCCCTCTGGGCGCTAGTAGCGCTGCTGGTGCTGCTGTTGCCCACGACGGGATCGTATCCCAGCCAGATGCTCGACCTGGTAGGCCTCTATATCCTCATGGGGCTGGGGTTGAACATCGTCGTCGGTTTCGCCGGCCTGCTGGACCTGGGTTATGTAGCCTTCTTCGCCATCGGCGCATATACCCAGGCTGTGCTGACCTCGCCGGAGATCAGGTGGCTGGGAGAGGTGCGCCTGACATTCTGGGAGGCGCTCCCCTTCTCCGTGCTGATGGCGACGCTAGCGGGTGTGATCCTGGGCATACCGGTGCTGAGAATGCGAGGGGACTACCTGGCTATCGTGACCCTTGGCTTTGGCGAGATCATCCGCATTGTCGCGCTCTCGGACTGGCTAAAGCCATATATAGGAGGCTCGAACGGCATTACCCGTATCCCCAAGCCTGTCATCGGAGGTTGGGAACTGGCAACCCCCGGCAGGCTCTACTACCTCATCATTGCCGGGTGTCTGCTCGCTGCTGTCATCGCGGCCAGGTTGAAGCACTCGCGGCTTGGCCGGGCCTGGATGGCCATCCGTGAGGATGAGGATGTGGCCCAGGCCATGGGCATTGATCTGGTGCGCACCAAGCTGCTGGCCTTTGCCACCGGTGCTGCTTTTTCAGGGCTGAGCGGCGCCATCTTCGCAGCGATGATCACGTCCATCTATCCCCATAGCTTCCACTTGCTCGTCTCGATCAATACGCTGGGACTGATCATCGTCGGCGGGATGGGGAGTATACCTGGTGTCATCCTCGGTTCTCTGGCCCTGGTCGGCCTGCCGGAGATCCTGCGTGAGTTCTCGGAGTACCGGCTGTTGATCTACGGCGTGGCACTGGTATATATGATGCTGGTGCGGCCCGAGGGTCTGCTGCCAGAGGCACGGCGCAAATTGGAGCTCCACGAGGCCGAAGCGGCAGAATAGGAGGAGAGATGGCGATCCTGGAAGCTCGAAAGGTAACCAAGCGCTTCGGAGGCTTGACCGCGGTACACCAACTGGACCTCGCAGTCAGAGAACACTCCATCCACAGCATCATCGGACCGAACGGGGCCGGCAAAACCACCTTTTTCAACTGTGTGACCGGCTTCTACCGTCACGAGGAAGGAGTCATCTTATTCAGAAACCAGCCGCTGGACGGGATGTCACCCGACCGGATTACCAGACAGGGCATTGCCCGTACCTATCAGAACATCCGCCTCTTCCCGAATATGACCGTGATTGAAAATGTGCTGGTAGGTTACCATCCGCATATGAAAGCGGGCTTGTTCGGCGCCATCCTGCGCACCGAGCGGGTGAAACGGGAGGAGCAGGAAGCGGTCGAGGAAGCGCGGCGTTTGCTCGGCTTCGTCGGGCTGGCCGGGCGGGGCGATCTGCTGGCCAAAAGCCTGCCCTACGGTGATCAGCGGCGACTGGAGGTGGCCCGCGCGCTGGCGAGCAAACCCCGCCTGTTGCTCCTGGACGAACCGACCGCTGGCATGAACCCGGCCGAGACACGGGAGATGATGACCTTCATCCAGCGGCTGCGCGATGAGCTGGGCATCACGATCCTGCTGATTGAGCATCAGATGCGCGTGGTCATGGGTATCTCCGAAGTGGTGACCGTACTGGACTATGGGGAGAAGATTGCTGAAGGCACGCCGGCCGAGATACAACGCAATCCCAAGGTGATCGAAGCCTATCTGGGGAGAGGAGCGGTGGCTTAAGATGGCACTTCTGGAACTCAATAATGTCCATACCTACTACGGTGCGATCCATGCCCTGAAAGGCATCACCATCCACGTTGAAGAGGGGGAGATCGTCACACTCATCGGCGCTAACGGCGCCGGCAAGAGCACCACGCTGAATACCATCTGTGGCATCCTCCATCCCCGCGAGGGCACGATCTACCTCGACGGCGAGCCGATCCACGGGTTGCCGCCTCACGAGATTGTCGGCCGGGGTGTGGCCCAGGCGCCAGAGGGGCGGCGTGTCTTTGGCCGGCTGAATGTGGTCGAGAATCTGGAGATGGGTGCCTTTGCCCGTAAGGACAAGGATGGTATCCGCCGCGACATGGAGCGGGTGTTTGCCCTCTTCCCACGCCTGAAGGAGCGGGCCAAACAGCTCGCTGGCACCCTCTCCGGTGGCGAGCAACAGATGCTGGCTATTGGTCGTTCATTGATGGCCAACCCGCGCCTGCTGCTGCTGGACGAGCCATCCATGGGCCTGGCGCCCATCCTGGTGGAAGCGATTTTCGAGACTATCCGGCAAATCAACGCGCAGGGTACCACTATCCTGCTGGTGGAACAGAATGCTCTGATGGCCCTCTCGGTCGCCCATCGGGGATACGTGCTGGAGACCGGTACCGTCGTGCTCCACGATACGGCCGCTGCCCTGCGGGAGAACGAGCTGGTACGCAAGGCATATCTGGGCATAGAGTGAGTCAGGGTAGACAGGGATACAGGAGTAGACAAGGGTACAAGGACACAAGGCACACCGTCCCCGTTATCTGTCCACCTGTCTACTTGTCCACTTGTTTACTTGTTTACTTGTCTACTTGTCTACTTTTTTACATAGCCATGCAAGTAGCACAAGCTGGCGAACTGGCCCTGCTGGTTGGACGGGACCGTAGAACATTCATTATCAGGCTTACTCCCGGCGCGCACCTCCATACCCATCGCGGAGTGCTCCCCCATGATGAGCTGATCGGCGCCCCGTGGGGGAGTTGGCGGCACTCCCACCTGGGGTATCCTTTCCTCATCCTCCAACCCTCCACCGACGACCTGGTACGGGACTTGAAGCGCAATACCCAGATCGTCTACCCCAAGGATGCGGGCTATATCCTGATGAAGATGCGTATTGCGCCAGGGCAGCGCGTCATCGAGGCCGGCACAGGGAGCGGCGGGATGACGCTGGTGCTGGCCCAGGCGGTCGCTCCCGGTGGGCGGGTCTATTCTTACGAGGTGCGGCCGGAAATGCAGCAACTGGCCCGTGCTAACCTGGAGCGGCTGGGCCTGGCCGCATATGTGGAGTTCAAGCTCCAGGATATCGCCGCTGGTTTTGATGAGCGCGAGGTGGCGGCGCTGTTCCTCGACTTGCCTAACCCATGGGATTACCTGGCGCAGGCCCATCAGGCTCTCGCCAACGGTGGTTTCTTCGGCTGCATTCTGCCGACCACCAACCAGGTGAGCTGTCTGATTGATGCCCTGGAAAAACATGGATTTGGCCTGATCGAGGTAGAGGAGTTACTGCTCAGACAGTACAAGGCCGTGGCCGCGCGGTTGCGACCGATGGACCGGATGGTCGCTCACACCGGCTACCTGATCTTCGCACGCGCGATTGTTCGGCCCGAGGAGTAGAGGTGGGCAACTTAAGGCGGTTGGTGATGGATGTGCTGAAACCCCTGGAGCCGAGCATTGTGGAGCTCGCGCAACTTCTGGCGGACCTGGAAGGGGTGGATGGGGTAAATATCTCGATCTACGAGATTGACCGGCGCGTCGAGAACGCCAAAGTGACCATCGAGGGGCGTAACCTGAACTACAAAAGCATCGTGCGCATCATCGAGGAGAATGGCGGGGCGGTACACTCCATAGACGAGGTCGCAGCCGGCAGTGTGCTGATCGAGGACGTCGTGACAGCACAGGACTGAGTGCTTCGCTTATGTCGCCTCCGGGGAAACAGCGCGGTCTTCGCTCTCCCGTGGCTGCCGCACAAAACGCGCGAAGAACAGGGCGGCTGTCAGGCGTCCCAGACCCGAGACCACGAAAGCCGACTTGTACCCCCATTGCTCGGCGATGAAACCACCCAGCGCTGCTCCGCCGGTCAGCGCGACCATCACGACGATCTGGTAGAGCGCCGAGTAATGGGGACGCCGTTCCTCCGGTATCAGCGCAAGCAGGAAGTTGAAGCTGGCCAGGTTATAGCCGGCCCAGAGAAACCCGCCCGCCAGATTGAGCGGCGCGGCCTGCCAGGGCGCACGGATCAGCGACCAGGCCAGCGGTATCAGTGGAATGCACACCCCCGTCAGCATCTGTACTCTGCGTGGCCCCCAGCGGTCGGCCAGAACGCCGAACAGGCGCTGGCCGGGCAGCCCAGCCAGGCTGCTGATCACACTCATCACCCCCACGATACTTGCGGTGGCTCTCAAATCCTCGACCAGGTAGACGTTGAAGAAAGGCGCCGCGATATTGAGTGAAAAGTTCCACAGCGCGGCTACGGCGCATAACACCAGAAAGTCAGGATGCCTGCTCAGGATAGATAGAGGGGCCTGTCTCGTGGACATTACCCGGTAGGGCGCTGGATTTCCCTCCTCGATCCTGGCAAAACAGAACGTGGAGAGCATACCCACGGCAAAAGCGATCCCCAGTGCCCACTGATACCCAACCGGAGACCCCATCCTGGTGATGAGTTCCCCCATAAGATAGGTGATCACCATGCCAGTCACGCCCATCGCAATGTTGCGCGATGCGAAGTAGCGCCCGCGCCAGTTGATGGGGACAATGTCAGCCGTTAACGACATCCAGGCCGGATGTCCCAGATTACCGAACGCACTGCGTATCACGGCCAGCGCGATGGCGATGTAAACCAGCGGGGCGCCAGCCGGCAGCAACGGTGTTAATGCCAGCAGCAACAAGGTCAGCCGTGCGATCCCTCCTCCGCTGAGCACCGCGATGCATTTGCGCCGGCCCAGCCGCTCGACAAGCGCAGCCCCAGGCAGCAACAGCAACGCACCACTCAGGCTGGACAAGGAACTCATCAAGCCAATCTGAGCACGCGAGGCCCCCAGCGCCAGGATAAACAGGGAAAGATAGGCCACAACGATGGACTCACTGGCCTGGGCCAGGATGCCGTCGAACCAGAACCAGCGCAGGTTCCGCCTGACGGTAGGGGACAGGCGATCGGTCCAGCGCCCGCCAGCGGTGAAACTGGAGAGCTGCCGACCGAGGTACCTCAAACGCAGACGCAGGCGCCCAGAGCGGTGTCGCCCGGCATGGTAGGGTGAATCAGATTTGCTCAAAATGGGGGGCATCCACAACGAAGATGGTCGCGCGGTGATAACCTGGTTCGGGGGGGCTGCAGGCCTCGCGGATCACATCAATGGCCGGCTGGACCTGATCTGCTTCCACGCCAATGAGCAGGGTCACATTGCCGCGCCGCAGGAAACTACCGGTGCTGGCGATGCGGGTCACGCGATAGTTGTGGGCCACCAGTTGCTCGACCACCGGACCGGAATCCACGTCCCGTATAATGGCGATGATCAGCTTCATGCGCTCGTTCACCTCTACAGTTGCTCGAACCGCTCTACATCCAGCACGTAGACCGTTGCGCCGCCTATCTCCGCTTCGATCATCAGGGGGTTAAACTCGAACATAGGGGTCTCAACATGAGCGGGAATGAAGCGTTTATAAGTAGCACAACATTCACGGACATGTTTTAGCAGACGCGGCAGACGCGCGCTATCCAGCCCTACCAGCAAGGAGAGCGTCGCCTCGCGCATAACCCCTCCGCTTGAGGCGATCTCAGTGACGTAGAAACCATCTTTGATTAACCGGTTCGTCAGCGCTCCGGCCTGGGCACTGGAGACGGTGGCTATCACCAACTGGTTGACACGCCCCTTTTCCTGCTCCATCCCTCCTCCCCGCCCACATTCTACCAGATTTTCCCTCAAGCGCAACAAAGAGCTCGCCGCAACCCCGGATAGGCGTGCAGGTCCACGTCGCCTGGCTCCCCACGCCATCGGCTAGAGGTACGGCCCGAGCAGGGAGAGAATTTTCATCAGCGGCGCGACATCGTCTTCGTCAAACTGGGCCAGCTTATGCGAATCTATGTCCAGGATAGCCACGACCTGCTCACCCTTCTTGACCGGCAAGGCGATCTCGCTCCTGGAGCGCGGGTCACAGGCGATATGGCCGGGAAACTGCTCCACATCCGGCACGATCACCGCTTCCCCGGTGCGTGCAC
>JAOAAG010000253.1 GCA_026418995.1 Anaerolineae bacterium
CTGGTCTCGTGGGCTCGGAGATGTGTATAAGAGACAGGCTGTCGCCGGACGATGCCGGGGGAATGGCGGAGGCATTGATACGGCTGGCGACGGATGGGGAGTTCCGCGCCGAGCTGAGTCGCCGTGCGCTGGAGCAGGCGAGCCGTTTCTCATGGGAGCGCACTGCGCGGGAGACGCTGGCGGCATATCGGGAGGCCTGCACCTGACTTCCGCTTTAGCCGGAATGTGCTAAAATCCATGCGCAACCGGTGATGCAGGCAGCCTGTTGCGAGGAGAACACGCATGCCTAACGTCATTATGGAGCAGCTCAGAACCATCCCTCTGTTTGCGGGGCTGAGGAAGGAAGAGCTCAGGGAGGTCGCCAGGCTCGTCAAAAAGAAAAGCTACCAGGCTGGCGACCGCGTATGTCGCCAGGGGGACGAGGGCCACTCGCTCTATTACATAGAGAGGGGAGAACTGCGCGTCTTGCATGTGGATGCCCAGGGCATTGAGCGGGAGGTCAGGCACCTGGGGCCAGGCGAGTATTTCGGCGAGACCTCGCTGCTGCTGGGTGAGCCGCGCGATGCCACGGTCGTAGCCGTTCAGGATACTACTGTGCTTGCCCTGCACCGGGATGATTTTGAACCGTTTCTGAGGAAACACCCCGATGCCATCAAAAGGCTGAAGATGAGCCGGGTCGTGGCGCATAAGTACCGTGCCAGAAGGGCTAACTTCAAGTGGCTTGATCCCGATGAGCGGGTCCTGGTGAGCAGCCACAGGCACGATGTGATGCTATACCGCATACTCTTCACTCCGTTCCTGCTTTTTCTGGTCACAACAGCAGGTTGTTTGTACGTGCTGGTTGCCAGGTGGAACCCGCTCCTGCTGCTCATCGGCGCGATAATTGATCTGATACTGGTGGTGTTAATTGTCTTGCTTTATGCAGACCACCGGGACGAGATTTATATTGTGACCAACAAGCGAGTGGCACGCCGCTTCCACACGCCCCTGGGCAAAGAGAGCCGTATAGATGCGCCCCTGCAGAACATCCAGGACGTCCAGGAGCTGCAAACGGGCCTCCTGGCCCAGTTGTACAACTTCGGCGACCTGATTATCGAAACCGCAGGCGAACGCGGCCACCTGGCGTTCCGCGAAATACCCGACCCCGCGGGGGTCCGTAAGATCATCTTCGAGCAAATTACGCGCCTGCAGGCCGGAGCTAAAGTGCGAGAACGGGAAATGATCCGTGACGACCTGCGGCGCTATATCGAGACCCAGGCCGCGCCTGTGCCTGTAGTGCAGCCCGAGCAGGAGGAAGCCGGACCGCAGCCGGCCAGCCGGCGGAGCCTGTTATCAACCTGGCTGCGCAAATCGCTGAGATTTCTGCTGCCCCCGCTCTGGGACGTGCACGGGGAGACGATCACCTGGCGTAAACACTGGATCGCCCTGATCAGGCCGATTACCCCCCCCACCCTGCTCGGCTTGCTAACGACAGGTCTAGCCATCTTCCTTCTTATCCGCTTCCCTGGTCTGGCCTTTCCAATCCTGATTGGCTACGGGATTGTCACGGCGGTGGTGCTGGGCTGGTGGCTGTGGGTGTTTGATGACTGGCAGAACGATATCTACCAGGTGACCTCCTCCCGCATCATTGACATCGAGCGCTCTCCTCTGTTTCTGCGCGAGAATCGCCGCGAAGCTAGCCTGGGAGCCATTCAGAACGTCAAGTTCGAGGTGCCCAGTCTCCTGGGCAAGCTTCTGGATTACGGCTCGGTGACCATCGAAACAGCGGGCGCGGGCGCTTTCACCTTCGACCACGTTAAAGACCCAAGCGGAGTGCAGGCCGAGATTTTCCGTCGCATGGAGGCATTCCGCAAGCGCCAGCAGCAGATTGCTGCCGAACGTCACCGGACCGAATTGCTCGATTGGTTCACTGTCTATGACCAGCTCCGTAAGGAGGTTAGCACAAAATCTTCACCATCGTCCTGAGGTAGGCTAATGGCGGTGCGCCCGATTGTGTGCTCAGACAATCCGATACTGCGCCAGCGTTCACGCCCGGTACGGGGGCTCAACGCGCGTGTCCAGCAACTCATTGACGATATGATCGAAACCATGCATGCCGTTCATGGCATGGGCCTGGCCGCCGTGCAGATCGGAGTGCCGGAACGAATCATCGTGGCCCAGCTTCCCGTGGAACCGGAGGAGGAGCACGAGCCAGAGGCGGGACGGCTCTACGTGATCGTCAATCCAGAGATAGTACGCCACTCCCCGGACACAGAGGCGGGGATTGAGGGGTGTCTTTCGGTACCGGGCCTGGTGGGGGAAGTCGCGAGACGTACAGCGATTACTGTCAACGGTCTCGACCGGCGGGGCAAGCCGGTGCGCGTCAAGGCCAGGGGCTTGTTGGCCCGTGTGCTACAGCATGAGATTGATCACTGCGACGGCATTCTGTTTATAGATCATATCAACGACCGCAGTAAACTCTGGCGAGCGGAAGAAGAGTAGGAGGAGACCGCTGCCGCAGGCTCCGCAGCCTGCGTGAGGGATGCTCTGCAACATTACAGCTCGCCGTGGGAGTATGAAGCTGGTGCGCTCACCGGCGGTGGGCTGACGCCGTACTCGCGCCCGATGGCACAGAGCTGCGCGTAGGTCTCCTGTGGGATGGGGATGCCCAGGCGACGACATGCTTCCTCGTGTTCAAACTCCTTGAGCCCGGCGAAGTAGACCCGGGTCGCTCCTTCTGCTGGGGGAGATTCCCTGAGTGCTCTTAACATACGGTCCATATCACGGCGGAACGCCTGCGGATCGCGGAAGGCGTCCACGCGGAGCGCACCAAAGAAGTGACTGACCCGGCCGGAGGACTCAGGGGTGTCGGCGAGGGCCGGGCCAAAGGGAGCGCCGCTCAGCACAGCACACAGGATGTCTACCATCACCGCCAGCCCGTATCCCTTGTGTCCGCCGAACTCCTCGCCTGCGCCTCCCAGGGGGAGGATGCCGCCGCCCGCTCTGTACAGCATATCCTCAAGCAGGGAATGGGCGTCCTTGGCCGGCCTGCCATAGCGATCAACGGCCCACCCCTCCGGCAGCTCCTTTCCGAGCCGTTCATATACCTCGATCTTGCCCCGTGTGACGACGGTTGTGGACATATCCAGGACGAAAGCGCGCTCCTCGTCGGCTGGTGCAGCGAAGGCAATGGGGTTAGTGCCATACATCGCCACCCTCCCAAAAGTGGGGATGCCCAGCGCTGCCGTGTTGGTCATCGCGAGCCCCAGCATATTCTCAGGCAGGGCCATCATCGCATAATAGCCCGCGATGCCAAAGTGATTGGAGTCGCGCACGCAGCAGAAGGCAGCCCCGCTGGTCCGGGCCTTGCGGATCACACTCTCCATAGCCCGCACGCTGACGGGCGCCCCCATGGCCCCATGCGCATCGTATACGAGCGAGACCGGTGTCTCGAACACCACCTCAACAGACGCACGGGGGAGCATCTGCCCCGTCTCGATCCCCCGGATGTATCTCCTTAAACGGGCAACGCCGTGGGAGGGGATACCGCGCGCATCGGCTGCTACCAGCACCGAGGCAGTGATCTGCGCATCTTCCCCGGATAGCCCGAGCCTCTGAAAGAGACGCGAGCAAAACGCAATCAGCTCATCCCAGCTCACTCGGACCTGTTCCATCGTGATATGAGGCGACGTGAATAGCAAATACGCGTGGGAGCGCCGGCCTTCCACTTTACGCCACACCCTCAGACAGGGCCCTGATAATCTCCTGGCACAGCTCCGGCAGGTCGTCGGGCACCCGACCGGTGATAATGTTACCATCACGGACAGCAGGCACGTCAAGGAACTCGGCCCCGGCATTGATCAGATCATCCCGGACAGCCGCATAGCCTGTCGCCTTTTTACCCCTGATGATCCCTGCTGAGATGAGCACCCACGGCCCGTGACAGATAGCAGCGATGAATTTGCCCAGCCGGTGGCACTCGCGCACGAGCTGGAGCGTCCCCTCGTGCTGCCGCAGCGTATCTGGCCCGAACCCGCCGGGGAAATACAGACAATCAATCTCCTCGGCTTTGAGCGCCTCCAGTGGCACCGTCCTGTACCTGTTGCCGTCCCGCATCACCGGTATCGGAACAGGGTGCCCAAATAAGCCTTTCACCTCCTGCCCCACAGCGGAGACCAATACCTCAGCTCCCTCTTCACTGAGTCTCAGAATCGGGAACAGGAGCTCGATGTCCTCATATCGGTTAGCAACAATCATCGCGATCCGCTTACCGGACAATTTTCCGCCCATCGCCCAACCTCCTCAATTAGAGTGACCGGCGCTCCCACCACGCCTGGACCGATGCGCACAACCGTTTCCTGAGCCAGTGTTATTCCTGTGGCTTCACTATACCACACAGCGACCGAGTTGACAACCGATTCCATTGACTTTTGATACGAATGTGTTAAGATATACGGTGACATCAGGCCAGCTTGAGGTTTTTCATGCCAGAGTGACGGTCACCTCCCAGGTGACCGTCACCTGCCAGAGCAATTAATGAGCGCGGAATTTATCTCTCGTATTATCGGCATGATCCTCTTTTCTATCGGGGGCGCTGTGCTTGGCGTCCGCATTGCCGCTTTGACCGGGGACTCGCCCTATAAGGATGCGGCGATCTTCCTGTTGGTCGGCGCCCTCGCTGGCCTGGTGCTTACGCCCTACCTCACCGTGCGCCCCATCAAAAGCCTGCGTAAGCGCATCAGGCAGGCCCCAGCACAGCAACTGGTGGCCGCCATACTGGGGCTGATCGTCGGGCTGATCGTAGCGGCCCTGCTCTCGTTCCCCCTCTCTCTGCTTCCGCCACCGTTCAGCCAAATCCTGCCGTTTGCTGCGGCTTTACTGTTTGGCTACCTGGGCATTATGATTATGATCACGCGGCAGCAGGATATCTTCTACGCCATCCGTGGGCAGTTTCCCATCCGTACCGAGGGGCACGACCTCGGGAGTAACAGCTACCGACCGGTGCTTCTGGACACCAGTGTTATCATTGACGGCCGCATCGCCGACGTCAGCCGCACCGGGTTCATCGAGGGCGAGCTGCTGGTGCCGCGTTTCGTGCTTAACGAGATTCAGCACATCGCCGATTCCTCGGATGTGCTGCGCCGCAACCGGGGGCGGCGCGGCCTGGAGATGCTCTACCGCCTGCAAAGCGAATCGCTCACCCCGGTGCGCATCACGGATATGGACATCGAAGGGGTGCGGGACGTTGATGATAAACTGGTGCTGCTGGCCAAACAACTCCGCTGCCCCATCATTACCAACGACTATAATCTGAACCGCGTGGCAGAGCTACAAGGCGTGCGAGTGTTGAATATCAACGAGCTCGCCAACGCGGTGAAGGCTCTCTACCTGCCGGGCGAATCACTGAGTGTGAAGATCGTGCAGGCCGGCAAGGAAATCGGCCAGGGCGTGGGCTACCTGGACGATGGCACCATGGTCGTGGTGGAAGATGGGGAGCCTTACATTAACCGTGAGGTAGAGGTCACCGTGACCAAGGTGCTTCAGACGGCTGCGGGGCGGATGCTGTTTTCGAGGATCACAAGGCACGGAGATTAAACAATGAAGCTACACGTGTACAACTATCTCACCCGTCAGAAAGAGCCGTTCGAGCCTCTGGAGCGGGGACGTGTGGGGATGTATGTCTGCGGCCCGACGGTTTACGATCACGCCCACCTGGGGCATGCCAAGACCTACATTGCGATGGATGTGATCGTCCGTTATCTCCGCTACCTGGGCTTTAACGTGCGCTATGTCCAGAACATCACCGATGTGGGCCACATGCTCGATACCGGTGAAGACCGCATCCTCAAGGGGGCCAAACGCGAGCGGGTCGAGCCGATGGAACTGGTGGAGACATACACCCGCTCCTATTTTGAAGACATGGATGCGCTGGGGGTTGTCCGTCCCAACATCTCGCCACGTGCCAGCGGACATATCCCGGAGCAGATCGAACTGGTCAAAGCTCTGCTGGAGAAGGGCTACGCCTACGAAACGCCCACCGGCGATGTCTATTTCTCGGTGGAAAAGTTCCCTGACTATGGCAAACTCTCCGGCCACAAAGTCGAGGAGCAGACGCCCGGCGCCCGGGTGGCTGTGCGGGAGGAGAAGCGCAATCCAGCCGACTTCGCACTATGGAAGCACGCTGAGCCGGAACATATCCTGCGCTGGCCCTCGCCCTGGGGGTGGGGCTACCCAGGCTGGCATCTCGAATGCACCGCTATGGCGATCAAGTACCTGGGCGAAACCTTCGACATCCATGGCGGGGGTCTGGACAATATCTTCCCCCACAACGAGTGCGAGATTGCGCAGGCGGAGGCTGCGACCGGCAAGCCCTTTGCCCGCTACTGGCTGCTCGTTGGGTCCCTCACCGTCGGCGGGGTCAAGATGAGCAAGAGCCTGGGCAACTTCCTCACCATCAAGGATGCCCTCAAACTCTATAGCCCTTACGCCATCCGCCTGTTCATCCTTTCAGGGCACTACCGTAGCCCGGTGGACTTCAGCCGCGATGCCTTGCTAGCCGCCGAGCGGGGTATCGAACGGTTGCACAATACCGTGCGTATCCTGCGCAAAAGGATGGAGACGGTCATGCCCTCCGGGACGGCCGATCTTTCCTATATCACCGAACTGGACCCGCACCGCGACGCCTTCCTCGAAGCAATGAATGACGATTTTAACACCCCCAAGGCTATCGCCGCCCTGTTCGAGTTCAATCGGGAAGTTAACAACCTGCTCTCCTCGAACCAGCCGCTGGGCCGGGGCACGCTGGCGGCGATAGACAGCCTTTATCGTGACCTGGGCGGCAAAATCCTCGGCATCATCCCGGAAAAGCTGACCGAAGAGGCAAGGGAAGACCTGGTAGAGGGCCTGGTGGAGCTTGTGCTCGACATCCGTCAGCGCTACCGCGAGGCCAGACGGTGGGAGGAGGCGGACGAACTGCGTCAGCGCCTGGCCAAGCTGGGCATCGCCGTGGACGACCGCCCCGAAGGGCCGGTGTGGCGGCTGGAGCGCAGCGGAGGATGAGCGAACTCCTCTACGGCCGCCAGGCGGTCTACGAATCGCTGCGGGCCAGGCGGCGCGCACATCACAGGCTGGTGCTGGCTGAAGGAGTCCGTCCCGCCACCACGATTTCGCGCATTATCTCCCTGGCCGAGCAGGCTGGCATCCCGATCCGCTGGGTAAGTCGGGGAGCTGCGGACCTGCCGGCCCACGTCCATCACCAGGGGGTGGTGCTGGAGACCGGGCCATACCCCTACGTCCTGCTCGATTCCATTCTGACCGCTGCCCATGCCTCAGGGGAACCCCCTTTGCTGCTGCTGCTCGATCTGGTGCAGGACCCCCAGAACCTGGGAGCACTGCTGCGCACCGGCGAGGCGGTGGGAGTACACGGAGTGGTGCTCCAGCGACGCCGGGCAGGCGGTATCACGCCCGCCGTCGTACACGTCTCGGCAGGGGCGGCTGAACACCTGCGCGTGGCACAGGTCACCAACCTGGTACGCACGATCGAGGAGCTCAAGACACAGGGCCTCTGGGTGATTGGGCTGGAGGCCATCAAGGAGGCCAAAGCGTATGACCAGGCCGATTTCAGCCTCCCGTTGGCGCTCGTAATCGGCAGCGAGGGGGAGGGACTGCGGCGCCTGGTACGCGAGCGATGCGATATTCTGGTACGCCTGCCGATGCGTGGGCGGGTGACCTCGTTGAACGCTGCCGTTGCGGGTGCAGTGGTGCTATATGAAATCCTGCGGCAGCGCCAGGGAGGCGGCCTGTGAACGTCCGCCGGCGGTGGCCCATCCTCGTAGTTGGCTTCCTGGTGAGCACAGTGCTGCTCTGGTACGCCCTGCGCGATCTCCATCTGGGCGAAGTGTGGGCATCGCTCAGGAATGCCAGATATATCTGGCTGGTGCCCGGGGTAGCCGTCTACTTCATCTCCGTGTGGTTCCGCGCCTGGCGCTGGGGATTCCTCCTGCGCTCACTCAAGCACGTGCCAGCGCACCGCCTCTTCCCCGTAGTGGTCATCGGCTACATGGGCAACGACATCCTGCCCTTCCGCCTGGGAGAGGTGCTGCGGGCCTACGTTCTGTGGCGCAGAGACGGCATCAACGTCGGCGCCACGCTGACGACCGCCGTGCTGGAGCGGCTCTTCGACGGGCTGACGATGCTGCTGTTCGTGTTGTTCGGCCTCCTCTTTGTACCCCTCTCCGCCTTCCTCAGCCAGTTGGTGACCTTTGCCAGCGTTACCTTTCTCAGCGCACTGGTGGTGTTCCTGTTCCTGGCCGCCCGGCCCGAACTGCTCCGGCGCATCGCGCAAACGGTCATCGAAAAGGCAGTGCCAGCACGTCTGCGCTCCCCGTTGTCTGGCATTAGCGAGGGCGTCATCGCCGGGCTGGCGAGCCTGCGCCGTGGGAGAGATGTGATAGTACTGTTCGGGGTGACGCTGGTCGTGTGGCTGATTGAAACGGCCAAGTACTGGCTGGTCAGCCTGGCCTTCCCGGATTTGCGCCTTTCTTATGTTGGCATTATGCTGATGGGGGGAGCGGTGAACCTGTTGACTGCGCTGCCTTCGCTGCCCGGCTACATCGGCACGTTTGAGACCGGCATCACCATTCTGCGGGGGATCGGCGCGCCCCCGGCCTCGGCCGGCAGTTACATCCTGGTGCTTCATGCCATCCTGCTCGTGCCGGTGACGCTCCTGGGGCTGATCTTTATGGCGATAGAAGGGGTGCGCTGGAGCGAGGTGGGGCGTTTGGGAGAACTGGAGCAGAGGAGCAAGTAGAGCAATGGACGCAGGCATCATCGGCGCCGGCATCACCGGCCTCACGGTAGCTTACGAGTTGACAAAGCACGGCCATCGCGCCACTGTCTACGAGGCGCGGCCTTACGCGGGCGGTCTGGCAGCAGGCTTCCGCGATGAGCGCTGGGAATGGGCGCTCGACCGCTTCTACCACCACTGGTTCGCCTCCGACCACCACGTGCTGGCGCTGATTGACGAGCTTGGCGCACGCGAGAAGGTTTTCTTTCCACGCCCTACGACCAGCCTGTACCATCGGGGCAAACTCTACCCGCTGGATAGTCCCCTGCCGGCGCTTTCGTTTATTCCCTTTGCGCCTGTGCATCGCGCACTGCGTGTGCTGAGCTTCACCCCGCTCCCCTTTTTAGACCGGCTGCGGGCGGGCCTGGTGGGCTTTTACCTGACGCTGGTGCGCCGCTGGAAGCCCTTGGAGCGCGTCACCGCCGACGAGTGGATGCGCCGCTGGGTCGGCCCGCGCGCCTACGAGATACTCTGGAAGCCGTTGCTCATCAGCAAGTTTGGGGAGGAACACTACCGCGAGGTGAACATGGCCTGGATGTGGGCGCGCCTGTACAAACGCACCGCAGCACTGGGCTACTTCGTTGGCGGCTTCCAGGCCTTCGCTGACCTGCTGGTGGAGCGGATACGAGCGCAGGGTGGAGAGGTCGTTCTGGAGACACCGGTGCGCCGCCTCCGCCGCCTCGCAGATGGCCGCCTGGAGCTGGAGACGGGAGCAGGAACAAAAGTCCACGAGCATGTGGTCGCTACCTGCTCGCCTCAGGCGCTGTGTGAGCTGGCTCCGGAGCTCCCCGCCGACTATGTCGCCAGGCTGCGCGGACTGCGCTCCATGGGGGCCTTATCGCTGATCCTGGCGCTCAGGCAGCCGCTCACCGACGGCCATTACTGGGTCAACCTCCCCCGGGGCGAAGGTTTCCCCTTCATCGCGCTGGTCGAGCACACCAATTACATCTCGCCGGAGCACTACGGAGGCGATTATCTGGTCTACTGCGGCGACTATCTTCCCCCAACACACCCCCACTTCAGTCTCGACAAAGAAAAACTGTTCGAGATTTACCTGCCCGGCCTGCGCAAGATCAACCCTTCCTTCTCGCCTGATTGGGTACGCGCCACCTGGCTGGTTACCGAGGAGTATGCCCAACCCGTGCCGGGAGTGCATCATTCACGCCACATCCCGCCTCTGGAAACCCCTATCCCTGGCCTGTGGATGGCAAATATGAGCCAGGTCTACCCGTGGGATCGGGGTACGAACTACGCGGTTGAGCTGGGGAAGCAACTGGTGCAACGTATGGCCCCATCGGAGATGAGCTTAAGGTCGGGGCGGGGTTGAAGAGCGGAGGAAGCGAACAAGCGCGTCGGGAAGGCGATCCCGGTTTTCCAGGCCGACCACGAGAGTTGTGTCAACGGGCAGGAGCAGACGGACCTTGTCCACCAGTTCTGGGCGTACGACGAGCAGTGAAAGCGCAGGGATCAGCGCGGCTTCTCGCAATGTGGCGAAGGCCTGCGTCCAGCCGTACCCAAGCTCCAGCTCCAGCGGCCCCAGCTCGTCTACTATCAGCAGGTGACAGGGCAGGGCATTGGCCAGTACCTCGTTTCCCCAGCTCAGCACATGTGCATCAAAACAGAAACGCCCCAGATACACAACCGGCCCGCTGCCCGGGGTCGTAGTCAGGGTGCGTATCTGCCCTGTACGCACGTCGAGCACCTCTCGCGCGCCGTCAGGGCGGCTCAGCGTGATAACGCCCGCGCACGTATAGCCTGCTGCGCGTGCCAGCGTGGCGGTTTTGTAACAGACGGTCGTTTTCCCCGCCCCGCGCGCTCCCGTAAGGATCACGAGGCTCACTTCTTGTACTCCGGGATCGGCCCGAACGCATCCTCGATCTGAGCGGGCTCAAAGAGCTCCAGCATACACTCCCACCAGGAGAGGCCGTCGGTTTTCTGATAGCGCCACCATAGCACATCCGGCCAGAAGTAGCGCCAGCGCCACAACGATGGCACGCGCTCCCAGCCGTAGTCGGCGGCCAGCGCCGTGAAGTCCACATAGTAGCCCGAAGGGATGTGGGATTTAAGCCTGCCCCCCTCTATCAGTGTCTTCTCGTCCTCCTGGCGGGCATTCAGGTCCCACACCCCGGTGCGCAACGGCTCACCCATCGTGCCGTCCTGGCGGGCAGCGCGGATAAACACACGCCAGTAAGTCACGTTACCCGCGTCCTCCTTCACCAGTTCCACCCGGGGCGGATTCTCTATCTCATAGGAGCGCCGATCCAGGCTGAAAGCCCGTCCGCACACATGCCAGGTCATCCTTGAGTGACCAGAGTATGGGGTGTAAGTAAGCGGCAGACTGGCAGTGCTTAGATTGGCCAGATAATCCCACCCTGCCTCTTTGATCACGCGCTGGCGGAGGGCATTGAAACTCTCGTTTACGAGGTCGGAAAGGTAAGCCTCTTCCGGGGTTTCTTTCTCCCTCTTCCTGGTTTCCGTTATGCTCTCGCCAGGCTCCAGGGTCCCGCCACCCCAACCGATTTCAGGGGTGCGGTCGTCATCAGGAGTGCCGGGCTGCACCAGGACACCTGGTAGCTGGAGCAATCGGTAAGGGGGGCCTGCAGTGGGCGTCGGTCGGAGCAACTCCACATACAGGGGTAACTCGTCGGCGGGCGCGTTTGCTCTGGCACGGGCGAGAAGACGGGGAGGGAGCGGGGCGACCGCCCATCTCAAATCGCTTACTATCCCTTCTACACTGTAAATCTCGTGAAACAGTGCCCAGTCCACAGCGCTTGCCGCGACAAGGTGGCTCACCTGTGCCCTGCGGCGAACGTAGGCGAAGCTCAGTCCGTCCGGCGCCCAGGACGGTGAGTTCCCGATGCCGAAAAGCTCAGTCTGTGCTCGGTCAACGCTCATCGTGTTCCGGTCGAAAGCCGCGATGTGGATCGAGGGATTGCCGGGCAAGCCGCTCACATAAGCCAGCCGGGTGCCGTCGGGCGACCAGGCCGGCTCATCCTCATCCAGCTCAGGGCTCTGGGTGACGTTGATGGGCGCCCCTGACCCGTCCACCAGGCGCACGTAAATATCTTTATTCCCACCCTTGAAAGCAGTGTAGGCGATAGCCCTGCTATCAGGCGACCACACCGGCCCATACTCAGGCGCTTCGTCGAAGGTGAGACGCCGCACCTGTTCTCCAGAAGTGCTCATGATGAAGATATCCAGGCTACCGGTCCGGTAAGACTCAAAAGCGATCCACTTCCCATCGGGCGACCAGCTCGGACCGGCATCGAAGGCCGGGTCGTGGGTCAGGCGGATCAGCGCGCCGCTGAGCAGGTCCAGCAGGTAAATATCCCAGTTGCCTGAACGATTTGAGGCGAAGGCGATATAATTGCCGTCGGGCGACCAGGTGGGGTCGCGGTCCTCGGCCGGGTCATAAGTCGCCCGCACTAACTGTTTGTCCGCCTGATTGAGCAGGTAGATATCGCTGTTACCGTTGCGGCGCAGGGTGAACGCGATGCTCCCGCCGCTCCCGAAGGGAGTCGGAGAGGGAGGCGGAGAGGGAGGAGGAGCAGCCATCACGGTAACGGTAATAGGGATATACACGGGCACCTGCTCCACCGTCACTGTCACCATAGTGGAGGCACGGTAGAGTCCGATGATCAGCAGGACGAACAGGAGCAGATTGCCCAGCACCAGCAGAATGAGCAAACGCAGGTTGCGGGGGGTGATAACGATGGGCTGCCCGACCTCATCAGGGCGGCATAGCCAGGCAAAAGAACAGACCAGATGTCCCCACAGCTTGCCGATCAGGCCGTTCTTCTGCCGCATCTTCCTGGTGGACAGTGCTTCTGGCAGGCCAATTTCACTCTGCTCTAATTCGCTGGTCACACTGTTAAGTATATGTGGGAAGGGGCGCTTGTCAAGCTCATGGCCCGTCCGGTTTTAGAACATACGCAGGGTGTTGCCTGATGACATGTGGCGCCTGTCTTGCACATTTCCGTTCTGTGTGGTATAATAATATATGCGTATATGCGCATACACATTTGGACAGGGGCGAGATAGGAGGCCTGCAATGAAAATAGGAGTACTCATACTGGAAGGGCCATACCAGCACGAAGCGGCCGATACCGCCTATCACTTTATCAAAGCCGCCCTGGCCCGGGGCCACCAGATCAGCGGCGTCTTTCTCTACACCGACGGGGTGAACAACGCCAACGGCTACATCAAACCGCCGGGAGAGCGTAACATCGCTCAACGCTTCAGTGAGCTGGCCGGCCAGGGCATTGACGTTATCGCCTGTACGGCCTGCGCTCGCTTCCGGGGCTTCCGCCCCGACATGCTGGCGGAGAACGTCAAATTGGGCGGACTGGGTGCTCTGGCCGAATACATCAGAGAAGCCGATCGCTTCGTCACATTCGGAGACTGACCGGAGGAGCAGTTCACGATGGCACAAAAAGTGGCTGTATTGATGCGCAAAGCGCCCTACGGCTCCGTCTACACAGCCGAAGGGTTACGCTCGATTATGGGCATCGGCGTGTTTGAGCTGGACATCAGCGTGATCTTTGTTGACGATGGCGTCTATGCGCTGGTGAAGGGCCAGAATCCGGCCGCGCTGGATATGAAGCCTCTGGGCGATAGTTTCCCCATGCTTTCAGAGTTTGGCGTAACCAGATTCTATGTCCACGAACCATCGTTGCGCGAGCGGGGACTCACCCCAGCCGACCTGGTTATGGAGGCAGAATTGCTCGACGATGAGGGAGTGGCCCGCGCACTAAAAGAGAGCGGCGTCATCTTACCCTTCTGACAGGAGGAGCGGGATGCTATATATGGTCAACAAATCGCCCTTGATGTACGGCAGTCTCAAAAGCGCGCTGAGAATCGCCCAGGCAGGCGATCCTATACTGTTGTATGAGGATGGCGTGTACGCGGCAGCCCAGGGAGCGGCAAGCGAGGGATTGATCCGGGAGGCCCTGCAACGCCATCCGGTCTATGTCCTGCAGGCCGACGTAGAGGCACGCGGCCTCAGCAGGCTGGTGGAGGGTGTGCAGACGGTGGACTACGCAGGCTTCGTGGAGCTGGTGGAGCAACATCATGTGGTACCCTGGCTGTAGCAACCTTAACGGAGGTGAGTCATGGATATTAAGGTAGACCTGGTTCAGGATTCAATCGGGCAATTGTGCCCTATGCCCATTGCCCTGCTGGCCAAGAACATCAGAAAATTGGCACCGGGGCAGGTGATTGAGATCAGGGCTGACGACGAAGGCGCCCATGCCGATATCCCGGCCTGGTGTGAGCAGACCGGCAACGAGTTCCTGGGTGAGGAGCCGGGCGAGGGTTTCTTCCGCTACTATGTTAGAAAGGCAGGCTAGCAATGGCAGAAAACAAGGCCACCATCGTCGTGTTCAGCGGGGACATGGATAAGGTCTTCGCGGCCTTTATCATTGCCACCGGGTGTGCCGCAGCAGGTATGGACACAACGCTCTTCTTCACCTTCTGGGGATTGAACGCCATCAAGAAGGGGGAGCCGATCAAGGCCAAATCGCTGCTGGGTAAGATGATGGGCATCATGAACCGGGGTGGCATCGAGCGCCTCAACCCGTCGCGCTTTAGCTTCGGGGGCATCGGGCGCATCCTGTTCAACAAAATGATGCGGGATAAGAAGGTCGCCTCCCTCCCGGAACTGCGCCAGACCGCCATTGACCTGGGGGTTCATCTGCTGGCCTGCAAGATGAGCATGGATGTGCTGGAGATCACCCGCGATGATCTGATCCCGGAGGTTGAGGACATTGTTGGTGTAGCGACGTTCGTCAAGGAGGCGGCCAACTCGAAGATTCAGCTCTTTATCTGAGCGATGGCGGACAGACCCCTGATCGAGGAGATTAGTCTGCTGCACGCGCAGATGTGCCGGGGGCTTGCCGACCCCACCCGCATTATGATCCTGTACTGCCTGGCCGATGGCCCACGCTATGTGACGGAGCTGGCAGAGATGCTGGAGATGAGTCAGCCCGCCGTATCACGCCATCTGAAGGTACTCCGGGAACGCGGGCTGGTCACGGCGACACGGGAGGGGAATAATATTTACTACTCGCTGCGCGACCGGCGTGTGATCGCGGCGCTTGACCTGCTACGCCAGGTGATGAAAAGCGTGCTGGCCGAGCAGGCCGAACTGGCGGAGGCGATTGCGCATAAAGAGTAGGGCAGTCTGCGCGAGGGCCCGGCTATTGGGGCGGTGTCGGGAAGGAGGGGGCGACGCCGCGAGGTATTGAGATCGCCCGCCCGGGCTGTTCCGATGGTCGGACCGGCGGGATAAGCGTGGTCCAGTCGGCCAGGAGCCGATCAAACACGTCCTCCCAGCGCTGCTTCTCTGCACAGGCACGTCCGGCCGCTCCCAAGGAGCGCGCCAGTGCCGGCTTCTCAATCAGGCGGGCGACTTGCGCAATGAGCGAGGCCACATCCTCAGCCTGGTAGATCAGCCCGGTGACGCCGTCCTGCACGTAGTCGGTCTGGCCACCAGTGTGGGGCACCACCACGGGCAGACCTGACGCCATCGCCTCCAGCACTACATTGCCGAAGGTTTCGTTAGCACTGGTCAGGACGAAAATATCGGCAGAAGCATACGCGGCCGCCAGATCCGCCCCGCGCAGGTAACCTGTAAACACCGTCGGTGTGCCGGCGAACTGCTGCTCCAGTATCCACCGTCCCGGCCCGTCCCCGATGATCGCCAGACGCACGGAGGGCAGGGCATCCACCAGCGCTCTCAGCATCCCCACCCGCTTTTCCGGCGAGAGTCGCCCCACGGTGATGACCAGGGGAAGCTCCGGATGGCCGCCGCTGAGACGAGCCCGCCAGGAGGGATCGGCATGGCGGGGATGAAAGCGCTCCGCATCCACGCCGCGTCCCCACACGCGCAGATTGCGGAAACCCCGCCGCGCCAGTTCCTGTAGCGTGAACCAGGAGGGGCAGAAATTGAGGTCCGCCTGATCATGCACCCAGCGGAGAAACCCCCACATCGGCTCGCTGGCAAAGCCTATCCCCCAGCGCCGGATAAAGCCGGGCAGATCAGTCTGGTAGGAGGCGGCCACCGGGATGCCCATTTCCCGACCAACGTACAGCCCGACCAGGCCCAGGGACACGGGGTTGAACACGTGAATCAGGTCCGGGCGAAAAGCCTTTAGCGCTTTGCGGACATTCACCAGGGGGGGCACCAGTCGGAGTTCCGGATAGAAGGGGAGTGGCAACGCCGGCAGGCCCACAATGGGTGTGCCCGCGTAATCAGCCGGACCGCCAGCCGGCGCAAAGAGGAGGGCCCGATGGCTACGCCGCGCCAGATGCTCCAGCAGGTGGCAGAGGGTGTGGACGACGCCATCGGTCTTGGGCAGGAAGACTTCGGTAAACAGCGCAATGCGCATCGGGATTCGCCCCCTGAAGGTGTACTCCTGCCCATATTATTCTACAACAGTCTGAACGCCCTGTTAAAAACCTGTTATGGATTTGTTAACGCCTTCCATCAAAGAAGACCACTGCTGAACGGTCTTCTACACCAGTTTGACCCGCCGGCGGGGTATGGTACGGCCCTTCCATGTCGCCCACCCGGTCACTGTCCAGAGCATAGAACGCAAGGCAGTGAAGACCAGGATCAGGATGTGAGCCGGATAGAGCAGCATCAGGTAGAGCGGAAAGCGCAGCCGGGCCATCGCGATGGCCCAGAGCGCCAGCATCTCCCCCACCGCCAGCCACGCCGGCCACAGAGCGAAGACAGTCCGCCCTACTCCCAGCGGCCAGAGCATCAGCACCAGAAGCGGTTCCACTGTAACCAGCGTCATCCAGGCCCAGACGAAGAGGTACTCCGCCAGCCGGAAGTCAAAGACGGCGAAAAGGTTTTTCGTGAAACCGTCGAGCGCGGCGCGAAAGCCGGTATACATCCGGCAGGAGACGTATTCTCCCACATCCACAATCCGCCAGCGGAGCCCTTTCGCCTTCACCCGCTGACCCAGCACGATGTCATCCACGGGGTGGTCCCGCACCGCCATATGCCCTCCCACTGCCTCGTAGGCGGAGCGCCGAAAGAGCATCCATTGCCCGTTGGTCAGTGAAAGAGCCGGCGCGCGCAGCCGGTGGGCCAGGACCAGCGGCAGGAACGAGAAAAAGCACCAGAAAACGGCCGGCACGGTCAAGCGCTCGCCCCAGGTAAGCAGCCGTTGCTGGAGGAAGCCACTCAGCAGGTCAGCCCGCTCCGCCAGAAGCGCCGCAACACCCAGCCGCAAGGCCTGGGGATGATGGCTGGTGTCCGCGTCGGTAAAGAGGAGCAGCTCCCCCGTCGCAGCCTGGGCCAGTTGCTGACAGGCCCAGTGTTTGCCCAACCATCCCTCGGGCAGCGGAAGGCCCGCGAACACCCGCAGGCGGTCATCTCCACCTGCCAGCGCAGCCAGCACGTCCCCTGTGCCATCCGTGGAACCGTCATCCAGCGCCAGTACCTCGAAGTCCGGGTAATCCTGTGCCAGCAGTGAGCGCACACACTCCTCAATCACTGTCTCCTCGTTGCGCGCGGGGAGCAAAATCGAAACGCGCGGGAATTGTGAAGGGAGCGGGTATGTTCCCAGGCGTCGCAAGGCCAGCAGATTGCTCACCGCAATACCCAGCAATACACCCAGAAAAACGAGGATGCCAAGCTGGTGGCTCAACCACGACGGTGTCACAGTAGCCTCCTCCAAAATGGCCAGGCGACGGTACTGCCAGAGCAGCGTCACCTGATGCGCAGGCGAGGCGGGGTACGCAGATCGCGCCTGTGTTTCCAGAGAACCAGGGCCAGATTCCCCACCCAGACCGTCAGCAAAGGCCCAGGTGCGTTAGAGAGCAGCAGGTAGGCCCCCAGGGCGGCGACACCAGAGACCGCCGACCAGGCATCGGTACGGTTTACGGCGAGCGCCAAGGTCAGCGCCAGCCCCATCACTGTTGGGCCAGCCCAGAGCGTCAACCCGCTCCAGACCCCGAAGGTGACAGCGATGGCCTTTCCGCCGCGCAAGCGCAGAAAAGGTGAGAAGGCATGGCCCACTACCGGCGCCAGCGCGACGGGAACCACTCCCCAACCATCCACACCAGCTCCGAATCGAGCCAGTGCCACCGGTATGGCCCCTTTCAGATAGTCCATCAGCAAGGCTGGCACCCCTGCCCGCCAGCCACCGGCCCGCCAGGCGTTGGTTGCGCCGGGGTTGCCGTCGCCATAGCGGCGTATATCGGCCCGGGCGACCAGTCGCCCCAGCCAGACGGAGAAGGGGAGCGAGCCGGAGAGGAAGCCCAGTACTGTCCAGAGCACGACCGCGCCAACGGGCAGGCCAGGCGGCGGAGACCCTACCGGGGTCCAGTAACGCCGTAGTTTCGCCACAAACGCCAGATCACCTCCGATCCGCTCTACCTGCCCGATGGTGAAGACATACCGCCCCACCCTTCCGCCGGGATGCCAGACGACTATCCGGTAGCCGCCGTCGGCAGGAAGTCTGACCGTTCGCTCCTGCCGCTCCCAGTAGTGCGTGCGGGTGAAGGGTTCAAAGAAAGTAGACGGCGGCTCCTCAGGAGGTGGGATTTCCTCTACCCCCTCATCCTCTGCCAGGGACATAGCCGCCGGCAGGATATTCTCTCCCATCGGCAGGCCAGGGCCGAGGAGAGCGACCATCGGTGCGAAATCCTCCTGGCCGGGGAGCTGGGGAATGACGATGAGCAGGTAAACCGCCTGCCCGGTCCGCCCGTCAAAGGCAAACACGTCCACATCGTGAGGGGATTCCAGTGTAGCATAGACGGCGGTGGAGATCGAAGGATCATCTATGCGCCACGGCTGATCGGGAGTGATATCCGTGTCCTCAAAGAATGGCTGGTGGGCCATCACCACCGCAGGGAGGAGCAGACAGATTACCACCGCCCAGGTGGCGATCCGTGCCCAGTGTCGAAGGCATAGCATCTGTCCTCCCGGCGGTTTCAGAAGGTATCTCCATACCGATGGAGCGCCGGCTGGATGTCGGCCCAGTTGTTTTCTCAGCGAATCGCTCAGTGTCCCCGGTGTCTTGCGTGCTTTTCCAGACAAACTCACAGCCCTTCTTCACCGATAAGCAGAATGCGTTGGTGCACGAGCAGCGGTGGCAACACAGCAACGCCCGCACAGAATGTACCTCCCGTGATGAACCCCGCCAGTCTCCCGATCAGGACCGGCCCGCCCAGCAGGTGCACAGCCAGGGGCAGGCCCAGGAAAAGCGCCATACTCACGCCCTGAAACGCCATGCCCACCAGCGAGGCCAGGCAGCCCACTCCCTGGGTGCTCATCATCTGGCGCGGGTCTGTCCAGTCCAGCCGCGCACCGGTGATGCCAAAAGCCAGGTTCAGCCCCGTGTTGCCTGCCACGATCATCACCACGGCCAGTAAACCATACAGCACGTCGCCCAGAGCTACCCCTTGCATCACGGCCAGAGCCGCCACAAGCACCGCTCCGATCGCAACGCTGGGCAGAAAGGCCACCAGCCATTTAGCCAGCGCCAGTTGCTCCGGCCTGAGCGGCGCGCTCTTCACAATCCAGTAATTGCGCCCCTCCTGCGAAAAGCCCATCATCGCCAGCCTCATCGTCAGCCCCCAGCAGGCAAAGAGAGCAATCAAGACCGCAAAATAGAATGAGTACTCCTGGAAAACCGCCATGGCTTGCTCGCCCGTGCTGCTGCGGCCTCCGCGAAGGACCATCACGACATAGATGAGTGCAAAGATAATCGGGCTGAGCAATTGCGAGAGGTTGCGCAGGTCGCGCCGCAGCACGCGGAAATCCTTCAGCACAATGCCCCAAACCGGCGGCGGCAGGAAGGGCAACCGCCCTACCCGCTCCTTCTCCGTTGGCCGGGCCGCCGCCCGCTTTGACTTGCGTCCAGGAGCGGAACGTACCTTGAACCAGCCAGAGTAATACAGCCGTTCCGCTGCGCTCAACGACAGCACAAACACGCCTGCCGCAAGCCCTGCGCTCAGGACCAGATACGCCAGGGCCAGCAGCCATTCCCCGCGCACCAGCGCCCTCAGCCCCAACCCCGGCCACGCCAGTGGGGACCAGAATACACTGAGACAGTTCAACCCGCTGACAATCTGCCCCAATGCCGGCACGGCCGCATCCGAATCCACGTCGCGGCCAAAGCTATAACTCAGATTGTACCACTGGACGCACAGCATGCCGATCATCGCGCCCAGGAAGGAGATGACCTCGAACACCCGCCGCGCGGGAAAGACGCGGACGACCACCATCACCACCAGCGCGCTCAGCCCTGCCGCCGCGAGCGTCTGGAGTACCAGGAGCAACAGCACCAGCGGATAGTAGAGCGCGTTGTACTCGTAAGCCGCGCCCAACCCCCACAACAGCGGCAACGTGAAGGCGCTGAAGAGCACAAAGTTGGGCAGAATGGCCTGGAGCAGTTTGGCGACGAAAACGGCGCGCGCTGGCAGTGGCGAACTGAGTAGCAAGTCCATATCGCCGGAGAGGTAGAGCGCCTGCAAGAGCACCTGAAAGCTGAAGACGCATGTGACCAGAAAGACGCCGCTCAGTGTCCATACAGGGATGCTTTCAATCAATGCTGCTGGGCTTCCCGATCCTGCCACCTCGAACCCAGCCGGCGCTCGGGGATGGCGTAAGGCCGAGAGCAGCGCCCAGCTTAACGCGAACCCACCCATCGCCACGCCCAGCAGGAAAACCACAGAGATGGCGTAAGCAAAGCGCGTGCGCCCCCTGGCCCGCCGGAAATTGTTGAGCCAGATCCACCACTGAGCGCGTAGCAGTTTCCACACCGCGCGGCTAAGCGTCATCGCAGCACCTCGGCGATCTCGGCGTACTCGGGGCCCCCGGTCAGGCTGAGGAAAATGTCCTCCAGGCTCGCCTGCCCGGCGCTCATCGCCCGCAACTCTTCCATCGTGCCAATCGCCACCAGTTGCCCCGCGTTGATAATGCCGATCCGGTCGCACATACGCTCGGCGATTTCCATGATGTGGGTGGAGAGAAAGACGGCTGTACCCCGCCCGGCCATCTGGCGCAGGATATCCTTGATGAGCCGGGCGCTCCGGGGGTCGAGGCCAGCGGTCGGCTCGTCCAGTACCAGCACACGCGGGTCGTGCATCAGCGCGGCAGCGACCGCCGTCTTCTGGCGCATGCCGTGACTGTAGGAGTCTATGAGACTGTCGGCAGCTTCGTCCAGGTCGAACAGACGCAGCAGTTCGTCGGCCCGACGGTTGACCTGGTCAGCAGGCATGTTGTACAGATCGCCCACGAAGCGCAGGAACTCACGGCCGGAGAGTTTGGCGTAGAGGTGTGGCTCCTCCGGCACATAGCCAATGACCGACTTGGCAGCCACCGGTTCCCGCACTACGTCGTGGCCTGCCACAAACGCTTGCCCGCGTGTGGGACGCAACAGCCCCACGATCATCTTCATCGTCGTCGTCTTACCCGCGCCGTTGGGCCCCAGAAAGCCGAAAATCTCGCCGCCGTAGACAGCAAAATTCAGCCCCTCGACCGCCCTGTGCCTCCCGTAATATTTGGTCAGGTCAACTGTCCGGATCAGCGCTCGATCTTCGTCCATCACCTCGCCTCCTGGCAGTGCCCTGCATTATAGCATATATTCCACCAGGCAGGTAGTGGTCGGCACAACCGGTTGATTGACACCCCGGCGTGGCAGGATATAATTCAGGCAGCAACGATCGGTAGCCGACAGTCCCCAGGTATGGATTACACGCAGCCGCAGCCGAAAGGAGAACGGATGAGCACCGCCTTCGTCTACGACCCGATCTATCTGGAGCATCATATGCCCGGTCACCCTGAGAACGCCCGTCGGCTGGAGCGGATACTGGCACTGCTGGAGGAAAGCGGCCTGCGCTCACGCCTGGTGCACCTGCAACCCCGGCCAGCTTCGATGGAGGAACTGGAGCGTGTGCACAGCCGCCAGTTGATCACCTTTGTGCAGAACGCTGCTCAGAGTGGGAGTGGGTATCTGGAGCCAGACACATACGTCACGCCCCGCTCTTTCGAGGCAGCCGTTATGGCCGCTGGCGGGGTCATCCGGGCGGTGGAGGCGGTGCTCTCGGGCGAGATCCGCAACGCATTTGCGCTGGTACGTCCACCTGGCCATCATGCCACACCTACCCACGCTATGGGCTTCTGCCTGTTCAACAATGTTGCCGTGGCCGCACGCGCTGCTCTGGCGAGCGGTAAGGTCACGCGCATCTTTATCGCCGACTTTGATGTGCACCATGGCAACGGCACGCAGGAAGCCTTCGCCGATGATCCGCACGTGTTTTACTTCTCCGTCCATCAGTTTCCCCATTATCCCGGCACCGGGTACTGGAACGAGATCGGCTATGGCGAGGGCAAGGGGACCATACTGAACGTCCCGCTCCTGGCCGGGACCGGTGATGCAGGCTACGCCGCGATCTTTACCGAACTGGTCTGGCCGCTGGCCGAACGGTTTCAACCGGAACTTATTCTCGTCTCCGCGGGCTACGATGCCCACTGGAAAGACCCGCTGGCCCAGATGCACCTTTCGCTGGCCGGGTATGCCCACCTGGCGCGGGAGCTGGTCAAGATGAGCGCCCAGTTGTGTGGCGGGCGTACCGTCTGGACGCTGGAGGGTGGTTACAACCTGGATACGCTGGCCTACGGGGTGCTTAATAGCTTCTACGCGTTGATGGGAGAGGAGCATTATGCCGATCCTTTCGGGCCATCCCCCTATCCTGAGCCTCCGGTAGGGGATGTGATCGCCCGGCTGAAACAAGTGCATCACTTGAGTTGACTTTTTACGTGAGCCGTTATAATATGTTGTTGGACGGCAATAAGTAGTGTTGATTCACCGGGTGAGGGGCGGGTTGCTGCGGAGCTCGGTTGCCCCTGGTAGACAACCGACCCGCTGTAATGGTGCTTGGAGGGAGCTGTGGCTGAAATAACCCTCAGTGAGTATTGTCAACATATTGAGGATATCATTGAAGAGGGGCGCTACCAAGAAGCTATTGCCCACGGGAAACATATCCTGAAGCAGTACCCTAAATACGTCGCTGCCTATCGGTTGCTGGGCAAAGCACTGCTGGAAGCCGGCCGGATCGAGGACGCTGCCGATATGTTTCAGCGCGTGCTCAGCGCTGACCCGGAGGACATTGTTTCCTGGGTAGGTCTCAGCGAGGTATCCAGCCAGCAGAATGACCTCAATGCGGCTGCCTACTACTTGGAGCGGGCCTTCGAGCTGGCTGCCGATAACGAGGCTATCGAAGCCGCGCTGCGCGACCTCTATGGCCGAAGGGATGGGGTTTTACCGCACCGTGTCGAGCTTACCAGAGGCGCACTGGCCCGCCTCTATCTAAGAGGCGGGTTGTTCTCGCGGGCCACACGTGAACTCCGGGAGCTCCTGAATGAGGAGCCAGACCGGGTGGACTTAAGCGTCGCCCTGATCGAGGCGCTCTGGCGCAATGGACAAATACTGGAAGCCTCAGAGGCCGCCCGTAAGTTACTTAATGAACTTCCTTACTGTATAAAAGCTAATCTGATCCTGGGGCAAATCTGGACTGATAGCGGCAGAGAAGAGGGGGAGGAATACTTACGCAGGGCGACGGAGCTGGACCCTGAAAACCGTATGGCGCAGGCTCTCTTTGGAGAAGCCTCTCCTCTATCGCTGCAGGAAGTTCGTATCACGCCTCTGTCACCGGTCGGTCCAGCGGCGCAACCACCTGCCTGGGGGGTCGTGCCCGGCCCTCCGGCTGGTGTGAGGGAGGAAGCAGCTCTTGTGGATTTGACGCTCGTACCGGAGACACAAATCGAAATCCCCGATTGGTTGAAAGAGGCTATTGGCAAGGAAGCTGAGGAAGAGCTACCTCCCCAGGTAGAGGTTGCCCCAGAGACAGCAGAGCCGCTATGGCTGGCGGGTGTCGGCGAGGTAGAAGCCGCGCCGGAGGAAGCGGAGGCGGAGCTGCCGCCGTGGCTGGCGGGCGTCGGCGAGATAGAGGCCGCGCCGGAGGAAGCGGAGGCGGAGCTGCCGCCATGGCTGGCGGGCGTCGGCGAGATAGAGGCCGCGCCGGAGGAAGCGGAGGCGGAGCTGCCGCCGTGGCTGGCGGGCGTCGGCAAGGTGGAAGCGGCGCCGGAGGAGGTTCCGCCTGCCTGGCTGGAGGGGGAGGAGCCCCCCTCCGGCGAGGAGGCACTGGCCTGGCTGGAGCAACTGATGCGCGGAAAGGAGGAAGAGCTGCAGGAGCAGGCCCGCCTGGAAGCCGAGGCCCGCCTGGCCGAGATTATGGGCCGCCCCGCGCCCCCGCCCGAGGAGCGGGTGGAAGTACCGCCAGTCGTGCCGCCTGAGGC
>JAOAAG010000270.1 GCA_026418995.1 Anaerolineae bacterium
CTGGTCTCGTGGGCTCGGAGATGTGTATAAGAGACAGGAGTTGGATGGCCTTGCGGCATAGATTGATGGCGGCGGTAAAGGGGCAAAGTTTCCTTGAGACTGCGCTTTTTTTGCCCCTCCTGCTACTCTTCATTGCTGGTCTTATTGAGGTGGGCGCTTACGGGCTAAAGTATTTGACGCTATTGGATGCTACTCGTGAAGCGGCCCGTTTCGGTGCCAACCTCGATCCTGAGCTGACCAGCAAACATCCACTGGATATGCATGGAGACCCTTTCCCGGATGTGCGCAATATGGGCTACGGAGACCTGGTGAGAGTGTGTAGCACTGGCGAGTCCACTAACTTCTACTACGAAGTGGCTTGCCTGGCTTTGCAAAATATCCCATCGGGTACTCTCAATATTGCCAATGGGGACGATATTGTTATCTCTGTCATCGGTGTGAGAGGTGGGCAGATTGCTTATCGCTGGCCGCTCACGCCCACGCACGCTCATCCTGACGATCAGCCTTATCATTTCCGGGGAGCACGGGATGGGCCTACTAACCCCACCTGTACCGTTGCCAACACCTCCAACTGCCGTAGTTGGTCCCTCTATGGCAACCGTGGCTCGATTATGGACAATGCGACGATAGTGCGAAGTTTGCATCCGGACGCACCGAATACCGGCTTTGTTATCGTTGAGGTCTTTCATGCTCACCCCCACTTTATAGGTCTTTTCTCTATCGGCAATTTCATTCCTAATCCGATTAACACCTGGACTTATTCGATCTTTCCTGTACCGGCTGCTGAGCCGAGAGATTAGCCACTCTCAGGAGTGTACGTATGGCAAGTATCTTCGTCCGCGTGTTCCATTTGGTCCGCACCGGGCAAAAGGGGCAGACACTGATTATCTTCACCTTTGCGCTGATTGGTATGCTGGCCTTTGTGGGGTTGGTAACCGATGGGGCCCTTGTCTTTGTCCACCAGGGGCACCTCCAGAGGGCTGTGGATGCCGGCGCCATCATAGCGGCCAATCAATATCGGGAAGGACGCGATGTGCAGCAGCTCTATGACGCGGTGGTAGAGACGGTCAGGCTGCAGTTGCCAGGGGTGCACAACGTGTGGGTTTACTGGTGTAATCATGCTGAGGGCCCTGGAGCCGATAGCATCGTCCCTATCGGTGGAGGGCCGCCGTACGATCCCCATGACCCCAATCTGTGCTTTCCTCCTGGCAGCACCACGGCGCGTAAAATCATCCGGGTCGAGGCGGAGTTCCCGGTGCAACTGTTCTTTATACGCCTCATCATCGGCCAGGATGTGGTGATGCTGAGAGCTAGTGCGCAGTCTGAGGCTGCGGTGCTGAATCTGGTGTTGCTCATAGACACCTCGGAATCTATGGCCTACGATACCTGCCCTCCCAGTATGCCAGAGCCCGCTTTCTTCGCCTGCTTGAAATCCTGCCGTATGGCGGGCACGTGCCAGCCCTTCGACTCGCCTAATGCGCCGGCTGTGCCCTCGGTGCGCTGGGCGGCCTATGAGTTCGTGGACTCGCTGATGCGTGACCGTGTGGATCGGGTGGCCATTTACCATTTCGACAAGGTGCCGGTGATCACCCGGTCGGTTGAGGTGTTGCACTGTGATGCCCCGGAGGGCGCTGTCATTACAGTGACGATCGAGCCGGCCAGCGGACGTATTGTCCCGCTCACTTCAGATAAGCAGACTGTGTTAAATGCTATCCTGCGTGGACAGGGCAATTACAACGATCCGTTGAACCCCTACGTACGCCCCGAAGCCTATGACCCTGTGACGGGGGTACGGTGCACGGAGCCGACACACGTGGGTGGTGCTTACGGGCAGGAGCCGGGGTATCCGGAACCATGGGGCTACGGTTACCGCTGGGCCTCTACCAACCTGGGAGGTGGCTTGCGAGAAGCGATTGCCGAGCTGGTCAACAACGGCAGCACCGACGCGGCCGTGTGGATCATTGTCATCCTGAGTGACGGCGCGGCCAATGCCACCGATCAGGCGGCTGATAGCAATGGCTGGTGGACATGTCCGTCACCGGCGTGGAGTGGCGGCCCTAACTATCGTAACTCTGATTACGGGCCGTTCTGTCGTGACCCGGAGCGCGACGGTGTGGTCACGCGCCACTGCCCGTCTCAACGGGTCTGTAACCGGCGTGATCCATGGTACACTAACCCCGGCTTTGTGTACGACGAGTGGAGATACGATGCCGATGATTACGCGCGCGATATGGCCGATCTGGCCTCCGCGCATAACATCGCTATCTACTCGATTGGGTTTGGCCCTTATGTGCACCGCGAGTCACGCGGTCGTCCCGATGCTGGCGAGCGCCTCCTGCGCTATCTGGCCGATGTCGGCGATGATGGGGATCTGGAAACGGCTCCTTGCGGCAGCGATTATTACTGGGATGATGTGGTTGTGGACCCCATCCCGGCAAGGGGCGAGGACTGCGGTAACTATTATTATGCCGAGGACGCCGAAGACCTGGAGGATGTGTTCGAAAGTATCGTTTCTCGTATCTTTAGCCGCCTGATTCAGTAAACATACTATAGAGTGACTGTCACGCTGAGACTATGAGGCCATTGGGGCGGGGTAGAGGAGTGTGGAATATGGACGGAGTGTCTCATAAAGAACGGCGTAAGGGACAGGCGTTGGTGGAATTTGCCCTCATCCTTCCCCTGGTATTGTTGATGCTGTTCGGGGTGATCGAGTTTGGGCGCATTTTCCACGCCTGGCTGACGGTCGAACATTCGGCGCGTCAGGGTGCGCGCTACGCTGTGAGTGGTGAGTATAACGCGGATTACTGTGCGGAAGTGGCCGGCCTGCTGCAGGCACGGGACCCGCATACTCCCTCCTACCTGGAAATGGACCAGTGTGTGGAGGAGGGTGGTCAGGTGGTCTGCAATCAGCCGGTTGACTGTCGTGTGCTCTCCAATGCTCCGGGAGTTAACCGGGTCAACCCCGACGACCACTGGTATTATCAGAACGTTTCAGCCCGCTTGCAGGATGCCGCACGTCTCTACTCCGTCCGCGATGTTGCCTACTATGCTGCCAGGAGCATCTCGATTGATCCTGAGGTCTCGGGTGATATTACGCGGGGGATCGGTGGCAACCCTTACGCTCGCGGTTACTTCCGTGTTACTGTGTGCAGTACCCGTGAGGGCTTTCTCTTCGACCGCAACAATATCTATGGTTACGGGCGCAATACCTGTATCTATGATCCCACACCTGCTGACATTGCCAACGGTGATGAGAGCGTCATGGACGACGCCGGCGGCCCCAACGACCGGGTGGTGATTGTCGTGCGCTTCAACCATCCGCTGATCACCCCGATCCGTAGTATCGCCGACAACGAGGGAAACTACCTTCCCCTGGCTGCCCTGCGTGAGATGGTTGTCGAGCGCTTCCGTACGGCGCGTGTGATAGGGCTGCCGCCCGCGTTTGACATCCCATCGCCGCCTACCCCAACGCCCCTGCCCCCTGCTCCTCCTGTGGGTCGGATCATCCGCCCCATTGAGGGAGAGCCCTGCATAACCGGCACCCTTGTCCTGCAGGCGCGGGCCTGTGACCCGGATAACATTCCCGGTGGCAGTGGAACGACCTGTGACCCCAATGTGTACAACGGGGTAGGTATCGAACGGGTACGTTTCTGGGTGAGGGACCCGTCCGGTACCAATGTCCATGACTGGACCGACCCTCAGATCGAGTACTGTGGTAATGGAGGTAACTCAGATCCCTGTCCGGCTATTGATCTCTCACAAGGCCGCTGGCCGGGCGGTAGGCCGGTCATCGCTGGCCGCCATACCCTCTATGTCATCGTCACCGACAACGATGGCGAGGAAATCACACTGATGCGTGATTTCGATGTCTGCATCTATCCGAAGTGTGAGGACATCGAATTGACGTGGTACGGCTTCTATGAGAACGACAATGCCACTTTCTCCATCCGCAATAAGACGAATTATGAGTTCCTTGCCACGCGGATGAGAATCTGGTGGCCTTACTCAGGAAGCCAGCCCCAACTGAGCTACATCCGTATGGCTCCGGCCGGGGGAAGCTGGACGACCATAGCCGACCCCAACCCGGATGTGGCGCCCGCGCCGCCCGGGATTCCGCCAGCGGATATAGCGTCCTTCACGAGTGATTCAACTTCCGTCCGTACTCTGCCACCTGCCAGTGGCCCGCGCTGGATTGACGAAGATTTCAGCCAGGATGTCACCGGCTCTAATCCTTATGACTTCCGGTTGGAGGTCACCCTCCAGACCAGTTTCGGCTACCAGTGCGTGGTAGAGGCGCGCGGGCCGAACATCCCCTGTGAGTGTAACGCGCTGATAGCGGACCCGAACCGTATGGTCCAGTTTGGGCACGATGGTTATGGCGCTCGCCGGGATTGGCTTGTCTCTGGAGCAGTTGAGAACACCACCGGTTGTACTGCCTGGCTGAAAGGATTGACTATCTCATGGCCCAGGAACGAGATGCACCAGGTTGGGAGCGCGTTTATTAACCAGGTACAGATGCCTAGTGCGGTGGACGCTCCGACCATCCACAGCGGTGATGGCCACTCCACCCCCTGGTCGGCCGAGTGGGGATCGCGGGAACACAACCGGACGCTCTTCCACCGGGAGCCTCACTGGCTGGCATTTGACTTTGACGGCCAAACCATGCCCAACCTGCGGAATATGGGCCTCGCGCTTTCGCCTCCTTCAGAGGTACTGCTCGACTCCACGGTCAGTGGCTACAATGCCAGCGCCTCCAGCGGTAATCTGAACGATAACATTCTCCATCCCGATCAGTTCAACGTGAGTATGCAGATCGTTTTCGGCGAATCTGGCAGTGGGACCGCGTGCACGGTGAATTTCAACCGCTATCAGAAAGGGCCCTATATCCGCCTGCACTCGCCCAAAGCGGTGGGCACATTGCCCGGTGGCCTGGGAAGCTATCTAATGCGTCCTTCGCATCTGCCCGGCCTGGTCGGTGTGCCGGTGACGTTCGGTAGCGCAAGCGACGCCATAACGGACTCGCTGGTGATAGATGTGAGCGCCTTCGACCGTGACTATGGCAACAGCGCGGCTAGTGGCACCGGCATCCGCGAGGTCGCCCTCTGGGTAGAGGGGCCGGAAAATGATCCTACTTACTATGGTGGGGCAGACGGCCCGAATTACAACTTGCTGCGCCCTGGCAGCTCCTCCGATTGGTATTACCTGACTGCTGCCCCCTACCGGGTCACCTTTGACCTGAGCAGTGGTTTCTGGCCCAACGGTAGCCATATCATCAGCGGGACCCATTACCTCTACATCCGGGCGGTGGACCGGGATGACTCGAATGCCCTGAGTTACCTGAGCCCCGTGGATTATCAGGAGCGGCTATTCACGCTCCTGGTCGTTCCCTTTGAGGTCCATGACACCTCTTGCAGTAAGTTGCAGTACGAAAACGAGCTGTTCTTCCCCACCTCTGAGACCTCGGATTCCGACCGCCATACCTTTGTCGGTCCTATCACCAACAACACTGGTTACGCGGCTGTGCTGAATGAGGCCATCTATTACTGGCCGGTCAGTGAGCTGTACGGCTCCGGGGTCAGGATAGATAATATCAAACGTTTCTTCCCTCCCAACAGCTCGCCGACCACCGCGCACAACGGCGATGGTTTAACGTCTCCTTGGCACGTGACGAGTGACTGGCAGGCAGAGGCTAACCGTCGGATCGCGCCTGGGGATACCAACTTCTACGCTTTTTATGTGCGGAACCTGGACTATCCGGACATCGGTGCGCTCCTGAACCTGCCTCCTAACCCGTGGAATCCGGACGGGAACCGCATGGCACCGGCCCCCAGCTATATCGCCTACTCTGCCAATAACTCTTTCTATAGCAGCGCCCGTCGTCAGTATAGCCTGGGAGGGAATATCGTCCACCCGGCCTCCTTCGGGACGACGCGGCTGCGCCTGGATTTTGCCTTTGGCACCAGGTGCTGGCTCACTTTTGATAAGCCGCGCAAGGGGCCGGCCATCCGTCTCTATGCGCCGATGCCTGTGTCGGCGGCTCTTTCCGACTATCCGCCCTACCGTCCCTCGAACGCGTATCCGTACCCGTACTATGTGCGGCCGGTGGTGGCTGCGTCGTACAGCTATGTTCCCGTCCCTGCGCCGGGTAATGTGTATGAGGCCGGCGAATCCATCACCGTGCGCGCGGATATCTGGGACCTCGACTACGGTGGTGTGGGTACCGCTGCCGGCACCGGTATTCAGGAGGTAGCGATCTACATCGTCGGGCCCAACAGCGGGAATGGCTACTATAACCTGCTGGCCTCGGGCGACGGACGGAACTGGTACTACACCTCCGCTTCCAATGTGGCTAGTGGCCTCACGCTGGTCTCGAATCTCTCTGCCTCCTCTACCTGGCCTGGTAGCGGTAGGAGAGTGGTCAACGGCCGCTACTACATCTTCGTGCGGGCTATGGATGCCGACGATAGCATCACGGTCGGCGGGTTGACCCAGCAACCGTTGCTGACCTTGCTGGTCACCTCTTTCGACGTCAACGTGCCGGGCGCCGATCCCGACCCCACGCCGACGCCGATCCCCACGGCGGTGCCTACGCCGACGAATACGCCAACCAACACACCGACGCCAACGTCGACGCTCCCGCCGACGTCGATGCGCACGCCGACCAGCACGCCAACGCACACACCTACGGCGACGCCGACGCGCACGCCGACCAACACACCGACGCGCACGCCGACCAACACACCGACCAACACACCGACGCGCACGCCGACCAATACGCCGACCGCCACGCCGACGCCTGGCCCATCCCCGACGCCTACGCGCACG
>JAOAAG010000312.1 GCA_026418995.1 Anaerolineae bacterium
AGATGTGTATAAGAGACAGGTATTACACCGTGCCGCCGTGGTGGGCGCTCAGGGGGATGCGCTGTTTTGACGTGTTCAGCATGAACTGCTATCAGGAACGTGTGCCTGCCGAGCAGACGCGGGAGATTGCTCAACAGTTGGGTATGCCGGTGCTGGTCGGCGAGTGGCACTTCGGCGCCCTCGATGTGGGCCTACCCGGAAGCGGCATTGGCCATGTGCGCGACCAGCATGCCCGTGGAAAGGCCTTCCGTGTCTACGTCGAGAACGCGGCGGCGCTGCCCTGGTGCGTTGGGGTACACTACTTCACCCTTTACGACGAATCGGCACTGGGGCGCTTTGACGGCGAAAACTGGAACATCGGCTTCTTCGACGTATGCCACCGGCCCTACGAGCCGCTGGCCCAGGCTGCCCGTGCCACACATAAGCGGCTGTACCAGGTTGCGACGGGTCAAGTGATGCCGTATAATGATATTCCGGAGTATCTGCCCAAGTTGTTCTTATGAGGCATGACCCAGGGACCCGTCATTTCGGAAGTGACCGGCACCACTGAGGGCGATCTCTGCGCCCAACCCAGAACCCCCGATCCCCAACTCCCAACCCCGGATCTCCAACCCCGAACGCCCGACCCCGGTATGAGGACCTGGCGTTACTGGGTTAACCTGCTCCTGTTTGCGCTTGTGACCTTCGTCCTCATCCTGACGGCAGGACTCATCTATCTGGCACGCCAGCGGGCCTGGGAGTATGTCCACCCCAGGCGCGCAGTGCGTCAGGCCGGCGACACTCCCGCCTCTTACGGCGTTTCCTACGAAGAGGTCGCGTTTACCACGCCTGATGGTCTGGTGTTGCGAGCCTGGTACACCCCCTCTCAGAACGGTGTAGTGGTGCTCGTGGCGCACGGCCACGGGGGCGCGCGGCCGGCGGATGCCCACAGCCTTTTCGCCCGGAATCGCTACGGCGTCGTCTCGTGGGACTTCCGTGCCCATGGCGAGAGCGAGGGAGAGATATGCACATTGGGGTACTACGAGGTGCTGGACGTAGAGGCGGCGCTTGATTTTGCCCTGTCGCAGCCCGGAGTGAAGCGCGTGGGAGCCTGGGGCGGTTCAATGGGGGGCGCCACGGTGATTATGGCCGCTGCCCGCAGGTCGGAAATCGAAGCCGTGGTGGCCGATAGCGCCTACGCTGCATTGGCCGACGAATTGGAGGTGATGGTGCCGTTCGCTCCGTTGCGCCCACTCGTGCGCTTCTTCGGAGAAAGGGAAGCGGGCATCAGCATTCACGATGTGCGGCCGGAGGAGGTGATCGGGCGGATCAGCCCCCGGCCAGTGCTCATTATCCAGGGGTTAGCAGATCAGATGGTGCCGCCGGACGCAGGGGAGAGGTTGTACAGTGCAGCGGGCACGCCAAAGTATCTGTGGGTAGAGCCGGATGTGGGGCATATGGAAATGATGTACAGATTCCCGCTCCAGTATGAGCAGCGCGTCATAGAGTTTTTCGATCAGGCGCTGGTGTCGGGGCGGTAAAAGCTAAGGCCCCCCGGCTGGGGACCGGGGGGCCTACGGCCAAGGAAAGGAGGACGATGTTCAATTGTATAATAGCACAATGCCACGGCGAGGCATAGTGGCGAATGACACAGAGTGGGCGTGATAAACGTCATAAACTGCTGCCTGGCTCTATGGTTAGCTGTTCCACCTCCATCCACTGACGTCCCGGTACGTCCAGCAACCCCCACCTAAAATGCCCCTGCGGCGTTGCGACCATGTATTGATTGTCGAGCCACATCACGAAGCCTAAAGGCCCGCCAGGTGAGGGCGCGTCCAGTATTGGCTTGTCATCCACACTGAACACAGCGCGTTCCGCACCCCAGTGGATAGCGTAAGTATGCCAGTGAGTGATCTCTGTGTCAACAAGGGCTTCGCGGATGCGCAATGCTTTCTGCACGCGCGGCCACCAGGCGGAGTAAAAGGGGCGGAGGTTCATCAGCGGCACGGTGAGCGGAGCCGTCAGCGCCAGTGGCAGAGCAACTGGCCTGAGCGCATCTAGTGTGGCGGCTTTCCAGCCGGAGCCGGGCACCTCCAGGTCGAGCTTGAGGTTGGAGGGGGGTGAGGCGTAGAAAAACCAGATGGCGCGTGGCAACGTCGGAGTGCGCCAGCCGGTCATCAGAAAGGGGTCGTTCCAGAAACCGAAGCCAGCCGTTCCGCGCAGCTCACCTGTCGGGTGCGAAAAGCGGGCCCGTACCGTCATCTGCAGCGGCGGGCGCCACAGAAACCGGCGGCGGGGCAGCCCGTGATAATCGTCTAGCTGAGCGTCGGAGTAAGTGCGCGCAGTGGCATCGGTAACGACCAGGCGCAGGATATGGCCATCTCTTTCAAGCGCCCCGGTGCCAACAAGATACTCCCGCTGGTGGTGTGACCCGCTCGCGTAGCTCAACGTAGCTAACCTCCGATAATGTGTTCACGCTGTTTCGATGAGATGGAGGACATTTTACCATACCTCTATCGCCACAGCCAGCGGGCAAATGGAGAGTGTACGGCTGTACTTGTGGCGCTCAGGGGATGGTTGCTTGCATCCTGTCTTCTCCCTGCTATAATTTCCCCGATGACCACGACAACGCACCGGATATTCTGGGCTGTATCGGCACTTGTGCTGCTCACTGCGGCAGTAGTGCGATTGTATCGCTTACCGGAGCTTCCCCTTGGCCTCCACTACGATGAGGCGGCTAACGGCATACTGGCTGGCGAGATCGCCTTCAAAGGAAAAACGCCTATCTTTATCTCCTCTTACACTGGCAAGGAGGTATTGTTTTTCTACTGGGCTGCCCTGTGGACAAGGCTGCTCGGCGCGATGCCGCTGGCCCTGAGACTGGGCGGGGCAACGGTGGGGATCCTCACCGTCGCGGCAACGGTGTGGGCCGTGCGTGAACTCTTCAGGGGGTGGCCTGAGGGGAAGTGGATAGCCCTGCTCACAGC
>JAOAAG010000323.1 GCA_026418995.1 Anaerolineae bacterium
CCCCTTCTCGCCCATAAAGCGCACCAGCAGGTCGGCAGCCGCCTTACCACCGGCGTAGTTGTCCACCCCCAGGTAGGTGAAGCGCTTGCTGTTGGGGGAGTCCGGGTCCGACGTCATCACCGGAATCCCTGCCTCCACTGCCTTGTTGATGGGGTCCTCGCAGGCCGTGGGGTCGTTGCAGGAGATGCCAATGGCATCCACTCCCTTGGCGATGACGTCCTCCACGACACGCGCCTGCTCCGTAGCATCCGAGGCGACAGAGCCGACGTAGAGGACCTCGACTTTGATGCCGGTCTGCGCCGTCAATTCCTCAGCCTTCTTGAAGGCGCCGTCACGCCCCACCTCGAAGACCGGGTTGTTCAGCGCCTTGGGAATCCAGGCAATGGTCAGCTTCTCAGGCTTCTCAGGCGCTGCGGGCGCAGCAGGTGCCTCGGTCGGTGTGGGCGCTGCGGTAGGTGTGGCGGCTGGCTTACACGATGCCAGCAGCAGCCCAAGCAGAACTACCAGAGCTATCACATTATGCACACGCTTAGTCATCACACTCCTCCTGTTTCAACTGGACTATGAAAGGATTGTTAATATGGTGAATTGACATCAGTTAGCTTATGCCTGACCACCTCCCTTCTTAGCTACTCACCGGTAAACTCAGGGACCACCCCTCACCTGTTCATCCTGTACCGGGTATAGCCTGTCCACATTATAGCATATCCGATGTTGCGGTATATGCTTCTAACCCCTAAAATGATTGGAGAATTTCCCCTAATGCCTGGGGGTTCGGGGTGAGAGGGTAGGAATGAGGGGAGATGGGTTGGAGTGGGGGTAGCAGCTCTCCCGCCGGAAGTTTCGGTCTTCCGGGGCGAAGCGATCAGGAGGGAACGGGGATTTATCTGTCAAAGAGAGCACTGAGCAGCGATAAACACGCGTTGTGCACGACGGCCAGGATGTGATCGTTCACCTCCAGGCGCGTCCCTCCATGTGGCACGATGATTTCGTCACCGCGTATCACCGCCGCCAGCACACAGTCCCGGGGCAGCGCCAGCTCGTGCAACACCTTGCCGGCTGCCGGTGAGTTGGGGCGCACTATTTTCCTAACCAGCGACACTTCTTTCCCATGCAATCTGAGTACTGCTGCGATATCTCCCAGCAACAGTTCCTCTTCAATCATACGGGCGATCAGCTCAGCCTGATCAAAGGCCACATCCACCCCCATCTCCTTCGTGAAGAGCCAGGCGTTAAGGGGGTTATTTACGCGGGCAACAGTGAACGGCACGTCGAACTCAAAACGGGCCAGCGTGGTCACGACCAGGTTAGTCTCGTCCTCCCCGGTCACTGCGGCCAGTGCATCGGCCTGGACGATACCGGCCCGCTCCAGCACGCCTGGTGAGCTGCCATCTCCGGCAACAATAGTCTCCTCCGGCAGCTCCTTTCTCAGGCGCTCCAGCACCTCCCGCCGATGTTCGATCACCCTGACCTGATAGTTACGGCTCAAAAGTATTCTGGCCAGGCGCGAGCCAGTCTTACCACCCCCTACGATGATCACGAACATGGTCACCCTCCTGTGCTTAAGCCAAACAGCGCTTCAGCTCGCTCCATCGCTGAGGCCAGCACTGCCAGGTGGATGAGGTCGCCAGCCTGGAACTCCATCCCCAGCGTCGGGAGCATGGCCTCTCCTTGTCTGGTAATGACGACTACGTGTATCTCGTTCGGCACCGTGACATCCCGCACCTGCCTACCCACCAGATGTGGCGGCGCCTCGAGCGCCAGTAAGGAAACCTCACCGTCGCCGAACGTCATCACCGGGTCCAGCGCGGTGTGGGTGAGCAATTCACGCATCCGTTCCGCGCC
The DNA here is from genome assembly GCA_026418995.1 of Anaerolineae bacterium. Taxonomy (GTDB): domain Bacteria; phylum Chloroflexota; class Anaerolineae; order B4-G1; family B4-G1; genus JAOAAG01. The sequence continues at coordinate 1,846 of JAOAAG010000323.1, forward strand.
CCAGGTCGTCGAGCAGATGGTTATCAGCCCCAGCCGGCGGTAAATGTCCGCCCTACCGGGGTCATAGAGCCGGACCACCACACGCGGGACATGAAAGATATTGCGGGCAATACGCGCCGCGATGATGTTGGCGTTGTCCGATGAGCTGGTCGCGGCAAAGGCATCGGCATACTCGATGCCCGCCGCGATCAACACATCACGATCAAACCCCACCCCGAGCACTGTCCGTCCCTTGAAGTGCGGCCCCAGGCGTTCCAGCGCTAGCGGATTATAGTCAATCACCACTACCTCATGTCCCTCGTCGGCCAGGATGCGCGAGAGCTGCTCCCCTATCCGACCACAACCCATCACAATGACTCTCATCACCCAACCTCCCGACGTTTTCTTGCCACAAACACTGCCCTGAAGAGCCAGTGCAGGCCGTACAGGGCAGGGGCATATAAAATCAGCCCACCCCACCACCACCAAGGTAGCGGCTGGTGCTCGAACAGCACCGCTAGCGGGGGAAAGTAGATCAACAGCAAAATGAGAAGAATTTCGACCGCGATGCCTACGCGCAGTGCGCGATTCCTGATCCAGCTCCCGACGTCCTCTGTGGTCATGCGTCGGCAGGCGAGCACGCTCCCCACCTGTGCGGTGACCAATCCGGCATGGAAAACTGTAGTGGCAAGGGCGTACACTGTTCCCTCCCTGCTCATCAGACGCGCCGAGAAGGGGAGCAGGTCTACAGGGGGGAAGCTCCGTAAGTCGGTGTAACCTGCCGCATGAAATACCCATAGAAAGCCAGCATAGCAGAGCGCGGTCTCGACAGCGCCTAGCCCCAACACACGCAGCGCCAGACTCCTGTCAAGCAGGAGGGAGCGGCGGCGACGAGGCGGATGCTGCATCACGTCCAGCTCCGGCGCCTCAGTACTCAGCGCCAGCGCCGGGAGCAGATCGGTGCCCAGGTCCACGGCCAGGATTTGGGGGACAGTGAGTGCCAGGGGAATACGCAGCAGTGCCCGCAGGGCGAAGGGGACCACCTCCGGCACATTACTGATCAGGATATAGGTGATGAACTTACGGATATTGTCGTAGACGGCGCGTCCCTCGGCGATCGCTTCTACGATGGCGGCGAAATTGTCGTTGGTGAGGATAATATCCGCTGCTTCCCGTGCCACGTAGGCACCGCTCACACCCATCGCAATGCCTACGTCGGATTTACGCAGCGCGGGCGCGTCGTTAACGCCATCGCCGATCACGGTGACCACCTCGCCGAGGCTCTGAAAAGCGGCGACCAGGCGCAATTTGTGCTCCGGGGCCATGCGAGCAAAGATGATGGGCGACAGGGTATCCATACTTTCAAGCAACGCCCGGAGTTCGGCGTCGCTCATCGAGTCCATATCAGCCCCGTTGACAATACGCGGACGTGCGGTGGCAGGAATGATGCCCACCCGTCTGGCGAGTGACTCGGCTGTCAGGCCATAGTCCCCAGTAACCATGACCAGCCGGATGCCAGCATCATGACACTTCTGTACCGCCCCGGCCACCTCCGGGCGCGGCGGGTCAGTCATGGCCACCAGGCCCAGAAAGGTTAAATCCCGTTCTATCCACTCAGGGGTGTACGTACCTGCACGGGGCACTGCGGGATCGTCGAGCGTGCGACGGGCCAGCGCCAGCACACGCAGTGCGTTCCTGGCGTACTCGTCGGTGACGGCCAGTATCTCAGCACGCAGGGCGTGATCCAGCGGTTGGACTGTGCCGTTGATGAGGATATGGGTGCAACACTGAAGCACCTCGCGCGGCGCGCCCTTGACGAAAGCGATCAGAGCACCGGGCGTCGTGCTGGAGGCACCGTCACGGTGAATGGTGGTCATGCGCTTGCGCCGCGCGTCAAAGGGGAGTTCATGGACACGCGGATATGTACGCTCCAGCACCTCCACGTCCAGACACCCTCTGAGCGCCAATACGCGCAGCGCTGCCTCGGTCTGGTCGCCCAGATAGCCCCACATCGGCCGTCCGGGCGAGGGCGGCACCAATCGCGAGTTGTTGCAGCGCTCGGCGGCTACCAGCAATGCAGCAAGGTCGCCTGTGGCCGAGAAGGGGCAGGCGGGGGAAAAGGGGCCACCGGGATCGTCGGCGGTGTCGAAAGCGAACTGCTGCCCACCTACCCAGGCTCGGCAGGCGGTCATCCGGTTCTGGGTCAGCGTTCCACTTTTGTCAATACACAGCACCGAGGTCTTACCCAGCGTATCCACCACGGCTGGCTTCTTCACCAGCACACCCAGGCGCGCCAGCCGCTGCACAGCCATAGCCAGCGAGAGCGTCACCGTGGGCAGCAACCCCTCCGGCGTGACGGCGACCATGATGCCGATGGCAAAGAGGAAGGCGTCAGCCGCCGACATGCCGATGTCGCTGATGCCAACCAGGAAAGCGGCCAGTCCGGCCGTGATGGCGACGGCGGCAAGGATACGGGTGAGGCGATAAATGTCCTGGTAAATGGCACTGGGCGGCTCTTTGATGGCCTGGCTGAGCCGGGCAATGCGTCCCAATTGAGTGGACATCCCAGTGGCGAAGACGACGGCCCGGCCGCTGCCTGATACCACGGAGGTCCCTGCAAATACGAGGTTGGGGCGTTCCAGTTCGGTGATGCCCTCGATAAGTGATGCCTCTGCTGTCTTGCGCATCGGGACCGCGTCGCCGGTTAGCACGGCATGGTTGATACGGAGCCCATGTTCCTCGACCACCCGGGCATCGGCCGGAATGTGCTCGCCTTCGGTCAGAACCAGCACATCGCCGGGCACAACCTCCTCAGCCGGTATCTGCGTCTCCTGTGGCGTGCCGTCGGTCCCCACGCGGACCACACGCGCGTATACCGGCAGTACCTTCCTGAGCGCCGCCACAGCCATCTCAGCACGGTATTCCTGCCATAGCTGTCTCTTATACACATCT
>JAOAAG010000373.1 GCA_026418995.1 Anaerolineae bacterium
GTGGGGGGCAGAAGAACACCCAGGCAGGCCACCGCCACTCCGGGCAGACCTCCCACTCTGTACCCGACGAACACGGCCAGTTCCAGGGCATCCGACCCAGGCAAGACCGTGGAGTAACCTACCGCTTCGATAAACTCCTCGCGGCTCATCAAGGTACCCACCGCCTCCGAATAGAGCAAGCCCACCGAGGCTGCACCGGAGGTGGTGAGCAGGTTGACTTTCAGGAAGGTGAGGAAAAGCATCCACAACTTATTTCCCATTCTTGCCTCCAGGTTAACCAGACCTACCCTCCCCAACCCGACCCCCCAATCCCGAACCCCGGCCCCCGAACCCCGAACCCCGGCCCCCGGCCCCCGAACCCCGGGTCCCCCATCAATAGAACTCTCCGGCCAGATAGGCGCGGGTCCTGGCCTGGCGCGGGTTGTTGAATACTTCTCCCGCCGGCCCGTACTCGACCAGTTCGCCCAGATAGAGGAACAGCACATAATCGGCCATGCGCCGCGCCTGGCGCAGCACATGCGTGACCATCACGATGGTATAATTGGCCTTCAGCTCCAACAGGCGCGACTCGATCCGCTGAGCCGAGAGCGGGTCCAGCGCCGAGGTCACTTCGTCGCACAGCAACACCTCCGGTTCCACAGCCAGGCCGCGTGCCAGGCAGAGCCGTTGTTGCTGGCCGATGGAGAGCGCCGAGGCCGGAGCATGCAGGCGATCCTTGACCTCGTCCCAAAGTCCCGCAGCACGCAGTTGCCTTTCGACGATCTCATCCAGGACAGCACGCTGACGTATGCCGTACAGCCGTGGCCCGTAGGCCACATTGTCGTAGATAGACATAGGGAGCGGGAATGGCCGCTGGGCCAGCAACCCGATGCGTTTGCGCACCTCTGTGACCTCCGTCTGCGGGGCGTAGATATCCTTCCCGTCGAAGATCACCTGTCCCCATACCCGCACCCCCTCGACCAGCTCCGCCATCCGGCACAGTGAGCGCAACAGCGTGGTCTTGCCACAGCCGGACGGCCCGATGATAGCCGTGATCTGACGGGCAGGGATATCTACGGTGATGTCGCGCAGCACCTGCTGGTCACCGTAGGCTACGTTCAGCCCGCGAATCTGAAGCGCTGTATCTTCCATCACACCCGCCTCATCGGATCACGTGCCGCTTCAGCCGACCGGTCAGGCTACGCGTGGCTATGCTGATTATAAGGATAATTATCGTCAGCACAAGCGCCGAGGCATGAGCACGCGCCCGTACTTCCGGGACCGGGGTGCCCAATTGGAAGAAGACGGCCAGCGGGAGCGAGGCGGCCGGCCGCATCAACGACGTGGGCAGGCGGTCGGTATAGCCGGCGGTGAAGAGCACAGACGCCGCGTCGCCAATCCCGCGGCCCAGCGCCAGCAACACCGCTGTCAGCAACCCCGGCCCGGTCTGACGCACCAGCACACGCCAGGCGGTCTCCAGGCGCGTGGCCCCCAGCGCATACGAGGCTTCGCGTAACTCGAAGGGAGCCATCGCGATCACCTCGTCCATCGCCCGCGCGACAATCGGCAACTCCACGAGCGTGAGGGTGATGATACCACCCAGCAAAGAAGCCCGCAATCCCATCCACAGCATCAGGGTGAAACCGAACGCGCCATAGACGATAGACGGGATACCCCACAACACGTCGAGCGCCAGCCGTATCGTGTGGGCCAGGCGGGTATCGGTAGCGAAGACCTGGAGATAGAGAGCCACTGCCAGGCCGAGGACGAAGCTGAGGACAGTCGCTCCCCCTGCCAGTGCCAGCGAGCCAGTGATAGCGTTCAGAATACCGCCTTCCTTACCCAGGTAATACCCGCCGCGGGGAGTTTGCGTTAACATCGCCAGATTCAGCGCGGGCAACCCCCGCACCACGACTGTGGCCAGGATCATGGCCAGGCTCCCCACGACGATCACCAGAGAGGCGACCATCAGGACGAGGAAGATACGCTCTTCGACGTATTTGAGGCGGCTCATGCAGCCCTCCTTATGGCCTGGATTAGCGCAATACGGGCAAGCGCTGTGAAAACCACCACCACGATCAGCAAGATCAGCGCGGCTGCCATCAGAGCAGAGTCATACAGGGGTATGGACATCATTTCGCCGTAGTTATTGGCGATGAGCGCCGAAAGCGGGTAGCCCGCGTCAAAGATTGAACGGGGGAGCTGCGGTACGTTGCCGACCACCATCATCACGGCCATCGTCTCGCCGAAGGCGCGCGAGAAGCCCAGCACGACCGCCGCGATCACGCCCGACAGCGCCCGACGCAACACAACGCCCTTAACCATTTGCCAGCGCGTGGCCCCCAGCGCCAGCGCGGCCTCGCGCAGGCCGTTGGGCACGGCGCGGATGACCTCCTCGGCGGTCGAGATAATCACCGGGAAGACCATCACGCCCAGCACGATGCCGCCCGCCAGTACCGAATATCCGGTTGGATTGTCGCTGCGCATGAGGGGCAGAAAGCCCAGGGCCTCCCTTGCCCAGGGCGCGACGACCTCCCGGATGAACGGCACTATGGTCAGCACGCCCCACAGGCCGTACACCACTGAAGGGATGCCCGCCAGCAGGTCTATCGGGGGCTTAACCAGCTCGCGCAGCCGGCGCGGGGCATACTCGGCCAGATAGATGGCACACAGGAGGGAGAGAGGGGTGGCCAGCAGCATAGCGATCAGCGTGACCCACAGCGTACCCGCGATGAATGGCAGAAATCCGAACTCCTGCTTAAGGGGACGCCACTCCGAGGCCAGCAGCAAGCGGCCTGGTGGCGCGATGTCAAACAGGGGGCGGGCACGCTCCAGCAGTGCCAGCGCCATAAACGGCACCAGTAGCGCGACTAGAAGGGTCAGCGCCCACATTAACCTGCCGGCCGCTCGATCCTTGAACTGCCGCAATCTGTTATTCGGCATCATTCCCACGGTGTCTGTTTAACCTGCTCGTACTGCGCGGACCGCAGTCCGCGCGGCAATCATACTGCAACGGCGTGGGCCATGCATGACCCCCGGGGTGCCTCGATGCCGCCGGACTCTAAACTCTTTGCGCTCTTGGCGTCCTTCGCGGTTTTATTTGAACCGCAAAGTGCGCAAAGGGTGCAAAGGAAATTAAACTCTTTGCGCTCTTAGCGTCCTTTGCGGTTTTATTTGAACCGCAAAGGGCGCAAAGAAGTCCCGAAAGTCTTTACGCTCTTTGCGCTCTTAGCGTCCTTTGCGGTTTTATTTGAACCGCAAAGGAACTCGTGGTCCAGCGGACTCAAGCCAGGTAGGAGCTATTATGGAGCGGCCTCTCCAGGCTGTCTGGGCAAGCTTTTAGCCCGTTCCACAGGACAGGCTAAAAGCTTGCCCTATACAAGTTTACCCAATCATTCTAATTTTTGCAATTCTGCCTGCGCCTGGGCCTGGGTCAGGGGAACGTAGCCCGTCTCCTCGGCGAAAGCCTGGCCGTCGGTCAGCACCCAGCGGATGAAGGTCAGCGTCAGGCCAGTGGGCTTGCCTTTCGTGACCAGATGAAGGCCCCGGGCCGGGGGCGAGGGGTAACGCCCGTCGGCTATGGCAGCCATCAGCGTGCCCTTATTGGCGTAGAAGTTCTCCTCCGCCTCCAGCGAGCCGTTGCCGTTCACGTCTATCGGCGCGATCGCCAGTCCGGCTACTGGCTGCCTGGTGTTAGCATCGTAAGCGAAGTTCAGGTTATTGAACCCAATGCCCAGCGGGTCCTTGCTCACGGCCTCGGCTACGCCCGGATCGCCGTAGACGGCGATGCCCTGGAGGTCCTCCTGCCTGTAGCCACCCAGATAGGCGGCCCACGTCTCCGCTGCCCCGCAGGCATCCGAGCGCGTGAAGGCGTGGATCTCGTCCTTGATGCTCTCATCGCCGAGCACCTCCCCCCATGTCCTGGCCTTCCCTGTCCAGATCGCCTCAAAGGCAGCCCGATCAAGACCACGGCGCTGAATCAACGCCAGATGAGGATTATGCGCGTTGATCGTGGGCACCACCGCATCGCTGACCACGGTGACCCAGAACGCGCCCTGCTTAATCTCATCCTCGTGCACGTCGCGGGATACCATGCCGATATCCACCGCGCCAGCGAGGGCATCGGCCATCCCTTTGCCGGCGCCTCCAGCCGAAATGTCGAACTCGACCCCTGGGTGCAATGCTTTGAATTCCTCGCCCCAGCGCACCATCATCGGATAAAGCGCCCACGCGCCGGAAACGGTGATCGTGCCCCGTAACCCGCCTGCTTCGCCACCGCTCCCCGCCTGGCGACACCCCGCCAGCAACACACTAAGCGCTACAATAGCTACTGTGGACAGAATTTGGACTATTAACCTGCCGTTTCTCATTTCAGTCTCCTTTCACCAGTGTTATACTACAAAATTGATAGGTTTAGTATGATTATACCACAATTCACACCGGCTGCAAGTAAGCCATAAGCAAGATGCGCCGTGCGTTCCGGTTCTGGGGACATAGGGTTTTCGGATGGGCCCGGAGCGGGGTGAGTTGCTCGCAAGCATATCATGAGTATAATACCATCTGCGCACCAACACAATCAGTGGGGTTACTCTGGAAGTGGCCACTCTCTCACCGATAGAGGAAGACGGTCACTTTCGGAGGTGGCCGTTACCTCAGGAAGGTAGAGAAATGTTCAGACCCAATACGACCCTGTGGATTCGCCTCGGTAGCGGCATCCTCCTTGCGGCCTTCAGCGCCATCCTGCTGACCCTTTCCTTTCCGCCCTACGGGCTCTGGCCGCTCATCTGGGTGGCCTTCATCCCCATGCTGATAGCCCAGTTCCGGGTCATGCCGCCCAAAATCTCCAGCCTGGCTTCCGCCATTGCCATCGGTGGCTGGCTGGGCGGTTACCTGACCCCTATCTTCGCCGGCAGCGGCCTCTATATCACTTGGCTGCCGCTGCTCATCGCCGGCATCAGTTATCTGGCCGATAGCGGCGTGCGCGCCTTCCACGAGCGTACCGGCTACCGCTGGTTCGTTCCCTACGGCGCGCTGACCTGGGTGGGCTTTGAGATGATTCGCGGCTTCATCCCCATTATGGGCACGTGGGGATTTGTGGCTAACACCCTCTACGGTCAGCCCTGGCTCATCCAGCCGGTGAGCATTTTCAGTATCTTCGGCCTGGGACTGCTTATTATGGCCGTCAACTATGGGCTGGGGTTGGGCGTTCTTTACCTCTTTGACCGGCGCTGGAAACCGGATCCGCACATTCCGCTCCTGACCGGGCGTTCTGTACGTGGCTGGGTGTTGGGTGTGTTAGCCGCGCTGGTGATCTGGACTGGCCTCAGCCTGGCCCTCTTCCGCATACCTACCACCCCCACAATCCGCGCCGCTGCGCTGCACTACGACGCCGGGGAGGTCCCCTGGAGTGCGGTGGACAAATTCAGCGCACTCACCCGCCAGGCGGCTCAGGACGGCGCCCGTATCGTTGTCTGGCCCGAAATCGCCATCCAGGGCGACCCCCAGGTGACGCACACCGACCACTTCCGCCAACTGGCCGCCGAGACAAACGCTTATCTCGCCATGGGCTACGCCGTTCCGCCGACCGAGCAGGCCTGGCGAAACGAGGCCACCGTCCTGACGCCAGCCGGCCGTTTCCTGGGCGTCTACGGCAAGGACCACCCGATGACCTTTGCCGGGGAACAGAGCCCGACGCGCGGGACCTATCCGGTATACGACACCCCCATGGGCCGCCTCGGCACCATCATCTGCTACGACCTGGACTTCACCGACACGGCCCGCAAAATGACCCGCAACGGCGCGCAACTGATTCTGGTCCCTTCCCATGAC
>JAOAAG010000412.1 GCA_026418995.1 Anaerolineae bacterium
GTCATAGTATGTCCGACGAACGCGTAACTGGAGCTGTCATGGTTGTCGGTGGAGGGATCGCCGGTATCCAGGCATCCCTGGACCTGGCCGAATCCGGCTACAAGGTCTATCTGGTCGAGGCCAAATCGGCCATTGGCGGCCACATGGCGCAACTCGACAAGACCTTCCCCACCAACGATTGTGCCATGTGCATCGTCAGCCCGAAGCTGGTGGATTGCGGCCGCCACCGTAATATCGAGCTGCTGGTGGATAGCGAGGTGATCGGCGTGCGCGGGGAGGCCGGCCATTTCACCGTGCGCGTGCGCACCCGTCCGCGCTATATTGACCTGGACAAGTGCACCGGCTGTGGCGACTGCGCCAAAGTCTGCCCGGTGATTATTCCTAGCCGCTTCAACGAAGGGCTGGAGGTGCAGCGGGCCGCCCATAAGCTCTACCCGCAGGCCGTCCCCAACGCCTACGCCATCGAGAAACTCGGCATTTCCCCATGTCGGAACGCCTGCCCGGCCGGGCAGCGTGCCCAGGGCTACATCGCCCTCATCCGCGAGGGACGTTATGAGGATGCGCTGCGCGTTATCAAGGAAGACAACCCCTTCCCTGGCATCTGCGGGCGCATCTGCAACCACCGTTGCGAGGATGCTTGCAACCGTGGAAAACTCGACGACCCGATAAACATCCATGCCCTCAAGCGCTTTGTCACTGACAAGGTCTATGCTAAGCCGCGCGTTCCTCCCCAACCGGCGGAACGTCGGTACAGCGAGCGTGTCGCCATCATCGGGGCCGGGCCGTGTGGATTGACCGCCGCGCAGGACCTGTGTAAACTCGGCTATCCCGTCACCGTGTTCGAGGCGCTGCCGGTGGCTGGCGGTATGTTGCGCGTCGGTGTGCCGGAGTATCGGCTACCCTCCTGGATCGTGGATCGGGAAGTGCAGGATATTGTGGACCTGGGCGTTGAGCTGCGGTTGAACACCCGGGTGGAGAACCTGGACGACGTCTTCAACGAGGGATTCGCGGCTGTGCTCATCGCCGTCGGTGCCCACGAGGGGCGTAAGCTGCCCATCGAGGGCGCCGACCTCGAAGGCGTGCTGGTCAACACCATCTTTCTGCGTGATGTGCGCCTGGGCAATCCACCCGACATCGCCGGAAAACGGGTGATGGTGCTGGGCGGAGGCAACGTGGCGGTGGACGTGGCGCGTACCTCGGTGCGGCTGGGCGCGGCGGAAGTGCATATGGCATGCCTGGAGAGCCGCGAAAAGATGCCCGCTCATCCCTGGGAGGTCGAGGCCGCCGAGGCCGAGGGCGTGCGTATCCATCCGGCCCGCTCTTTCAAGCGCATCCTCTCCGATGGCAACGGGCATGTCGCCGGAGTGGAGTGCCTTAACGTCACCTTCATGGAGTTCAGCCCCGATGGCCGCCTGACGCTCGAGACAGAACCCGGCTCCGAGCACATCATTCCCTGCGATATCGTTATTTTTTCTATCGGCCAGCGGGCCGGCCTGGGCTTTATCCCTGAGAGCGCCGGGGTCGGCATCACTCGCCAGCAGACCATTGCCGTCAACCCGAACACGCTGGCCGCAACCCGGCCGGGTGTCTTCGCCGCCGGCGACGTGACCACCGGCACCGCCTTCGTCATCGAAGCGGTCGCTTCCGGCCACCGTGCTGCTCAATCCATCCACCGCTACCTGCGCGGCGAGGAGCTGGAACCGAAGCTCAAGCCGGAGCTGCCGGTGGTGGACCTGAGCCGCGCAGAAATCCAGGAACGTGTTGCACGGGGCGAGGTTAAGGTCACCCCACGGGTCAAGATGCCCGCATTGCCGGTGGAAGAGCGGGTGAAAAACTTCGCCGAGGTCGAGACCGGCTACACCGACGAACTGGCCCAGGCCGAGGCAGCACGCTGCCTGGCCTGTGGCATCTGCTCCGAGTGCCTCTCCTGCTGGTACGAGTGCAAGGCCGGCGCGGTTGACCATGACATGGTCGAGCGTATCCAGGAGATACAGGTTGGGGCCATCGTGCTGGCGCCTGGCTACGAGATCTTCCACGCCGAAAAGGCCGCCGAGTATGGCTGGGGTCGCTTCCCCAACGTCGTCACCGCGCTGCAGTATGAACGGCTGCTGAGCGCCTCCGGCCCCACCTTTGGCCATGTGCGGCGCCCTTCGGATGGCGAACGTCCGAAGAAGATCGCCTTTCTCCAGTGCATCGGCTCCCGCGATGCCGAGCACGATTACTGCTCTGCAGTCTGCTGTATGTATGCCACCAAAGAGGCCATCATGTCCATCGAGCACGAGCCGGACACCGAGGTGACTATTTTCATGATGGACATGCGTGCCTTCAGCAAGGGCTACTACGAATACTATCGCCGCGCCCAGCAGCGCTACGGTATCCGCTACGTCCGCTCACGTATCGCCTCTGTACGTGAGGACCCTGAGACACATAATCTCATCCTGAGATACGTGGGGGAGCCGGAGACCGATACGCAACACGCAATACGCAATCCACAGCTTCGTGAGGAAGAATTCGACCTCGTCGTGCTCTCCGTAGGCATGGAAATATCCGAATCCGTGCGCGAACTGGCACGGCGGCTGAATGTGGCGGTGGACGAGTACGGCTTTTCCCGTACCCAGCCGTTTGCACCGCTTCAGACGAGCCGGCCGGGCATCTTTGCCATCGGACCGTTCCGCGAGCCCAAGGATATTCCCGAATCGGTGGTCGAGGCCAGCGCGGCAGCCGCAGCCGCCGGGGCGCTCCTTGCTCCGGCCCGCTGGACCTGTACGGAGGAGGCAGTCTATCCACCGGAACGCGACGTGTCCGCCGAGGAGCCGCGCATTGGCGTCTTTGTCTGCCATTGCGGTTCCAACATCGGGGGGCTGCTTGATGTGCCGGCAGTCACCGAATATGCTAAGACGCTGCCGGGGGTGGTACACGCCGAGCACAATCTGTACACCTGCTCACAGGATTCGATCCGGCACATCGCTGAGCAGACGCGAGAACTCGGCCTCAACCGCGTCGTGGTAGCTTCCTGTACCCCGTTGACTCACGAGGCCCTGTTCCAGGATTCTGTGCGCCAGGCAGGGCTTAACCCGGGCCTGTTCACTATGGCGAATATCCGCAACCAGTGCTCCTGGGTGCATTCCGGGATGTGGGAAGAGGCTACGGAGAAGGCGAAAGACCTGGTGCGCATGGCCGTGGCCAGGGCGTGGCATCTGGAGCCGCTCTATAAAACGGTGGTGGACGTGGAAAAAGCCGTCCTGGTTATCGGCGGTGGAGTGGCGGGTATGACGGCTGCCTTAACCTTGGCCGATCAGGGATTCCCCGTGCACCTGGTCGAGCGCGAGGCAGAGCTGGGCGGTCATCTGCGCCGGGTCAGACGACTGGTGAGTTGGGAACCGGAAGCAGGCGGGGTGGTATGGCGGGATGCCGAGGTATTGCTGCGGGAACTGATCGAGCGGGTGGAGCAGCATCCGCTGATCACCGTGCACCTGCGCAGCGAGCTGCTGGAGAGTGGGGGATTTGCCGGAAACTTCACCTCGCAGCTATGCACACCTGAGGGAGACATAGAAATCCGCCACGGTGCGGCCATCATTGCGACGGGTGGCGTAGAATACCGTGGGCCGGAGTACGGCTACGGCAGCGACCCGCGCATTATCACACAACAAGAGCTGGAACAGTACATCGCCAATTCGCAAGGCACACTGCACGATGTGCAATCCGTCGCTATGATCCTCTGCGTCGGCCCGGCCGAGCGCTACTGCTCCCGCATCTGCTGTACGACGGCAATTAAGAACGCGCTGGCGCTCAAACAACTGAAACCGGATGTGCAAATTACCATCATGTACCACGACATCCGTACCTACGGCTTCAAAGAGCGGCTCTACAACGAGGCCAGGCGCCAGGGGGTGCTGTTTGTACGCTACGATTTCGAGCACAAACCGGAGGTGCGGATTGAGGACTCCAGATTGCATCTCAGGGTACGCGAGCTTTCGCTGGGGGAGGAACTAGAGCTTACCCCGGACCTGCTGGTACTGAGCATGCCGGTGGTAGCGCCGGAGGGGGCGCGCGAGCTGGCGACACGGCTGAAAGTACCGGTGGACCTGGATGGCTTCTTCCTGGAGGCGCACGTCAAGCTCCGCCCGGTGGATTTCGCCTCGGACGGGCTATTCGTGGCCGGCATGGCGCACTACCCCAAGTTCCTGGACGAGGCGATGATCCAGGCGCAGGCTGCAGCCGCGCGAGCGCTGACCATCGTGAGCAAGGATAAGCTGGAGGTCGGCGGGGTGGTAGCGCAGGTGGACGCGAGCAAGTGCGTCGGCTGCCTGACCTGCGTGCGCATCTGCCCTTACGATGTGCCCAGGATACGCGCCGACTTCAGTGGCGTGGGAGGCATCCTCGGCGCGGCGTATATTGAGCCAGCCCAGTGCCACGGCTGCGGCATCTGCGTCGCCGAGTGCCCTGCCAGAGCGATTCAATTGTTGCGCTACCGGGATGTGCAGATGGAGGCAGCCATCAGAGCAGTGGTAGGAGTGCCGCCAGCGGTAGAGGGTCTGAAACCAGGTTGGGGCGCGGAGGAGCTTGTCGAGTTTGCACAGGAGAAGCAGTACCGTTAAACTTGCGCTCGATACCGCCGGGGTTCGGGTGTGGTGAAAAGAGCCTCCAGGCGGGGACGCGGGTGTGGTAAAATGTATCCGGGAACAAGACCAGGAGAGGAGCAGGCCAATGACCGACGTGCCGTTTGAACCCACTATTCTGGCCTTCTGCTGCCGTCACTGCGCCTACGCGGCGGCGGACCTGGCGGGGGGATTGCGCATTCAGTACCCGCCTAACATACGCATCATCGAGGTGCCCTGTACCGGCCGTGTGGAGGTGGCCGAGGTACTTCACGCCTTCGAGCGCGGCGTAGACGGGGTGCTGGTGGCCGGCTGACTGGAAGGCGATTGTCATTACCTGGAAGGTAATCTCAACGCCAAACGCAGAGTGAATTATCTGGCCCGCTTGCTGGACCAGATCGGGCTGGGTGGTGAGCGGGTGACCATGGTGAACCTGTCCTCGGCTATGGGCGCCCGGTTTGCAGAACTGGTGACCGAGATGACCGAGAAAATACGCCAGCTCGGCCCCAATCCGCTCAATACGATGAACCCAAGGAGGCATTGATGATCGTCGGTGAACAGAAACCGCTGACAGAGATTATGGAGCAGTTGGGCGAGGCCAGGAAAGTACTGGTGGTGGGATGTGGGACCTGTGTGACCGTTTGCTTCGCGGGGGGCGAGAAAGAAGTCGCCATCCTGGCCTCAGCACTGCGTATGAAAAGCAGGCTGGAGAACCACCCGATGGAGGTGGACGAGGTCACCGTGCAGCGTCAGTGTGAGTGGGAGTATATTGACCCGCTGCGCGAGCGGCTGCAGGAATACGACGTTATCCTCAGCCTGGCCTGTGGCATCGGGGTACAGGCGATGAACGAGCGCTTCCCGGAATTCATCACCCTGCCGGGGCTGAATACTACTTTCCTGGGCTTGCCGGAGGAACAGGGCGTATGGGAAGAACGCTGCCAGGCCTGTGGCGATTGCATCCTGGACCTCACCGCTGGCATCTGCCCGATTGCCCGCTGCTCCAAGCAGTTGCTGAACGGACCGTGTGGGGGGTCTCAGCGGGGCGTGTGCGAGGTGGACAAGAACATACCCTGTGCCTGGCAGCTCATCTGGGAACGAGCGGTCAGGTTGGGAAGAGAGGAATGGTTGCTTGAGATTCAGCCGCCCAAAAACTGGTCCACCAGCCGGGACGGCGGGCCGCGCAAGATCATACGCGAGGATTTGAAACTGACCACCTGACGGCGAGAGGTTGGCGGATGCCTGGCGCAGCCGGAGAAGATAGCGTTCCAGAGAAGGCCCCGGCGCCCAGCGAGGGGCCGGAGCTTTTAGAGTGGCTGCGGCGTTACGTCCGGCTGCGCTGGCTTGCGGATGTTGTGCTCCTGGCCGGTACGCTCGCCGGCCGTTTGATACTGGGGCAGGCCTTTCCGCTATACCCGCTGTGCGCGCTCACCGTCGTCATCGCTCTTTACAACCTGATGTTTAGCCTCTGGGAGCGGCGTCTGACCGCGCTGCCGCCCACCCTGCTGCTCGGCAGAGGGCGACGTTTCGCTTTCGCGCAAGTCATCGCCGACCTGTGTGCCCTGACCCTTGTGCTCCACTACCTGGGAGGCGTGGAAACGCCTTTCTTTCTCTTCTACTTGTTCCACGTCGGCTTTGGTAGTATCATGCTGAGCAGACAGGATGCCTACAAGGTCGCGGCACTGGCAATCGGCTTGTTCGGCCTGCTGGTTGTGGCGGAGTTTCTGGGCTGGCTACCTCACGTGCACCTGGCGGGATTCGTGCCTGCCGGCCTCTACCGTGAGCGGGCCTACGTGGCAGCAGTTCTGGCCAGCTTCGCCCTCACCATCCTCGTCTCCACAGCGGGCGTAACGGCCATCGTAGGTGAGCTGCGCCGGCAATGGGAGGAACAGGCGCAGGCCAGAGAGCGGGAGATCGAGGCTGCCGGCAGACGGCTGGCCGAGCTGGATCGGATGCGGGATTTTTTCCTGATGCTGGCTTCCCACGACCTGAAAACCCCTCTGGCCGTCGTCTCCAACTATCTCCAGACCATCCTGGACGGATTTGTCGGCGAGGTGAGCGAAAGGCAGCGTCGCTGGATGGAGCGGGCCAACGCACGTGTGCTGGAGCTTATCCGGCTGATTGACGACTTTCTGGACGTGGCACAGCTTGACCTGGAGCGGATCAGGGACGAGATGGAAGAGGTAGCGCCAGGCGACGTGGTGAAGCGCTCAGTTGAAGAGGTGCGGCCCAGAGCCGAGGAAAGGGAGATAACCCTGCGCGTAGAGCTGGCGTCTCGCCTGCCCAGGGTGCGGGCGGCCCCGCGCCGTCTGCAACAGGTCGTGACCAATCTGCTTGACAATGCCATCAAGTTCTCTCCGCGTTATGGAGAGGTGGTGATAAGAGTCCATCCCCAGGATGGCGGAGTGCAGGTGGAAGTGATAGATGGCGGGCCGGGGATCCCGGCTCTGTATATGCCTCATATCTTCGAGGACTATTTCAGGGTACGGCGCAAGGAATTCGTGCCGGGAGCAGGCCTGGGCCTCAGCACAGCGCGTAAGATCGTGGAATGTCACGGCGGCGAAATCCAGGTGGAAAGCCCTTACTTCGCGGACGGGAAGGGCAGCCGCTTCTACTTTACATTGCCGGGATGTGTGAGCGAGTCAGACGATGGTAACGGTTGACATGCTGGCACGGTTTCCTCTGCTGGCCCACCTCGACCGGGAGGAGCTGGAAGGGCTGGTAAACCTCTGCACCGTGGAGACGCGCGCGGAAGGGGAGGCTTTGGTCCGCGAGGGCGAGCCCGCCGAAAAGCTGTACCTCCTGTTGCTCGGAAAAGTGGCCCTGGATAAGCGCATCCAACTGGGCCAGCGCGGCACGGTCAGACGTGCCAATGTCAGCATCCTGGGGCCCGGAGGGGCGATAGGTTGGTCAGCACTGGTAGCGCCTTACCAGTATACGCTCACCGGGGTATGTCTGGAGGCTTGCAAACTCATCGTCGTTGACGCTGCCCAACTGCAGGATTTTCTCGACGCTAACCCCCGGACCGCCTACCGGCTGATGATCGGCGTCAATGAGATGGTCGGCGCACGGCTGCGGGACATGGTCAATATGCTGACCTATTTCCTGTCCATCGTCTCCCACGAGTTGAAAGCACCGCTCGCCGCCGTTGAGAACTATCTTCAGGTCATGCTGGATGGATTCACTGGTGAGCTGAATCCTAAACAGCAGCGTATGCTGGAGCGGAGCATCGTGCGGCTGCATGACCTCTCCGGCCTCATCAACGACCTGCTTGACCTGGCGCGTATGCGCCCGGAGCAGATCAGGAGCGAGTTCGTGCGCTTCAACCCCCGCGAGTTCGGCGACCGCTCTATCGAGGATGTACGGCTGGCAGCCAAGGAGAAAAATATCACCATCAAGGCCAGAGCCCCTCAGGAGCTGCGCGACATCGTGGGCTCTCCGCAACGGCTGCGCCAGGTGCTCACCAATCTGCTCAGCAATGCGATTAAGTTCTCGCCTCCGGGCAGTACCGTCACACTCCACTCCTGGGACACAGAAGAGGAGCTATGGATTGAGGTCTATGACGAGGGTATCGGCATCCCTCCCGAGGACCAGGAGCACATCTTTGATGACTTCTTCAGAGCACATAATGTGGGAGATGTGAGCGGGGCAGGTCTGGGACTTTCTATCGCCAAAAAGATCGTGGATGCGCACCATGGACGCATCTGGGTGGAAAGTCCCTATCAGGAAGGCAAGCCGGGCACCAAATTCACCGTCGTGCTCCCGCGTGACCCGCTTGCCCATGAGGAGAAGCATACCGACACTCTGGAGGGTATATGAAAAGTGGAAGTAATCTGGAAAAAGTGTTGACCGAGGGCCATTTCGCCGTCACGGGCGAATTGGGGCCGCCTAAGGGAAGCAGCGCGGACTTCATCCGCCGTAAAGCCGAAATACTTAGGAACTACGTGGACGCGGTCAATGTTACCGATAACCAGACCGCCGTCGTCCGTATGTCCAGCGTGGCCGCCTGTGCCATCCTCAAACAGATAGGCATGGACCCGGTGATGCAGATGACCTGCCGCGACCGTAACCGCATCGCCATCCAGTCGGATATACTGGGAGCGGTCGCGCTGGGGGTCGGCAATCTGCTGTGCCTGACGGGCGATCATCAGAAATTCGGCAACCACCCGGAGTCCAAAAATGTCCACGACCTGGACTCAATCCAGCTTGTCCAGATGGTGAAGCGCATGCGTGACGACGGCCAGTTCCTCTGCGGCGACAAAATCTCGGGTGGTGTTCCGCTCTTCATCGGCGCGGCTGCCAATCCCTTTGGAGATCCGTTTGAGTTTCGGCCTCTGCGTCTGGAGAAGAAGGTGCGTGCCGGCGCTGATTTCATTCAAACCCAGGGCGTCTTTGATATTGAGCGTTTCGCCCGCTTTATGGAGAAGGTACGTGAACGCGGCCTGCACGAAAAAGTCTACATCCTGGCAGGCATCATCCCTATGAAATCGGCCGGTATGGCCCGCTATATGCGGGATTACGTTGCCGGCCTGATTGTGCCGGATGAACTCGTCAGACGTATGGAGACCGCTCAGGATCCCAAGGAGGAAGGGGTGCGGATCGCCGTCGAGTTGATCCACCAGGTGCGCGAGATCGAGGGCGTGCGCGGCATCCACATCATGGCCGTCGCCTGGGAGGAGATTGTGCCTGTAATCGTAGAGCGGGCTGGCCTGTACCCCAGGCCGATCCTGTAACTTCCGCTCGCCCGGGCACCAGCCAGCGTAAGGAGGGAGAGATGGAGCAGAAGTTCAAAATACTGGTCGTGGACGACGACCCGGACATCATCGAGGCCATCACTACGATCCTGGAAAGTGTGGATGAGTACGAGGTGCGCACCGCACGCGACGGCCTCCAATGTATGCAGGCCATCAAGGAAGAGGTACCGCATCTGCTTATCCTGGATTTGCTGATGCCACGCATGGATGGCTTCGCGGTGATTCGTGACCTGCGCGAGAATCCCCGCTATCGCCAGCTCCCTATCATGATCCTCACCAGCGTGCGTGAGGACGCCAGCTATCGGCGCTATGAGCTGGAAATGGGCGTCAGGATGGACGTTCAGGACTACATCGAGAAACCGGTGCCGCCAGCCGAG
This sequence comes from Anaerolineae bacterium, assembly GCA_026418995.1. Taxonomy (GTDB): domain Bacteria; phylum Chloroflexota; class Anaerolineae; order B4-G1; family B4-G1; genus JAOAAG01. The sequence continues at coordinate 9,727 of JAOAAG010000412.1, forward strand.
CTGCTGCGTCGCGTAGGCAACCTCCTGAAACGGGGGTGAGCCATGGCCGGAGCGAAGATACTGCTGGTTGACGACGATCAGGACTTCGTGGAAGCCACGCGCACTGTACTGGAGAGCGTGCCCTACGAGGTGGTCGTTGCCTACGACGGCGATGAGGCACTGAAAAAAGTGGGCGAAGAGCGTCCCGATCTGATTCTGCTGGACATCATCATGCCCACCCGCGACGGCTTTCACGTGTGCGAGAAGCTGAAGGGCGATCCGCAATTCTGGGACATCCCTATCATTATGTTGACCAGCCTCTCACAGCGCATCAGCGAGACAACCTATTCCGTGCACGACGGGATGATGCTGGAGGCTGACGACTTTATTGACAAACCGGTGCGGCCGGCGGAGCTGCTGGCACGCATAGCCCGCCTGTTGCGGAAGTAGACCAATTGTTCAATTGTCTCATTGACCAATTGGCCAATTGCTCAAGGAGTTGAGGCGATGGTTATCACGGAGCAGAAGAAGTTAGAGGAGATTCTCCGCTTTCTAGAGGGATGCGAGCGGGTATTCCTCCTCGGATGCGGGGTGTGTGCGGCGACCTGGGGCACAGGCGGGGAGAAAGAGACGCGCGAGATGGCCGCGCGGCTGGCCGAAGCAGGCAAAACCTGCACCGGCTGGGTCGTCACTGAGGAGGCGACATGCGACGTGCGCACCACTCGCCGCCTGTTAAAGCAGCACAATGCGCAGGTGGAGGCGGCGGATGCGCTGCTGGTCCTCTCCTGCGGAGCCGGTGTGCAAACCGTAGCAGCGCTTGTGGACATGCCCGTCTATCCGGCACTCAACACGCTCTTTCTGGCTCGCCTCCAGAACCTGAGCGTGTGCGATGAGCGCTGTCGTCTGTGCGGTGCGTGCATCCTGGCCGAGACCGCTGCCATCTGCCCGGTCACACTTTGCCCTAAAGGGTTGATGAACGGCCCCTGTGGCGGCTACAAGGACGGCAAGTGCGAGGTAGACCGCGAGCGGGACTGCGCCTGGGTCGCCATCTACGAGCGGATGGAAGCGCTGGGTTGGCGCGAGCGCTTTCTGATCATCCATGAACCCAAGGACTGGAACGCTGCTCGCCATCCTGGCTTCATCAACAAGCGCGAAGGGGCCGCCGCAGGAGGGGCGCGATGAGCAAGCTGGCCGAATCCCTGGCCGCAGGCCAGTTCGTCGTCACCGCCGAGCTGGGCCCGCCCAAGGGCACAGACGTGAGCCATCTGCTGAAGATGGCCGAGCTCCTGCGCGACCGTGTGGATGCCATCAACGTCACCGATCAGCAAAGCTCGGTGATGACCCTGGGGTCGCTGGCGGTGTGTCACCTGCTGCACGAGCGCGGAATCGAGCCGATCTTCCAGATTACCTGCCGTGACCGCAACCGCATCGCCTTGCAGTCGGACCTGCTCAGCGCCGCTGTGCTGGGTATCGAGAACATCCTCTGCCTCACCGGCGATTACCCTACCCTGGGCGATCATCCGCAGGCTAAACCGGTTTTCGACCTCGACTCTGTGACCCTCCTGCGCACCGTATCACTCCTGCAGCAAGGGCGCGACCTGGCCGGCAAGCCGCTGCAGGGCACGCCGCGTTTTTTTCCCGGGGCGGTCGTCTCCCCGGGCGCCAAGCCGCTGGCCCCCCAGATCGCCAAGATGGAAAAGAAAGTCGAGGCAGGGGCACGTTTCTTCCAGACCCAGGCGGTGTATGATCCGGCGGAGTTTGAGTCCTTCGTGCGGCAGGTCGAGTACCTGCATGTTCCCATCCTGGTCGGCATCATCCTGCTCAAATCGGCGGCTATGGCACGCTTTATGAACAGCAACGTGGCGGGTGTCAACGTGCCCGAGCCGTTGATTGAGGAGATCGGCAGCGTGGACAAGCCGAGCCGTCCGGCCAAAGCGGTCGAAATCGGCGCGCGTCTGATTCGGCAGATGAAGGGACTGTGTCAGGGAGTACACATTATGACCTTGGGGTGGGAACAATATGTGCCGCAGTTGCTGGAGGAGGCAGGGCTCGCGTCGTAACCTTAGTCGGAGGAACAGATGGCGCAGAAAATACTCATGCTCCTCGTTTTGCTTGCGGTGTTGTCGGCAGGATGTACGGGATTGACCCTGCCTCCGCCTTACGAGATAGGACAGCCGCTCCCTGAGCTCACCTTTACCAATCTGGAGGGAACACAGGTGCCGATGAGTGACTTTCGGGGGCGGACAGTATTGCTCAACTACTGGCGCCTGGGATGCAAGCCATGCCTGGAAGAATTCCCTACCTTTGAGAAATTAGCCAGGGAATATAAGGAACAGGGGCTGGAAATCGTCGCTGTCCATCTGGGCGGCCCGACCGAGGACGTCGCCCAATTCGTCAAAGAGCATGGTTACTCGTTCACCGTGCTACTTGATTTAGAAACGAAGGGCACCTCGGTAGTGCCGACCACGTATGTCGTTGACCGCGACGGCATCGTGCGCCACCACTGGCTGGGCGGCCCGTTGCATAGAGATGACATCCTGCCCCAACTGCAGCCATACCTGGCAGAATAAGCGAGACCAAACGGAATACGCAACACGCAACACGGAGAGCTTATATGACCATCACATTGACCACCGACCTGGCCAGATTCATCCGCGAAGCATGCGGCGAGAACGTGTATCTCTGTTACCAGTGTGAGAGATGCTCGTCGGGCTGCCCGACCTCGATGGCGATGCGCTATCGCCCGGCTCAGATGATGCGCCTGGCACAGTTTGGCCTGGCCGAGCGGCTGGAGACCGACGCCAGCGTCTGGCGCTGTCTGGGCTGCGATACCTGCACTGCCCATTGCCCGCACAACCTCAGTGTGCGCAGACTGGTCGAGCTGATGCGTCAAAAGGTGATCCAGGAACGCTACCTGCCCAGAGGCATCGAGGCGCTGGACGGTGACGAGACGTTGCAAAAGGGGATTCGCGCGCTGGGGATGCTGAGCGAGCGCATCCGCACGTACTACAACGTCTCCGGCGAGGATAACGCTTCCCGTCTGGCCTGGACCGGCAACCTGCCGCAAAAGCCGGAAGGGCTGGTGGGTGACCCTCAGGCCGAGGTAGCCTACTTTGTCGGCTGCGTCTCGGCCATGTTCCCGATGAGCTATGGTATCCCGCAGAGCTTTGCCGCCGTCCTTACCCGTGCCGGTGTCCGTTTCACCACCCTGGGCGGCGAAGAGCGTTGCTGTGGCTTTCCGCTGCTGATGGCCGGTCACCTTAGGCAGGCGGAGGACATTATCCGCCACAACGTTGCCCGCATGCGCGCGCTGGGCGTCCCCCGTGTCGTCGCTACCTGTCCCTCGTGCTACCATATGTGGCATCATGTCTATCCCGATATCCTGGGCGAGCCGTTGGGCTTTGAGATGGTGCATGCTGTTGAACTCCTGCGCGAGCTGGCGGTCGAGGGGCGGCTCCGGTTCGCGGAGCCGCAGCGGGGGGGCATTGTCACCTATCACGACCCCTGCGACCTGGGGCGTAAGAGCGGCATCTACGACGCGCCGCGCGAGGTGCTGAGCCGTATCCCTGGCTGGACGCTCGTTGAAATGCAGCAGTCGCGCGAGCATGCGCTGTGTTGCGGCGGTGGCGGCGACCTGGAGACATTCGACCCGCAGTTGGTGGAACGCGTGGCCGCGCAGCGTGTGGCACAGGCGGTCGAGGTAAATGCGACGGTGCTTGTCTCGGCCTGCCCGCAGTGCGTGCGCACACTCGCCAAAGCGGCCCGCGCCCAGAAACTGCGCCTGCGGGTGATGGACCTGGCACAGTTTGTGGACATGGCAGTGGGATGATGCGGGACGCCAGCAATAGAGGCATAACAAACAAATAAGGGGAAATTACCTTAAAGATCAGGCGGAGGAAAGATGCAGAGAGCTCGCGTACTGGCTGTGCTATTCCTGATTGCAGCAGTTCTCGGAATCATCATCCTGAGTAGAGGGCGTGTGAGTCCCGGACAGGAAACGAGCGAGGCGCTGAACAAAGGCCGTGCTGCGCTGGAGGCAGGGAACTATGAGGAGGCCATCGCGATTCTGGAAGCCGCGGTGAAGGCTAACCCCAAGGACAGTCAAGCGTACTTTCTCCTGGGACAGGCGTATAGCCGGGCCGGTGACCCGATGAAAGCTAAAGACGCGTTTGCCACGGTCATCTCGCTTGACCCCAACAACGCCGCGGCGCACCACAACCTTGGTGTGGCTTACTTCCAGTTACAGCAGCCGGAACTGGCGCTGGCCGAGTTCCAGACCGCGTTGAAGCAAGACCCGGATGCCCCCGATACGCACTATCAGCTCGGTGCGACTTATCTGGTACTGGCACTCTCGAGGGACCCGAACGCGCCGGACCAGCAACTGCTCGCCCAGGCCGTTGACGAGTTCAAAGCCGCGCTGGCGCTCCAGGAAAATATGCCGGAAGCGCTGATCGGCCTGGGGAATGTGTACATTCAGCAGGGTAACTATGACGCGGCTATCGAGACGCTTACCAAGGCCATCGCCCAGAACCCTGACTCGCCAGAGGCCTGCTATGCTCTGGCGGAAGCGTATGCGCAGAAGGGAGATGTAGCTAATGCCTGTGCCACGTTCAAACGTTTCCTGGAACTGAACCCGCCTGCCGTCTGGAAGGATCAGGCCACTCAGAATATGACGCTACTGGGATGTCAGTGATGTTTAAACTGTTGCTTTCCTGGAATATCCGTCCGGGTAAGGAGGACGAGTGTTTCGAGTTCATCATGCGGGAGCTGGGACCAGGTCTGATGAAACTGGGCGTCCATCCGACCGACGCCTGGTATACGCAATACGGAAGCAGCCCCCAGATTCTCCAGGGTGGGGTAGCCGCAGACCTGGCAGCTCTGCGGCGTGCCCTCGCCTCCGAAGAATGGCTCAGGATTAAAAAGAAGTTGCTCACCTATGTAACCGATTACGAGCAAAAGATTGTGCGGGCCAGTGGAGGATTCCAGATGTAGTGTTGGCTATAGGCCTGCACGCCTGCCGTTTCCACCACGAGTCTGCTTTCCCGCCCAATGAGCATAGTTGATTCGCCTCAACTATCTCCCCTGTGAAGGTCAACACAGGCTGCCTGGAGGTGTCACTCCGCATCGGATGTTCTGGCGCGGCGTGTCCAGTAGTGTCCCGTACAGCGGGGTGTGAATGTAGCATACAGCGGTAAAGGGGGGATTACTTACAGAAGCGCAGGCTGTTCCACTTGCCGATAGGGGAGGCCCAGGTGCTCATAGGCGCGTGCCGTGGCTACCCGTCCCCGGGGCGTGCGGTCCAGGAAGCCAAGCTGCAAAAGATATGGCTCGACCACGTCCATAATCGTATCGGCTTCTTCCCTGACGGCAGCGGCGATCGTCTCCAGCCCCACCGGCCCGCCAC
>JAOAAG010000256.1 GCA_026418995.1 Anaerolineae bacterium
CCTCTACCGATCTCAATACCTATGTCAACCAGTCGCGCATAGACCGCCGTTACCATCGCGGCAACTGGTGCAACCAGGCGGGTGGTATCGGCGAGCGGCCACAGGCGGCTCCTGCCCCAGGCATTGATGCGTTCGTGTGGGTCAAGCCGCCAGGGGAATCGGACGGCATCAGCCAGTCCGGAGTCACCGACCCGTGCGACCCGAACAAGAAATTCGACGTGATGTGCGACCCGAATGCACAGAGCCGTTACAATTCGGCGTACTCGACTGGCGCGATGGCCGGTGCTCCGCACGCCGGGCAGTGGTTCCAGGCGCAGTTCCAGATGCTGCTGCAGAACGCCTACCCGCCGCTGCAATAACTGAATAGTCGGTTCTGATCCGGTAGGGGTGGGCTTGTAGCCTGCCCCTACCGGCCTTGTAGGGCAGGACACTCCGCAGCCCGTGAACCCTCGTTCGTGGGCTGCGGAACGATGGGATTACTTCCGGTGGAGACTTGTGAGAATCGGCACACTGTTGTTCCTCTTAGGCGCTGTGATTTGGCTTATTATCATACCGGCGTGTGGGTCCGGCACGCCGGTGGTCTTGACATCCACTGCCGGGAGCCCATCCCCGGTAACCTTTTTGGGCGACGCCGTCGAAAGGGAAGGGTATCTCCTGAGCGCCTTGACGGTCGAAGACCCCGCGCCGCCGAGCCCGCTCTACTTCCCCGAAGAGGGAAAGAGATTGATCGCAGTCGAAATCGTCGTGGGGAATATCTCAGGGGCACGGCTCGGTATCAATCCGTTGTGTGTCACGTTGGTGGATCGAGAAGGCCGCTCTTATCCCCCCGAGTTGGGCGCACGCGAGGGACAGCTTGCCACTATCGTCCTCGACCGCGGTGAGAGAGTGCGCGGCTGGGTAGCGTTCAAGGTGCCAGACAGCACAGTACCGACTGTCTTGAGAATGAGCAAAGAGCTATTTGGCGAGCCGTTCCTTGAAATAGGCATTTCGCCCCCACCGGCGACTCATCACCCTGCCACAGTGCCGTTTAATAGGATCAAACCACCACTTCCCAGAATGGCAGAGACGGTGGTGGGCGCCGGCTATTCGCTGAAGGTGCTTGCTATTGAAGACCCAACATTACCATCAGCCTTGTATCTGATAGAACCTGGCCAAAGACTTGTAGGTGTTAAGGTAGTCGTCGGTAACGTGTCCGCAACAACGCAAGTCGTCAGCCCCCTTTTCTTTATCTTGGTTGATAGCCAGGGATTTGTATATCCGGCCACCGTCAGAGCGCGGAATGAGGAGATTGGGTCCCTGGACCTGGACCCGGGAGAAACGGCGCAAGGATGGGTAGCATTCAGTATCCCCGAGGATGTCGTGTGCGAAAGTCTCAAATTCGTCCCCTCGCTGGGCTCTGAGCAAGGGTTGCAGGTGGACCTGACGAACTAGCGAGGTAACCAACGGGAGGAAGTATGCAACCAGCGAAACCCCTCAGGAACCTGGTTGCCTTGATGGTGGCAACAGTGCTCGCGCTGATGTCCAACGTTGTCGGCCCTCGCGCGTATGCACGGCCGGTAAGCCAGAGTGTCCCGCCCTATCGGGACCCCAGTCAGCCTGTAGCAACCCGTGTGGCCGACCTGCTCTCCCGCATGACGTTGGACGAAAAGATCGGCCAGATGACCCAGGTGGACAGCAACGCCATTAGCCCTGCCGATGTGACGGCCTACTACATCGGCTCTGTTCTCAGTGGTGGAGATTCTGGTCCTACTGGTTCGGCTTCCACCTGGGCCAGTTACGTGGACAACTATCAACGGGCGGCGCTCAACACCCGCCTGGGTATTCCACTTCTCTATGGCATAGATGCCATCCACGGCCATGCCCATGTCCAGGGCACTACCGTTTTCCCTCACAACATCGGTCTGGGCGCTACAGGAGATTCGGCGCTGCTCAGACGCATAGGTGAGATCACTGCCAAAGAGATGCGCGCTACCGGCATCCATTGGAACTTTGCCCCCTGCGTGGCCGTCGCACGTGACGAGCGCTGGGGCCGCACCTATGAGAGTTACGGGGAAGACCCCTCCGTTCATCCGGCGATGGTCACCTACATTGACGGCCTGCAGGGGGCCGGTGTTCTGGCTACGGCCAAGCATTATGTGGGTGACGGCGGTACGACTGGTGGGGTGGATCAGGGCGACACCCAGTGCTCTGAGAGCGAATTACGTCGTCTTCATCTCGCTCCTTACGTTGACGCCATCAACCGCGGCGTTGGGGCCATCATGATCTCGTATAGCAGTTGGAACGGCCAGAAAATGCACGGCCACAGTTACCTGATCAACGATGTCCTTAAAGGAGAACTGGGCTTCAAGGGCATTGTCGTGTCCGATTGGGGAGGGATTGACCAGTTGCCAGGCGACTATGCCAGCGACGTGCGCACGGCGATCAATGCCGGGATTGACATGGTCATGGTGCCGAATGATTACAAGACCTTTATCAGCACACTGCGGAACGAGGTCAATGCGGGCAGGATTACCCAGGCACGGATTGACGATGCCGTGAGGCGGATTCTGACCAAAAAGTTCGAACTGGGGCTGTTTGAAAATCCCTATGCCGACCAGAGCCTGTTAGCCAGCGTCGGCTCGGCAGAGCACCGCGCCGTGGCGCGAGAGGCTGTACGCAAATCGCTGGTACTGCTCAAGAACGATGGCATCTTGCCGCTCTCCAAGAGCCTGCCCAGGATTTGCGTGGTGGGCAATAACGCCAATGACCTGGGCAACCAATGTGGCGGCTGGACGATCACCTGGCAGGGACGCAGCGGCAACATCACAACCGGCACAACAATCCTCCAGGGAATCCGCAATACGGCCTCGGGCACAGTCGCCACGACCATTGACAGCAGTTGCAGCGTCGCCATCGTGGTTGTCGGCGAGACGCCATACGCCGAGGGATACGGCGACCTGAGCACCTTGTCGGAGGTTCCGAACCTCAGTGCGATGGATGCCGCCGTCTCGGCGGGAGTGCCGGTCGTCGTTGTGCTGGTCACCGGGCGTCCCATGATCATCCCTGAGACGCGGCTCTCAAGGATGAATGCGCTGGTCGCGGCCTGGCTGCCGGGGACAGAGGGCCAGGGCGTGGCCGACGTGCTGTTTGGGGACTATAATTTTACGGGCAAACTGACCTTCTCATGGCCGCGCTCAGCCTCTCAGGTCCCCATCAATAGAGGGGATGCCACATACGACCCGTTGTTCCCGTTCGGCTTTGGCCTGAGTTACGGAACGGCAACGCCTACGCCCACTCGTACCCCTACGCCGGGGCCCACAGCCACGCCCACGCGCACGCCAACGCCCACTGCCACGCCAACCCGTACCCCCACACCAACTACGGGCCCGACACCGACGCCGACCCTCACCCCGACGCCGGGTGCAACGGCCACGCCCACGCCGACGCCGGGCGGGGGTACAGGGACCTGCGCGGTGGATTATGTGATCGCCAACGACTGGGGCACTGGCGCGACGGTGAACGTGACGATCCGCAATAACGGTTCGTCGGCGATCAATGGCTGGACGCTGGCGTGGACGTTCCCCGGCAATCAGCAGATCACGAACATATGGGGTGGGACGTACACACAGAGCGGGGCATCGGTGACGGTGCGGAATGTGGATTACAATGCGACGATACCAGCGAACGGTGGGACAGCGGGTTTTGGCTTCAATATGACCTATAGTGGGACGAATGCGAAGCCGACGTCGTTCACGCTCAATGGGGCGGTGTGTGGTGGCACGGTGACACCGACGGCGACCCCGACGCCAGCACCAACGGCCACGCCGACGCGCACGCCTACGCCCACGCCGACGCCGGGTGCCACGGCAACGCCGACGCGGACGCCCACGGCCACACCGACGGCTGCAGCGAGTGGTTGTGCGGTGACGTATGCGATTCAGAACGACTGGGGGACGGGTGCGACGGTGAACGTGACCATTCGGAACAATGGGACAACAGCGATCAACGGCTGGACGCTGGCGTGGACGTTCCCCGGCAATCAGCAGATCACGAACATGTGGAATGCGACGTACACGCAGAGTGGGGCGTCGGTGACGGCGAGGAATGTGGATTACAATGCGACGATCCCGGCGAATGGGGGGACGGTGGGTTTTGGGTTCAACCTCACCTACAGCGGGATAAACGCAAGGCCAACATCATTCGCGCTGAACGGCACTGCCTGCCAGAGCCAGTAGCGCTCGGCGTTTTGTACCGGAAAACAACTATATGAGGAGAAATGCGATGAAAACAATGACAAGAGCAATGCATCGGGTGGTTACAATTTGTCTACTAGGTGGGCTGGTAGGAGCCCTCATTGTGCTGGCGCCCAAGGCCACCGTGCAGGCACAAGTCGCTACACAATCCTATACCTGGCGCAACGTCGAGATCGTCGGTGGTGGTTACGTACCGGGCATTATCTTCAACACTAAGGAGAGGGATCTGATCTATGCCCGCACCGACATCGGCGGCGCCTATCGCTGGGACCCCAGCACCAAGCGATGGGTGCAGTTGCTGGCCTGGATTCCCCACGATGACTGGAACTGGACGGGTGTTGAGAGCATTGCGACGGATCCGGTGGACCCCAATCGTCTCTACCTGCTTGTGGGCACGTATACCAACGATTGGGCGCCTACGAACGGGGCCATCCTTCGCTCGACCGACAGGGGCAACACGTTCCAGCGCACCGATCTTCCCTTCAAAGTGGGAGGGAACATGCCCGGTCGAAATATGGGGGAACGTTTAGCGATTGATCCGAACAGGAACAGTATTCTGTATCTTGGTGCCCGAAGCGGGAATGGTCTGTGGCGGAGTACGGATTATGGAGTGACATGGAGCAAGGTGACGAGTTTCCCCAATCCGGGGACGTATGTCCAGCAGCCTGGTGATCCGTATCTTGGAGACAGGCCGGGGGTAGTGTGGATTGTCTTCGATCCACGTACCGGTACGCCTGGGAATGCGACACAGACGATTTATGTTGGTGTGGCGGATTTAGGGACAAGCATTTATCGGAGCACGGACGGAGGGAATACGTGGTCTGCGGTGCCAGGACAGCCGACAGGCTTTTTGCCGCATCACGGCGTGCTAGCCTCTAACGGGATTCTCTACATCACCTATAGCAACACCCAGGGGCCGTATGATGGCGATAAGGGCGACGTGTGGAAGTATGATACAGCGACAGGGGTCTGGACGCGGATCAGCCCAGTACCGTCGGAGAGCAGCGATAATTACTATGGGTATGGTGGACTGGCGGTGGATGCCCAGAATCCAAACACGATCATGGTGACGAGCCTGAACTCGTGGTGGCCGGATGCGATTATCTTCCGTAGCACCGACGGTGGTGCGACCTGGAAGCGCATCTGGGAATGGGCAGGGTACCCTAGCCGCACGCTGTATTACACTATAGACGCCTCGGCTGCACCCTGGCTAAATTTCGGCAATACCGCTCCGGTTGATCCGGTTCCCGCCATCAAACTGGGGTGGATGATCGGCGACATCGAGATAGACCCGTTCAACTCTGACCGGATGATGTACGGTACAGGCGCCACGATCTATGGCTGTGAGAACCTCACGGCCTGGGATCGAGGCGGTACGATCAACATCAAAGTAATGGCGCAGGGGATCGAGGAGACGGCAGTGCTGGACCTGATCAGCCCACCGTCGGGAGCGAACCTGTACAGCGCACTGGGGGACATTGGGGGGTTCCGGCATGATGATTTGACTAAGGTGCCGTCCACGATGTACACGCAGCCCGTGTTTGGGAGCACGACGAGCATAGACTACGCAGAACTCAATCCCTCGTTTATAGTGCGGGTAGGGAACGTGGACAAGACATACAATCCGAGCGTGAACCTGTCTCTTATACACATCT
>JAOAAG010000342.1 GCA_026418995.1 Anaerolineae bacterium
CCACCAACGCCTCCGACATTCTCGCCACCGGCAAAGAGCGGGTTGATAGGTCCAACCCACTCAGGATCGGTGATGACACCCTGAGCGGCGATGTCGCCAGCGCAGTTGGTGCCGTGGCTATCCTCATCGCCCACGAAGGAGATGAGGCGTCCGGCCTCAGGCCCCCCGCCCCCCTCATAGAGGGCAGAGACACCTGGCGGTGGGTTGTTGCCATCGGCGATCCAGGTCAAAATGCCCGCCGAAAGGTCCCAGATGCCATCTTGTCCGGGATCGCCCGCTGCGTCGTAGAGGTCCGCACCTGCCAGTTCGTCCCCCTTGCGCATGGGCTTCTCGTCGGTGAGGTCCTGGTCAAAGTCCACGTCCACGTAGACTGTGTCGTAGACCCCGGCGGCGGTCTCGTCGGCCACGATGACGGCGGCGGGGGCAACGTCGGTTGCCGCGTAGCCCAGTTCGAGGCTGTTGCCAGCGAGCAAGTGGGTGCTATCAGGATGCACCGTGTAATAGTACCGGCCGCTCTGAGAAGTGTCGGGCCAGACAAAAGGTAGAATCACTGTCTGCCAGGGCCAGCCCACCTCGGCCCCAAAGTCAATCTTCAGGTTGGCCACACAGGTAGTGCCGTTGCAGGTAGGATCCTCCACCGGCAGGGTATGGGCATACCAGGTATAGCCAGCCACATCCCAGTAATTATCCGGCCCGATGGTCAGTTCGAAGAGCGCATAATAGATGCCCGAGAGGGTGTTGTAGGCGAAAGGCCACCCGGCGTAGGGGCCGGAGGGAATGCGGGCCTGGGTGCCCTGGAGGTCGGGATGGCCGAAGTCCACACCCGAGTCCACCACCGCAGCGATCACTCCCGTGCCGGTATAGCCCTTGGTGTGGGCAGCGGAGGCGCCATGGACATCTCTGACCTTGACCGTGGAGGGCGTGAATCCACCACCAGGCAGGGTAGAAGGAGCCGCACCTCTCTTACCCGGCAGGGCCGGAAGCCGCTCCTGGAGCTTCTGGCGGAGCAGCTCTTTCCCTCCGTGACGGAGGATTCCTCGTATCTCATCGGCTGTGAGCTTAGAGCGTGCTTGCTTAAAATCCTCCTCCCCCGGCGCAGGCACCGGCTGATAAGTTTCGGTGGAGATCACCGAGATCACACCAGGGATACCTGCCAGTTTCTTGAGATTGGTGTCCACCACCTTGCCCGTTGCCCAGCGGACGCCGTTGAAGGGTCTGGAGTAAACCACACGCTCCATCACGCTGCCAAGGTCCACATCTCTGGCCATCAGGACGCTCACCAGGATGGCACGGCCGGTGGGGGCTTGAGCAGGTTCACGCAGCTCGGGGGCAAGTTTTTTCATTGCGGCATCGGCAGCGGTAACCACCTGAGGGCTAACCTCCGGCCCGGGGGGCGGAGGTTGCTGAGGAGGAATGGCAACATTCCCTTGTTCGCGATCTTCGGGTGCCGGCTGGGCATTCACCGTGACTGCCAGCATACCGGCAACTATCGTCAGCACCACAAACAGTGCAGACCAACGCCATATACATCTGGGACTCATAGTGACCTCCTAACTCTTAATCCGATATGAGGGTTGACAGGGGGAAAGTGATGAAAGCGCAGAGGCACAGTGGGGCGGCTATCACCTCCTTTCGCAAGCGATCTCCTGCTAACCTGTACCTTGGAGGGGCAGAGGCTCCAAGAAGCATAGACTGCGAGCCAGAAGCTGGCATAACCTCTGGGAGGGAAACATCCACCACTCCCTAGCTGCTACAGGCAGGGGAGCGAGACCTCTTACGACAAATCTGGATCACATTATATACCCGCTCTACCATGTCGTCAAGTTATCGTATTCTTGTATATTTGAAGTAGCCTTTGCGCTCTTAGCGCCCTCTGCGGTTGCTAAAGGCGCTTCCATACCGACGTATCGCCGGGTGGCCGCCTGCAATACAGGGCTGTTTTGAGATAGCCTCTGGAGCAACCGGGCGCTCAGGCTCTCTTCCCTGCTGCGCGTTTGCCAGCTCTAAAGGCCCGCAATGGGCCCGTGAGCATATGGGGGAGGTAACCGGTGATGTGAGTGCCTTCCTCTGTGTGTTCTTCCCGCTCGATGATGCCCCGCCGGTGAAACATATTCACCAGTTCACCGGCGTGGTAGGGTATCACTACATCCACCCAGACCATCTGAGCCTCTAAACTTTTCTCGACACAGGCCAAAAGCCTGTCCATCCCGGCGCCGGTCAGTGCGGAGATGGGCACCACGTGTGCTGCGGGCGTGATCAGCGTACCGGCCAGCTTTGCCGCCAGCATAGCCGCCTGTTCCGGCCTGGATAGCCGGTCAATCTTGTTCAGGGCCAGGATGACAGGCCTGTCGGCGGCACCGATGTCCTCTAACGTCTCTTCTACTACCCTGGCCTGTCGCTCTGCCTGCGGGTGCGTGACATCCAGTACATGGATCAGCAAATCGGCTTCGGCAACTTCCTCCAGCGTAGCACGGAAGGCTGCTATCAGGTGGGTAGGCAATTTCTGGATGAAGCCAACGGTGTCAGTGAAAAGGGCTACTCCGCCACCCGGCAGCGATACCCGGCGGGTGGTCGGGTCGAGGGTAGCGAAGAGCATATCCGCGACGGTCACCTCGGCGCCGGCGAGGGTGTTAAGCAGCGTGGACTTGCCGGCGTTGGTGTACCCGACGATGGCGACAGTCGGGATGCCTGCTCTGCGGCGTCGTTCACGGTAGCGTCCGCGGTGGGCTCGCACTTCTTCGAGCTCACGCTTGAGCTGGGTGATGCGTCTCCTGATTACCTGACGGTCGGTCTCCAGTTGCGTCTCGCCCGGGCCGCGCACGCCGACGCCACCAGTGCTGCCACCAGCCCGGCCGCCAGCCTGACGTGCCAGGTGGGTCCAGGCGCGGGTGAGGCGGGGCAGCCGATATTCGTACTGCGCCAGCTCAACCTGAAGAGCCCCCTCACGAGTACGTGCATGCTGGGCAAAGATGTCGAGGATCAGTGAGGTACGGTCGAGGATCTTGACTTCGTCTCCCAGCGCCTTCTCCAGCTCGCGCTGGTGACGGGGGGAGAGCTCCTCATCAAAGATGACCACGTTAGCGGCTCGCTCCACAACCTGTTGAGCTACTTCTTCTACTTTCCCCGGACCAATAAAAGTCGCCGGATTAGGGTGCTCCAGCCGCTGTACAGTCTGCCCTACGACCACGAGACCGGCAGTGCGGGCCAGTTGGGCCAGTTCGGCCAGGGATTCCTCCACCGGCCAGTCGCCGTCGGGATGCCAATCTATTCCTACCAGGAAGGCACGTTCCTGGGGTGGTCCAGTCGGTTCAGGTACCTTGATTGCGCACCTCTCAAGCGCTGGGGTATGATTTATTCTCCCCGATGAGTCTCACTTCGCTAGCCGAGATAGCGCAGCGGAAACCGACGTTGCTGAAGAAGAGGAAATCGCCGTCAAGGCGGGCGGTGCAGCGTGCGCGATCCAGATCGTTGAGCCAGGAGCCTCCACGCAGGACTCTCCATCCCCCGGCCGTGAGGCTTTCACGGCCATCGTTGGGATCATAGGGGTAGGGGCGGAAGAGGCTGCTGGTCCATTCCCATACGTTGCCCACCATATCGGCGACACCTGCGGGGCTATCGCCCTGGGGCGAGTACTGGTCCACCGCTGTCGTGCCATTGATGCCCGTTTCTCTGGTGTTGCAACGGCCAAGGAGGAACTCGTTTCCCCAGGGCCAGCGGCGGCCATCAGTGCCACGTGCAGCCCGCTCCCACTCCGCTTCCGTAGGCAACCGTTTGCCGGCCCAGGCTGCATAAGCCTGCGCATCCTCCCAGCGCACCAGCACCACCGGATGCCTTTCCTTGCCCGGCGGGGGAGTCCTGGTCTCCGGATCCCAGTTATACTCCTCCAGATTGGCCCAATCCACTTCGTAGTAAGGAACAGGGTACCCTGTGGCGTCTACGAAGCGTTTGTACTCCTCATTGGTCACCGGATACCGGTCAATATAGAAAGCCGCTACATAGACGGTATGAGCCGGACGCTCATTCTCGCGGCTCTCATCGCTCCCCATCAGGAAGCTCCCGGCAGGGATATAGACCATCTCCTTACCGTCCGGTTTCCAGATAATCGTATGATTTACCTCCGCGCCGTTGTGTGACATCGCGAGACCTCTTACCGTCTAATTGGACAGGTGGTCAATTTTCTGTTTGAGCGTTTCCTCTTCCACATCATAAGCCAGCACACATCCCCCCAGCCACAGATGGTCACCCGGATTCAGCAGGTGCAGATGCTCCATTGAGATACGCACCCCGTTCAGTCTGGTGCCGTCGGCACTGCCCAGGTCCTGCACGTAGTGGCGGCCTTCTCTGGCGATAATCCTGATGTGTCTGCGGGCCACCACGCGCGCGACCTCCCGGATGGTGCCCAGGTCTATGTCAGGGAAAAGCCCTACCACCGGATCCCCTCGCCCTACGACGATTTCCCCGCTCGAGGGGAGAGGAAAGCGCTGACCGGTGAAGGCGACCCACAGGTAGGCCTGGGGCAGTACCCCGGAAAGCGTGAGCATATCCGGCAGGAGCGCATAGGCGAATTCGCAATTACCCAGGGCGATGCGATCCCCCAGTCTCAACCTGATCCTCTGTCCGAGGCCTAGGCGCATCCCATTGACAAAGGTGCCATTAGTGCTGCCCAGGTCTTCGATCTCGTGCTGACCGCCGAAGCCAATGATGCGAGCGTGTCGGCGCGAGATGGCATAACTCCCCCGATCGTCGTAGGTGAGGTCTACGTCCGGGGACATGCGCGTGGCCAGGTCAAAGCGTCCCAGGATGATCTCTCCCTCAGGCGGAAGCGCGACCCGGTGTCGGCTGCTCTGGAGGATCAGGCCATAGCGCGGTGGCATTCTGGTTGCCGCGGGGGGCTGCACATCGGGCAGCTTGCCAGGGACAGGCGGAGACGGAGGTGACGACGGCGCGGCCCTTTCACCTGCTATCTCAGCGCGCTTTTGCGCTTCCTGCAAACGCTGACTCAGCAGGGAACGGCGCTGGACTCCTGGCTTCTGCTGATCCTGACGTGCCCGCAGGCAACTCATCTGTAGCCTATCCCACATCCACTCCGTGTCCGTTCCGGCATCAAACGCGCGGCTGACCATCGTTTTGACGCTGGGGGATTCGCCGCTTTCCTGGATACAACGGTCACGGATTGGTTTTGGGCAATCACGGCACCGGTATTTCAATTCTCGCTCCTGCCTCAGCCTGGGGTGACTGTGCCCCGCACTTCCTCATCCCGCCCATTGCCCGGTATTATTATATCACAATAGATAGAAAAGGTCACCTGCTGCGGAAGCGAGCCTCTCACCTCCCAGGCTCAGCGGTGTATTGCTTCATAGGCCTCTCGGAAGCCGTTTGCATGAATGGCCGAGATGGGTACAATATATAAGCGGCATAACTGCTGATGGAAGCAGACTCCGCAGTGTGCAGCCGGTTCGGTATTTTGCCAGCGGGGCGATTCCAGTGAGCGCGATTGACGAGATCAAAAACCGTCTCGACATTGTCGAACTCATATCCTCCTACCTCCCGCTGCAAAAGGCGGGGCGGAACTACAAGGCGCTCTGTCCCTTCCATTCCGAGAAGACGCCTTCGTTTGTGGTCTTCCCGGACAGCCAGCGCTGGCATTGCTTTGGCGCGTGTGGCGAAGGGGGCGATATCTTCACCTTTGTGATGAAGCGGGAGGGGTGGGATTTCCGCACGGCGCTGGAGGAGTTGGCGCGCAGGGCCGGCGTGGAACTGCATCCCCGCACGCCAGCGCAGGCTCGCATACAGGAGGAGACCGAGCGACTGCGCGCCTTGCTGGACACCGCAGCCCGCTATTATCACCGTCTGCTACTCCATGCCCCCGAGGCTCGAGAGGCCCGTGCCTACGTAGCCAGGCGGGGACTCTCCAGCGAGACGGTGGAACGCTTTATGCTGGGCTATAGCCTGGCCGGGTGGGACAACGTGCGCAACTATTTGACCGAGCAGGGATATTCGGTGGAGGAGCTGTTGAAGGCTGGCCTTCTGGTCCAGCGCGAGGATGGCGGCACCTACGACCGTTTCCGCGAGCGCCTGATGATCCCCATCCGCGACAGACAGGGCCATGTAATCGGGTTTGGCGCCAGGACGCTGGACCCACACGGCACGCCCAAGTACATCAACTCCCCTCAAACACCCCTTTTCGACAAAAGCCAGGTGCTCTTCGGGCTTGACCTGGCAGGGCCTGCGATCCGGCGCGAGGAATACGCGGTCATCGTCGAGGGCTATATGGACGTGATGCAGGCCCATCAAGCAGGCTTCGCCAACGTCGTAGCCCAGATGGGCACCGCTCTCACCGAGGCGCAACTACGTCAACTCCAGCGCTACACGCGGCGGCTGGTGCTTGCGCTCGACCCTGACGCGGCTGGCGTCAGAGCAACGCTGCGCGGCATCGAGGTGGCGCGCGAGGTGATGGCGCAGGCATGGGAGCCGGTCTTCGACCCGCGAGGCCTGGTCGGGTACGAATCCAGGCTGGGGGCCGAAATCCGCATCCTCTGCCTTCCCTCTGGCAAAGACCCCGACGCACTGATCAGGGAGTCCCCCCAACAATGGGCCGAGCTGCTCAAAGAGGCGATCCCGGTAGTAGATTTCTACCTGCAGGTCTTATTGGAAGAGGTTGACCCGGGCGACACCAAGGCCAAAGCACGTCTGGTGGATACCCTGGTGCCGATCCTGCGCGCCGTCGCCAATCCGGTCGAGCGGGAGGATTATGTCCAGAAAGTGGCACGTGCCCTGCGTATAGACGTGCGTGCCGTGCACGCTCGCCTGGCTGAGGCCTCTCGAAAGACGCCCCAGAAACAACCGGAAGCCACCAGAACAGCCGTTGAACAGGAGCCGGGCGAGGCCGATCTGGAGGGCCACCTGCTTTCACTTCTGCTGCAGAGGCCTGGCCTCCTACCCCAGGTGAACGAGATTCTTGTGGAGCAGCAGGTGGACATCGTCAAGGAGAGTGACTTCCAGAACGTCGGCTACAGGGCCATTTTCGGAGCCTGGGAGGAGCTGGTGAGCACGGCTTCTTCTGAGCTGCTGGAAACGTTGCGCATTCACCTGCCGGCCGATCTGCATACTCACCTTGCGGAGCTGCTCCAGCCCGACATATCTGCCCTTGCCGAGGAACAGTTGGTCCGTGACGCCGTCCTGACCTTGCTGAGGCTGAGGAAAAGGAACCTCGAGCGGTGGGGACAGGAACTCCAGGCCCTCAGGATGGAAGCCCAACAGGCTGGGGATGTGCGGGCCAAACAGTACGACCGGGCTCAACTGGCCCATACCGAGGCGCTCCGGCGTACCCAGCGGGCGCTGGCGCAGCGATGGAACTGGACGGCCAGATATGGTTAAACACGGCCAGATGCCGATGGAAGAGAAATCCCGACGCAGACCAAGAGCGAGAACCACCGAGGAGCCGGACATGAACAGAGCTACCGGCCGTTTCAGACGCCTTCACTCGCTGGACGAGGAAAACGAGCTGCTTTCGGAGATGGATCCCCTGTTCTCTGAGGAAGATGAGGAGGAAGAAGAGGATTTTTCCTACTTCGACCAGGTAGATGAACCATCCATCGCCGAGCTAGAAGAGATCGAAGAAGAAGACCTCACGGACATCCTCGACGAAGCACCGTTCGTTACAGCGGACGACCCGGTACGGATGTACCTGCGCGAGATCGGGCGGGTACCGCTGCTGGAGCCACACCAGGAAATGTGGCTGGCCACCAAGCGGGAAGCAAGCGTCTATCTGGTCAATCTCCGTTCCGATCTCAGTAGAAGCTACGGTCGGGAAGCGACGGTGAGCGAGATCATTGCCGCGCTGCACGAGGCGTTGGGTAGAGCCTGGGAAGCCGTGAAAGAGAGCTGTGGCCGTATGAACCTGGCTCCGCCGGACCTGCTCGCACTCACTGAGGAGGCGCGGACTATCCGTCGTGAGCTTCTCCCCTCTGCCCCTTCCTATCTGCACAATTTCCTGGCACAGACGGGCTGGAGTGAGGCGGAGGATATGGGGAACAGTTGCTGGACAGCTCTGACCAACCCCCTGTTTGATATGCTCATCGTCCTCTATCTGCTCCCCGATCCCGTGCTGGACCTGATCGCGGCAGAATGGCGTGCCCAGCAGCGCTTGCCACCCGTCTCCAAGGTGACCTCTCTGCTCCAGCCTGGCGATGACCGGGCGATTGAGGCATTGTGGAGCACGCTCGAAGTACATAGCGAGGAGGCCCGACAACTGCTGGCGCGGGCCAACCTGCGTCTGGTCGTGAACGTCGCCAAGCACTATGTCGGACGTGGTATCTCGTTCCTGGACCTGATCCAGGAAGGCAACATCGGCCTGCTCCGGGCGACCCAGAAGTTCGACCACACCAGGGGATTCAAGTTCTCCACTTACGCCACCTGGTGGATCCGGCAGGCGATCAGCCGCGCCATCGCTGACCAGGCCCGGACGATCCGCATCCCCGTCCATATGGTGGACACGATCAACCGGATGCTTCGCATCCAGCGCGAGCTGGCGCAGGTATTGGGACGGGAGCCTACGATGGAGGAGCTGGCGCTGGAGGCGGACCTGCTCGACCCGGCGGACAAGCTCGCTATCCTGAATGCACAAAGCAAAGGCGAACCGCTGTCACCCACGCTCGAACGACGGCTGCGCCGTGCGGCGGCTAAAGCACGCCGTATCATGCGCGTTTCGGAGGAGCCCATGTCGCTCGACATGCCCGTCGGCTCGGACGAGAGTGGCGAGCTGGGGGACTTCATTGAGGATGAAACAATGCCCGCCCCGGACGACGTGACCTCCAACCAACTGCTTAAAGAGCAGCTCAACGCTATTCTCAGTTCACTCACCGAACGGGAACGGGCCGTGCTGGAGATGCGTTTCGGACTTAAGGATGGGGAGAGCCATACCCTCGAGGAGGTCGGGCAGGCTTTCGGCGTCACCCGCGAGCGGGTACGCCAGATCGAATCCAAAGCACTGCGCAAATTGCGCCATCCCGGCTACAGGCGTAAGCTGCGTGACTTCCTGGCTTGAACGCAATTGCCCATCACATACCCGCCCTTGGGTTGGGCCGCCATAGCTGCAGGGTATCACCTCGGCGGCCAGGCGCGTTGGCGTCCAGAGCTACAGGCCCCATATGTGCTAGAGTAGCTCTGACGTAACCGAACCGTAACACAACCCTAACCCCATCCCTCTCGTTAACCTGCTATAATTCAGATGACGTCACTTGCCGGGGTGATGCAACATGCGCGTGGAATACAAATATCTTGTCCCAAACGAATGTCTCCCCCGACTGCGTGCGCTGATCCATCCTTTTGTTGAGGTGGACTCCTACGCTGCCCGCACAGAGCGACACGAGTACACAGTGCGTAGTATCTACTTCGACACTCCTAACCTGGACTTTTACCAGGATAAAGTGGATGGCCTGCTGGCACGCAGAAAGCTGCGCATCCGTGGGTATGACAGCTATAAAACAGGGGACACAGTTTTCCTGGAGATCAAACGGAAGCACGGGGCAACCGTGACCAAACACAGGGCGCCTGTCCCCTACACCTATATACACGAGCTGTTCACATCCGGCGACGTAGAGCAGTATGTCCTGGCAGACGAGGAGTTTCCGGAGGCGGTGGAGGATGCCAAGCGCTTCTTGTTTCACTTATACGGTGCGCCCCTGCTCCCCACCGCTCTGGTTATTTACGAGCGCGAGGCCTACCAGAGCAGGATCAATGGCTTCCTGCGCATCACGTTCGATAAGAATCTGCGCGGCTCACCCTTCCCTTCTCTGGATGCCCTTTTCCTTGAGGATAGGGTGCTGTATGCACTGGCAGGCCATCTCATTTTAGAGGTGAAGTCCTGTGGCGGGGTGCCTTCATGGTTATGCTCGGCCATCAGTCAGTTTCACCTGAAGCCTATCGCCGTCTCTAAATACGTGATTTGCCTGGACAGACTTGGCCTGCCTCAGAGATTTTCCCGGCGTGCGATACTGGCGTTCTCCGAGAAACCGGCGAGCAGTCCCTATTACATGGACAGGATGCTGCACGTGCCGGTATGGGAGAACCATCCCATATTCGGTCTCACCACGCCAGGCCAGGCAGACAGTCTCGACGGGGAGATGGGTTATTGGCCCGTAAATTCAGTGCCACAGGAAGAGCACAAACTAGAAAGAGGCTATGGCTATGGGCGGGGTTCAGGCAACGCTGTTACATTCCGTGGGCCAGGTCGTTGTTAGCGTGGGGGTTGCCGCGCTATGCGCCCTGGGCATCTCGCTGCTATACCGGCGTGTCTATCGGGGGCCAGGATATGCCGTCACCTTCGTTAATGCGCTGGTCTACCTGGCTATGATCACTGCTATCGTGATCATGGTGATCGGTAACAATCTGGCCCGTGCCTTCGGGCTTGTCGGAGCCCTCTCCATCATCCGCTTCCGCACTGCCGTCAAGGACGTCCAGGACATTGTGTTCATATTCTTTGCTCTGGCGATAGGTATGGCTGCCGGGGTGGGACTTTACCTGATCGCTATAGCGGGCACGATACTCGTCAGCGCGGTGATCTTTATCCTCTCGCAGGCTAATCATGCCTACCAGAGACGAGAGTTTGTCCTGCAGTTTGTCTTCTCGGCAGTGGAGGAAGGAGAGGCTGCGTACCTCCCGATCCTGGTGAAATACTGCAGGCGACATACCCTCATCAATATGAAATCGTTCGGCGACGGAGAGACATTAGAGCTGTCGTACTACGTAGACCTCAAGGACAAGGACAGGAGCGAGGAATTCGTCCGCGCCCTGGGGCGGGTGCCGAGTGTGCGGCATGTCAATCTCTTTTTTGATGAGGAACCCTTGTAGCGCGTGTAGCGTGGTCATCAGGTTCGCGCCACAGGGAATGCCCTCACCCTCGTCTTGCCTCCATTGATGTCGCTATCTCAAGGAACGATCTCCATTTCTCTGGGGGTCAACCTGCTTCCGCCGCCCTCCCTACAACGGGAGTTAACGCCTGGTATGAGAGCGCCTCAAAGACTGCTCAATCGTGCCGGGCGCGCTGCCCGCCTCCGGCAAATGAGACATGCCCACTATTTGACTTGGTGTCACCCTGTGCTACAATTCAACAGGCCACAGGTGGCGTTAGCCAGATGTAGGCCAGCAGCATTGTGATTGTTGTGCAGCCGTCCGGTTAGGAGCTTTCTCCTGTGATAATATAGCCGGGTGACGAGAAAATGCTTCCCATAGCATGAATTCTTGCCCGGATGGTGAATTTAAGCTCCAGGGTGTATAACACTTATACCATATCCCCTGTTGCTCCCCATCTCGTGTGGACGAGGCGCTAAAGTGGACTATATTGTCAGTTGCGAAGTGCGCGTCCCGGGAGAAGGACAGGACCACGCGGTGGATATGTGTGTTGTTGGCCTGACCGAGCGCTTGCCGGGCTTCGTTGGTTTCTCCCGTGATGAGCGCTACGTGCGCTGGGGACGCTCCCCGGCATTCGTCTCGCTGGACATCTGCTTGCGTCTGACCCACGATCCGGCCGCCGGTGAGATGTGCGCCAATGGAACTTGCTCGCCGATGGAGCGTGAGCAACCGGTGATCGCACGTGTCCTGGCGACGACCACCGCAGACGCGGAAGAGACGCACATCGTCTCCTCCCTGCGCAACCCTTTCGCCGACCGGCATGACGTGTGGGTGAGATCAACGGCCGAGGAGATCCGCGTCACAGAACAATCCATGCGCACTATGCGCATTCTCATGCTCATCCCGACCGTGCGCTCTTATCACCAGCGTCTTCGGCGTTTTCGCTGTGGTGTACGTGGCGGTGTACGTGCGCTGGCTTCGGTATGCCCAAAGCCATCGGTATGCGGCGTCGTAACCTGGTGGGCGTTTGGGCCCTGGAGGCCGTGATGATGACGCTGAGCGCGGCCCTCTCTGGTGTGACGGCTGGCACGGTGCGGGGATACGTGTTCTACGTCAGCGATAACATAATGCGCCATACTCCTACCCGGCTGACCTTGGACTGGCCCATGACCTTTGCTATCATAGTGATGGTCATTCTGGCAAGCGCCTTAAGCGCCTCCCAGGCCGCACGGGGAATCATGCGTAGCAAGGTCGCGCCAATCTTGCAGGAGGCGCTGTGAACAGGTCAAGGTTAGTCACTTTTGTTCTTGTAGTACCATGTCTGTTGTTCCTGCGCTTCCTGACCCCTCAGGATATGGCCTGCCATGACACCAAAAACCCGGCGCTCCTGGAAGCGCAAAGTCTTCTGCGTGGCGAGATCGCTCTCCCGCAGCGTGTGCATGATTCTGCGCTCTGGGATGGACAGGTGTACAATGTCTTTCAGCCGGGCCAGACGCTTGTTTTCTGGGGCCACTTGCTGCTACCGGGAGAACCCAGATTCGGCAACCCCCTTGAGAGTGGCTACGCGCTGATATATGCAGGGCGGGATGATGAACTGGCCGAGCGGGCCCGCGCTTATGGCTTATTCTCTATCCGCTTCTTTCCCGAAAATCTGTGTCGGACATTCCTGGCCTTTCCCTCTCTCAGGTTCGATAACCAATGGAAGCCCTCGGTGAACGGTGACCCACGCGGTAATAGCCTGCTGTTTTCACAACCGGTTTCGTACCTGCGGCTGTCCCCTGTGGAGTCGAACGGTTTGAGGTCACTGCCTGGCCTGACCGGCCTGGTGGAGATATTTACCGATCAACGTGACTCGATGCCCACCGTAGATGCGACGAGTCGCTGGTGTTGGATAGCCGGTGCATTGGGTATGTTATCTCACACAGTCTACACAAGATGGTGATGCGCATGGATACGATAATTATTGCCCTGATCGGTTTTGTTATCGTGATCATAGGGGTGGGGACCCTGGGGCTCTCCACAATCACCGCCGCTGTGGTGACCAGGAGCAACCGTAGTAAGGTCTTCCTTGGGCTACCTGGAGTGGTCGCATTGCTTGGAGCAGCACTCGGAATGGTGGGCAGTGGACTGTTGTGCTCGGCCGTGGTGTCAGCGTCCCGCTCGCCGGAATGCCGTGGCTGGGAGCGGTCCCGGCAAGAGTTTACGGTCCTTTCCAATCGAGGGTGGCAGGATAGCGGTGTGATGCTGCGGGAGGGCCAGCAGTTCAGGGTAGAATACGTCTCGGGACAGTGGACATACTGGTCGGGCACACTGGCGCCGTTCGATGGAAATGGCGATAGCTACACTTGTGGCAGAGCCGGGTGCTGTGAGCCTTTGCCCGGGGGGCGTAAGGGTGCATTGATCGGCAATATAGGCAATGAAGTGTTCCTGATAGGCAACGGTGGTATATTCACCGCCAGGTCCAGCGGTAGGCTGCTGCTCCGTATGAATGACTGCGACAGTAGTCTGGCGGACAATGAAGGGACAATACTGGTTAGGATAGTGCCATAGTGTTTGGCGATGCGCCAGGATAGGCCTGCCCCCTCTCCGCAGCGGCTCGCCCTTCTGGCTGCCTCGCCGCCTCGACCACAGCGGCTGAGTTTTATCGTGAGGCGCCAACGCGAGTAGAACTAAGGAGGAGTTCCAATGACATCCAGACCACCGCAACCAATGCAGATAAACATCGAGATACCCCCTGACTTAGAGGCCGTATATTCCAATATGGCGATTATCACCCATTCGGCTTCAGAGGTGATCATTGATTTCGCCCGTGTTTTGCCCAACTCGCCCAGGGCGCGGGTATACGCGCGCATCGTCACCACCCCGATGCATGCGAAGTTGCTGCTGCGGGCCTTAAGTGAGAATCTGGAGCAGTACGAAGCGCGGTTCGGTGAAATAAAGACCTATGACTCCGGTGAGGCACTGGCCCAGCAATTCTTTGGCGCGATCAAGCCGCCTGGTCCGCCGGAGTCGAGCTAGGGTATTCGGGGTGTGGGAACGGGGTCGGAGGTTGCGGAGTAGAGGACTTGGGGAAGATGCTCCGGCGGTTGTTGCTGCGGTTGGCGTGGTTTCCCATCGTCATAAGCTTCTGCTTATGCGGCCTCGCGGGGGGAATGTTCCTGGCCGGGGATGTCTATAGCCGTCGTTACAGTGGCCGCATATATCCTGGTGTCCAGGTCCAGGGAGTGAGGCTGGATGGGCTTACCGTTGCGGAGGCTGCCCTGGTGCTGCAGACAGCGCTCCCAGACCCCGCTGCTCTGCCGCTGATACTGCGTGACCGGGAACGCACCTGGGTACGTACCTGGGCCGATCTGGGACTCAGGATGGATCCAGAGGCGACTGCCCGTATGGCCTACCAGGTGGGGCGCAGTGGCACGTTCATCGAACAGCGCCTTACTGTATTGCAGACCCTCATCACAGGACGGACACTGCCCCCCGTCGTCCTGGTCCCCGACCCACTCCAGGCAAGAGAAGCGCTCCATTCGCTGGCCGCTGAAATCTTCATCCCCCCGGTGAACGCCACGCTCATCTTCCAGGGCACTGAAGTGATACCGGTGGCAGGAAAAGCCGGTAGCGAACTGGACCTCGAAGCCACACTGGCTGCTCTCCCGTATGCCATTGGCATCACCAGGGAGGGGGTGGTGATGGACCTGCTGACCAGGCCGGTGCCGCCCCCCGTCGGTGAGCCAGGCGCGGCACTGACGCAGGCAAGGGACCTGCTGGCACGTCCTTTCCAGCTCATCGCCGACGACCCTCTGACAGGGTTCACTGCGACTCTATCAGTGGAGCCATCGGACGTGGCACGGTGGCTGGTCACGACGGTTTCGGAGGAGCAGACCGGGAATGAAGACGAGCCAATCGCCCGACTGGTGGTCACCGTGGATGAGGAGGCTGTCCGCGCCTACCTGGAAGGGGTAGATTTAACGGGAGGCGAGGGAATAGGTGTCAACGTGGAGCGGAGTGTTGCGGCAATACGCGAGGCGGTCGAGGCCGGGGAGAGTCAGGCAAAGCTAGCCTTGCTCCACTATCCCCGCACCTATATCGTGCAGCCAGGCGATACAGCAACGTCGGTGGCCTATGCGCATGGCTTTCCCCTCTGGCGACTGCTGGAAGCGAACCCCGGCCTTGATCAGGGCACTCTGCAGCCAGGCCAGCATATCACCATCCCATCGCTCGATGTGCTCTTCCCGTTGCCGCTCGTCACCGAACGGCGCATCGTGGTGGACCTCTCCGATCAGCGTCTTTACGCTTATCAGGGCGACGCACTGGTCTTCGACTTCACCGCTTCAACTGGCATCCCTTCCTCCCCCACCATCCCTGGCGTCTTCCAGGTCCTGAGCAAGGAAGAGGAAGCATATGCTTCCAGTTGGGACCTGTGGATGCCTCACTTTATGGGCATTTACTATACGGCCCCCGACTTTGTCAACGGGATTCACGGGCTCCCAACCCTATCTAACGGCACCAGGTTATGGGAAGGTGTTCTGGGGAGGCCGGTTTCCTACGGCTGTGTTGTGCTGGGCTTGAGAGAGGCCGCGACCCTCTACGAGTGGGCACCGCTGGGGACGCTGGTCGTGATACAGCCGTAACCTGTGCTGGATTTTCTGAGAGGCCGCATTTCACCGTGGTCACCTTCTGCTTCCTCAGAGGCAGTGCAGGAAGCACTTTGAAAGTTAACCACTCCGGCACCGTCCAGCAAGGATCGGTGATACCGGCTGCCATGGCCAGTGTGCGTTGTACACGCCGTCGGATCTCCCCTGGCCTTGCGCAGGGTACAGCGGCTGCCGCAAGGCGTCGTGAGAGTACAGAAGTTGTAGATGCAGCCGAGCAGGTGGATTGCCGCCGCGACGCGCTCGATCTGGCAAACCAGATGGCGGGTACAGCGCACCAGTAGCGCCAAAGTGGAGCGGAAAGTGTGCAAGTCAAATGGACGTTAACGATAATCTTGCCCAGAAAGGTGTAGGGGTTGTGCGGGTCGGTGAAGTTGCCCTTTGCCGGCAACACCTGGCCGTAGGCATCATAGCGGTAGGTGTGGGTGGACTGGCCCTGGTGTTTGGTCAACCCCGCCACACTCTCCCGCTCGTCCAGATGAACCCAGTGGGCCTGGCCCGGCGTCCCATCCGGGAAGCGGCGCATCTCAAGCAGCATCGGCGTCGGGCTGAAGGCTTCTACTCCGCCCCGGTAGAACTCCGCCCGCTGCCCGTTCCACAGGGAGTATTCTACCGCCGGGTCCAGGTCTGTCTCTTATACACATCT
>JAOAAG010000357.1 GCA_026418995.1 Anaerolineae bacterium
GCCCTGGTTATGGGCGGAATAGTGTGGGCTACAGCTCGTATCTCTGTCCCTTTGGCGCTGGGGGCGGGGCTGACTGCTTACGTGATTTCACTCTTGCCGCTCCAGGTGTTTGCACCGGATGAATGGGACATGCTCGCGCCACTGTTGCCGACCAGATTGCGCGGGATGGTTCGGGCCTATCTGAAGTGACCCTCTTAGCCCGAGCCGGTGAGATGCCAACAATCGTTCCAGTTTGGGGCGCATTACCGCCCTGCCGTAGCTCCTGACCACAGGCGATCGGGATCCAAAGAATTGTCCCCTGAATCCCGTGCCGAATCTCCTTCATCCTTCCCACAGTTCTGGATGATATCCACCTCAGACCTTCGTGTTTAAGCCTGGCGGCGTAGAGGGATGCCAGATCAGATGTCAATATCCGGTTCTTGCTCTCAACCGCGGCGGATTACATGTCTGCCAGAGTAGCCACTTAGCGATATCTACATAGAGGAATGCGAGGTTACCAAAAGCCAGGTTTTTGTGGTACAATAAGGCCACTGCTGCTGGGAAACAGTGTGGTGGGGGTTTTGCTTGCTAGGAGGGTGAAATGTCGGTTGTAGACTTGCTTCAGCATAGCGAGCTATTCATGGGTCTCTCGCGGGAGCAGATAGAGTGCATTGCGGCGTTGGGTCATGAAGTGACCTGCAATGCGGGGGATGTCATTATCAGCGAGGGCGCCCCTTCTGACAAAATATACATAGTTTGCAGAGGCCTGGTTGAAGTGGAGGTAGGCAGGGGAGTGCTTCCTGACGTACCGGGCGCTCCACAGTTGAGCTCGATAGTTTGTCTTGGGGAAGGACAGATCTTTGGCGAGATGGCGTTGGTGGACAGCGGCGTGCGTTCTGCGACAGTGCGCTGTGCCCAGGATAACACCGTACTGTATGCCATTCCCAACCAGAGCTTTCGGGAGCTTTTTGAGCGGGATCATACCATCGGTTTTATCGTAATGCGTAATATTGCTACTGACCTGTCCTTCAAACTGCGTCACCGTAATCTACAGGTAAGGCTTGCCGGGGGGAGGATATGATCTACAAAGTGAGTTTCGTGGTGATCGGCAAAGCCCATCCGGGTGCGATCCTCAATATGGATAGCCCACCGCGTGTGGGTGACTACGTGCAGCTTGGCGATGAGCGGTTTGAAGTCGTTGAGGTCATCGAGTTGATTCCTCCACGTGGAGACTTTGCTTACTTGCACGCTACCTGCCGGCCTGTGCCGGAAGACTAACGGATACGGAGGGACGGTCGTGGCGCGGGAGCGAGTGCTGGTCATCGAAGATAGTGCTGAGACGCAACAGCTTTTAGCCGAATTAGTGCTGGAGCCGAACGGATACCGTCATCTAGCAGCGATGGATGGTGAAGAAGGGTTGAGGATTGCTCTCGAGGAGAATCCTGACCTCATCGTCCTGGATATGCAACTGCCGAAGATGAACGGGCTGGAAGTGATGATGGCTCTCAAGGAACGCAACGTGGATATCCCTATCATCTTCACCACCGTTCGTGAGTCAGTTGACCTGGTGGTACAGGCCTTCAGGCTTGGAGCCCGTGACTACGTGATCAAACCCTTTGGTCCGCTGGAGATGCAGGAGGCGATTCGGCGTGTTCTCGCGTCCACCGCGTTGCGTGAGGAGCGGGATCAACTGACCCAGAAATTGCTTGAGGTTAACCGACAGCTCCAGAAGCAACTGCAGGAGCTCAACGTGATATACACCATAGGGCGTTCGGTGACCTCCCTGTTAGATCTGAACCAGGTTCTAAACCGCGTGGTGGATGCAGCCGTTTATCTGGCTGATGCGGAGGAAGGGATGCTTTTGCTGCTCGATGAAGAGGAGAACGAACTCTACCTGCGAGCAGCCAAGAATGTGGATGATAAGATTGCTCACGTGCTGCGCATGCGTGTAGACGATAGTGTCGCAGGGCGGGTGATTCAGACCGGGCGCCCGGTCTTCCTGACGGGCGAGCGGGCCAAGGTGGTCACCGGCTATCTGGCCCGCACCCTTTTGTATCTTCCTCTACGCGTGCCCGACCGGGGGGTTGTCGGTGTGTTAGGAGTGATTAATCGCAAGGAGGAGCAGTCCTTCTCTGAGCGAGATGTGTTCCTGCTCTCGGCACTGGCGGACTATGCGGCTATTGCCATCGCGAACGCGCGGCTCTTTGAGGCACTTGAAGCGGAACGCCTGAAGCTGGAGACCGTGTTGCGTGAGGCGCAGGAAGCAATTATAGTGGTTGACAATGAGAATCGAGTCCTGTTGTGCAACCGGGCGGCTTGTGATGCTTTGGACATAGTCGAGGCCGAGGTCGTGGGGAAGCCGGTTGAGATTGCCATCCCGCACCCGGTCTTGAATTCCTTGTTCTCGGAAGGATACAGCACGAAGCGGGCTGTGCGTTGTGAAGTAGCATTGAATACTGGTCGCACGCTCAATGCCCAGATCACCCCGGTGCCTGGGGTGGGGCAGGTGCTCATGATGCAGGACATCACCTATCTGAAGGAACTGGATCGCATCAAGTCCGAGTTCGTGACGACGATCTCGCATGACCTGCGCACACCTCTTACCACGATCCAGGGTTATATTGAGCTTTTGCCCAAAGCCGGCTCATTGAATGCCCAGCAGCAAGAGTTTATCCTGCGCGCTCGCAACAGCATGGAAACGATAACGGCGCTGCTTAACACCTTCCTGGATATTGACATGCTCGAGGCAGGGCTGGAAATGGAAATGCAGCCCTGCGACTTGGTTCAGATTGTCGAAGAGGCGATTCAGCGTTATCGGCCGCAGATAGAGCAGAGGAAGCAGGAGTTGAGGTGGGAGCCGCCCTCTGGGATCCCTCCGGTTGGTGGGAATCCCTACCGTTTACGCCAGGTAGTGGAAAACCTGCTCAGCAATGCGACCAAGTTTACCGCCGAAGGGGGGTGGATCGCGGTGAGTGTGGAGAAGGACCAGAATCACGTGATTGTCCATGTGGCCGATAATGGCATAGGCATTCCTCCGGCAGAGCAGCCGTACATATTCGACAAATTTTATCGCGTTGAATCGGACGAGACGATGGGTATTCCGGGCAGCGGGTTAGGCCTGGCTCTGGTGAAATCGGTAATTGATAGACACAGAGGGCGAGTCTGGGTGGAGAGCAGACCTGGAGTGGGGAGCGTGTTCAGCTTCATCCTTCCCGTATTGCAATCGTAGGGTTTGCGTAGGGTTTGCGTAGGGTGAAAGTCAAGTCTGCTATTGCAGATTGTGCTAATCTATAATTGGCTGAAAACCTTTCTTCTTCTCCTCCTTTTGGTGAGGGCCGGGGAGCGGCGACCCCGGCTCTCCGTGCTTATATACACAGTCTCCTCTTGCGTCCTGCTTGCCGGCATCTTTCTCTGCGCATTTTCTTCGCATAGCAAAAGAGTTGCCACCACTTTCACTTCGCATAGCAAGAGTGGCCCTTGGGGACAACCTGCTGGTTATCCGGTGATGGCCATATTTGCTATGCGAAACATGGGCTTCCCCTACACACCTCACCACACCGCGTTAGGGTAGGTGACCACTCCCGCATGCACACCGACCCGTTTGTACATCCTCACTCCATCGTAGGGCTCTCCCAAAATGCCGTCATGAATAGCCCAACTCCGACCACGCACGCAGCTCGCCATCCCGATATGCCGAAAGGGGGTCGAACCATCCAGACGCATGTACAGCAAGCCACCGGGGGCAAATTCCCGATTAATCCATTCCATCCGCCCCAGACCGGTCACGTAAGAGAACCCTAGCCGCTCGAAAAGAATCGCATTGTGGTACGCCAGCGGACGCACAAGGAACATATCGTGATGCAGGCCAGCAACAAAACGCTCCAGCGTAGGCACAAGCCTGCGCGTCACCCCCAACCCTCGCCGCACCTGTCCAGGCGCCAACCCCGCCCGCATCGCCCTTATTTCCTCTTCGATGTTGCGCCCCTTGGTACCGAAATAGGTTGGTGTACCATCCGGGAGACGGTCAATATTGAAGCGATCAGAGTAGGGATCGTTGACCACAAACATGACCACTTCAATCTGATTGTGCGAGGTATCGGCCAACTGCAGGTACAGAACCGGGTCCTCGGCGTCCCAAACATGACGCAGCGAAAGCTCCACCGAAGAATTCCCCGGCCGACACTCATATAGAGGCCGCCCCTCGCTGTCCGTAAGCGTCCAATCAATCCCGAACTGTACTAGTATCTCAGATGGAATCAACTGGCTGTACACCAGCAGCATCTGCTCCCGAGGCAAGGAGTTCACCTGGCGCAGGGAGTAAAGCTTAAGCTCCCTCAGGTCAAGAGAGCGATCCGGTATCTGCCTCATTTGCGCCACTCCCGTTCCTTGAGAGCACGATCAATCTCGCGCTGAGTATCCTTTCTGGCAATGGCCTCGCGCTTGTCATACTTGCGCTTGCCTCGGGCCAGCGCAATCTCCACCTTCGCCTTGCCATCTTTAAGGTACAACCGCACAGGCACAATGGTGTACCCCCGTTCCACGACCCGCGAGAGCAGCTTATTGATCTCCCGGCGGTGAAGTAACAGCTTGCGCGGACGACGCGCCTCATGGCCATACCGACCAGCAGGTTCATAAGGGGCAATATGGACATTGAGCAGCCACAGCTCCCCCTCCCTGGGCTGAACATACCCATCGCTCAGATTGACCATGCCAGCACGGATGGACTTGATTTCCGTGCCACATAGCACCAAGCCAGCTTCATAACGATCTTCAAGATAGAAATCGTGTGCGGCCCTGCGATTAGTAGCAACAACCTTTATATCTCCCATGTGCCCTACCTACTTGCCGGTAAGCAGATACCCCACCGCCCTGTCAAGCTGAGGGTCTACTCCTTCCACTACACCCTCCTCGGGCCAGGGCACCTCGATGTCAGGGGTGAGCCCTGTGTTGTGAATCGCCCGGTTATCAGGTGTGAACCAGTGAGCAACAGTAACCCGCAGCTCAGAGCCATCGCGCAGAGTAAACGGACGCTGCACGGACCCCTTGCCAAAAGTGTGTTCCCCGATCAATACCGCCCGTTCGTGATCCTGGAGCGCACCCGCCACGATCTCAGCAGCGCTGGCGCTACCTCCGTTAACTAGCACCACCAGCGGCACCTCTTCTCCGACATCACCCGGCCTGGCCTCAAAGACCTGCTCCCTACCATCGCTCCACCGCTCAAAGAGAATCACGCCGTCGTCGAGGAAAATGTCACTGACCTTTATCGCCTGCTCCAACCAGCCACCAGGGTTGGACCGCAGATCAAACACAATGCCCCGAGCTCCCCTGTCCAGCAGTTCCTCCACATTCCTGCTCACCAGCTCTCCTGCCGTCGCGCTAAATTCATACAACCTGATCACTCCGATACCATCATCACGCATCTCGGCATCAACGATGGGAATCTCAAGGGATTCCCGGACTACCGTGACCTCGAATGGCTTTTCTACTCCTTCCCGCTCGATGAGCAACGTCACCGGTGTGCCAGCAGGCCCACGAATACGCCCAATGGCCTCGTACAGCGAGACGCCGATAATGGAGACGCCATCCACAGCAAGGACGCGGTCGCCTTTGCGCACGCCTGCTCTCTCCGCTGGCCCCCCCTCAAACAACTCAGATATCTCCAGAATCCCCTCTTCACTCATTTTCACGTAAGCACCGATACCCTCGAACTTGCCAGTAGCATCCTCCGCCAGGATCGCGGCAGCCTCGGGCTCGATAAAGGCGGTATACTCGTCACCCAGTGTGCTGAGCATGCCCCGAATCGCGGCATAGGTGACCGTGCGCATATCCGGCAATTCACCGTAAAAATTCTCCTGTACCAGCGCCCATACCTCCCAGAAGAGCTGAAAGGTCTCCTCATCCTCACCTGTCGGAGCAGGAACTGGCGCCACAGTGGGAATGAGCGTGGGGAACAGGCTCTCCTCGCCTGGAGTGGGGGAGGGCACAGGAACAGCAGGTCGCTCCGCCCCAACAGGCAGCGCACCACTTGCAACCAGCAAGCAGGCAGAGCCAAAACCTAGAAAGAAAGCAAAGCCTAACAAGATAACCAGGGTAGCACAAGCCAGCACAAACTTTATCAGACCACGCCCACCATTCATGCCAACCTACCTTTCCATATCCAGTGTGGAATTGAACCATTCCACAGCCCAATCAAGCTGTTCATCCTTTTCACCCTCATCGGGTACATGGACATCCGGTGTGATACCCAGGCCATCAATCTGACGATGACCAGGCGTGAGCCAGACAGCCGTAGTGACATGTAGCGCAGAACCATCGGAGAGACCGTAAACCAACTGGATGGAGCCTTTACCATAAGTGCGCTCCCCTATCAACAAAGCACGTCCGTTCTCGTGTAACGCTCCTGCAACCACCTCAGCAGCACTGGCCGTACCCCCGTTAACGAGTACAACCAGGGGCAGCTCCACAGCTACACCGTCATCCTGAACTTCAACAGAGCGCTCACCATCACGGCGCCGCTCGATAAGCACGACACCACTCTTCAGAAACTCGCCCACCACATCTACCGCTGCACCCACCAGCCCGCCCGAATTGCCCCTCAGGTCCAGAATAATCCCCTCGACCTGTCGCTGCGTCAGCTCCTGTAAAGCGGCAGCGGTCTCGCCCTGCGTCTTCTCAGTAAAGGATTCTATGCGCAGATAACCAATAGCAACGCCATCAGTGTCTATAACCCGCCAGGTCACCGATGGAATCAGGACCTCTTCTCGCAGCACAATGACGTCAAAAAGCGGAGCCGGCGGGCGAGAAATGGTAAGCGTCACAGCAGTCCCCACCTCACCGCGTATTCTCGTCCGTACCTCGTCCAGACTGACCGTGCCCGAAATAACCTCACCATCCACGGCCACGAGGATATCTCCGTCAAGCACTCCGGAGCGGGCAGCAGGAGAATCGGGCAAGGGGTAAAGCAGCAAGGCGCCATCCTCACGCCTCCACAGAGTGACACCTATGTCGCCATAAGAGCCACGCAGATGGACTATCTCCTGCGCACGCGCCTGTGGCTCGATGAACACGGTATAGGGATCACCAAGTGTGCTCAGCGTCTCACGGATGGCACCATAAGTACGCTCACGAGGGGAGGGAAGCGGGCCATAGAAATTTTGTTCTACATGCTTCCAGGCTTCCCAGAACACAACAAACGGATTGTTCTGAACATCCTCAGCACGGCTCCTCTCGCCCCAGAAGACCAGGCATACACCAAACCCAGCCACATATGCCAGGACACAAAGGCTGACAACGCTACCTATCAGAAGACCACTGAAGCGACCTCTCAACTTGACAGACCATTCTGCTGAACTCACAACAGCTTTCACATTCACCAGCCAAGGCTGAAATTTAGAGGCAACAAATTCCCAGGCTTGCCCGTCCGGCAAAGCCTCCGTTATCTTATGTCAATTACTTATGTCAAATAAACCCTATACTTTACATAAGATTCCTAGTCGGAAGTCGAAACCCCCTCCCCCTACTGCTGCTCCAGCGCTCTCTTCAAAGCTGCCCCCAGGCGACGAATTCCCTCCACAATAAGATGCGGCGGAGAATAGGAAAAGTTCAGACGCATCGCATGGTAACCGCCATCGCGATTAGGATAGAAATGCACACCTGGAACATAAGCAACACCCTCGGCCACAGCGTCTTTAAGGAACTCCTCGGTGTTAATCGGCTCGGGGACCCTGGCCCAGAGAAACATACCTCCCTGGGGACGGGTCCAGCTACTGCCGTCAGGCCAGAATTCTGTAAGGGCATCGAGCATGGTATCACGGCGCTCCCTATATGCTTCGCGTAGCCTTCTAACGTGGGCCTTGAGCAGGCCTCGCTGACAAATGTCCGCCGCAATGTACTGCACAAAGGTGCCTGTGTGTAGATCACAGCCCTGCTTCGCTTGGACGAAACGCTTGACGAGCACTTCAGGACACACAATCCAGCCAAGGCGCAAGCCAGGTGTGAGCGTCTTAGAGAAGGTGCCCAGGTATATGGTCCGCTCAGGTATGAACGTGCAGATTGGCGTGATGTCTTCTCCCTCATAGCGCAGCATGCCGTAGGGATCATCCTCGATGACGGGGAGGTCCAGCTTGTCAGCAATTTCAGCTAGCCTCTGCCGCCTCTCCAGCGGCATGGTTGTGCCGGCCGGGTTGTGAAAATTCGGTAGGGCATAGATGAACTTGGGCGATTTGCCGGTCTCGGCCACAACCTGCTTGTAAGCCTCCTCAATCTCGTCAACCAGCATACCATCGTCGTCCATGCCAACTGTCTTGAAGCGAGCCTGGTAAGCTACCCAGGCCTGGATCGCCCCCAGGTAGGTAGGACTCTCGGTGATAACGTAGTCACCCGGATCAATGAATAGCTTGCCGATCAAGTCCAACGCCTGCTGGGAGCCGTTGGTCAGCAATACATTATCCGGGACAGCGGGCACCCCATATTTGTGCATCGAGGTAGCCAGATATTCTCTGAGCGGCGGGTGTCCCTCGGAAGGGCTATACTGGAGCGCCTTAGCCCCCTCGTGGCGCACGATATAACGACAGGCTTCCTCAATCTCGCGCAAGGGGAAGAATTCCGCCGCCGGCAGCCCACCAGCAAAGGAGATGAGGCCCTGCTGCTGGGTCAGCTTTAGCAACTCACGAATGGCAGAGCTTTGCATATACTCCACCCGCTCAGAGAGGTGCCGCGACCAATCCAGCACTGGTATCTCCCGCTCCAGATCAACATTCAGCTCCATGTTAGCCTCCTCTCTGCTCCGCAAAGCGGGTGGCCTTCCGGCCTCTCAGAGCCTGGGAAGACCATCCAACTCCCCCACCCCACACCAACCGGTCAAAACCGTGGACTCCGCGCTCTGATCGCTCTGGTCGCGCCCATCGCGCCCCGTCCCGCATGGTAGATTATAGCCCAAGGACAAGACTTATACAAATTATGCCCCTTCCTCACCCACCCCACCACACGGCTTCCCGTGCAGTTCGCCTTGCAAACTCATGCCAGACAGCCGGAATTTGCTGATTTACCCATTCTATGCTACAGTAGTAATAGAGGCTGAGGCCACTGTAGCTATGCGAAGAATGGTAAGCGCATAGTCACCCGAAGGGGAGAGAGCAACCATGGCAAAGAGAATCCTGGTCGTGGATGACGAGATCGAAAGCCTGAAACTGATCGGCCTGATGCTACAGCGGCGTGGGTATGAGATCATTGCCGCCAGATCGGGAACGCAGGCCCTGGAGAAAGTCAAAACGGGAGATCCAGACCTGGTCATCTTGGACATAATGATGCCCGACATGGACGGTTACGAAGTCTGCCGCCGCATCCGGGCTGACCCGACCACCTCTGATCTCCCCATCATTATGTTCACCGCTAAATCCATGGTCAACGACAAGGTAGCCGGATTTCAGGTCGGCGCCGATGACTACCTGACCAAGCCAGTTCACCCCGATGAGCTGGCATCCCGCATTGAAGCCGTCCTAGCCCGCTCCAAGCGCAAGCGCGCAGAGGAAGTCACACCGGTAAGGGCCAAAATCATTGCCTTCCTGGGCTCCAAAGGAGGAGTGGGTATCACGACACTGGCCGTCAACACTGCTGTGGTATTGGCACAGAGCCTGGCAAAAGATAAACGCATCATCCTCGCCGATCTCCAGGCCGGTATGGCAACGGTTGCACTCCAGCTCGGATTGAGAAGTAACGTAGGCCTCTCCAAAATACTGGAGCAGTCCGCCGGGAGCACCATAGAAGGCAAGACCATCGAATCGCAACTACAGGAGTACATGTCCGGCCTGTCAGTGCTCTGCGGCCAGGTGAAACCGCCAGGTACTGCACTCCCTCTGCTCCCCGATCAGGCCGAAGCTATAGTCCGCCATCTGGGCTCTATATCCGATTACCTTATCCTGGACCTGGGAGTCGGCCTCGGAGACGTCAACCGCCGCATTCTACCCCACTGCGAAGTCGTCATCGTAGGCATAGAGCCCCACCGCTGGTCACTTGCACTGGCTCAGCCGCTACTGGAGGAGCTAAACGTCTCGCTGGGAATTCCCAGGCACCGCATAGTGCTGACACTGATTAACAAAACTCCATCCTCATCCACCCTGACTAAAGATGCTATCGAGAAGTTGCTCCAGCACGAAATCACCACTGTCATCACCCCGGCTCCAGAAGCGGCGTTCCAGGCCGGCGAAACGGGCAAACCGATGGTCCAGATGCACCCCACCAGCCTGGTAGCTCAGCAGATCCGCGCTCTGGCAGAACATCTGGCGAAATGATTAGCATGATGCCGGCCACACACTCCTGGGACGTTTCACCGGCACAAGCACGGGCCATTCAGACGCGTTTGCGCAGGGCACTGATCATCGCTCCACCTACCAGAGCACCTGAGAACATAGCCGGGATAGATGTCAGCATCAGGGGCGAAACGGCCAAAGCGGCCATCGCATTACTCTCGTATCCCTCGCTAGAGTTGCTCGAGGCCACCACAGCCGAGGTAAAGGTCTCTTTCCCATATGTACCAGGGTTGCTTGCCTTCCGCGAAGGGCCAGCCGTGCTGGCCGCCCTGGAGCGCCTGAGTATCCGCCCAGATATGCTGATGTTCGACGCCCAGGGAATAGCCCATCCACGCCGGATGGGATTGGCCACCCACATCGGTATATTGCTGGATATGCCGTCCATAGGGTGCGCCAAGTCGAGATTGTGCGGCGAGTACTCGCCACCGGAAAAGCGTAAGGGTAGCTGGACCCCCCTGTACGATAAAGGCGAGGTCATCGGAGCAGTAGTGAGAACACGGGACAATGTGCGTCCGGTCTTCGTATCAGTAGGCCACCGCGTAGACCTGGAAGCGGCTGTGGCAATGGTGCTAAGCTGTGCTACCCGCTACCGTCTCCCCGAGCCGACACGACAGGCACACCGAATCGCTAACAGTTATGACCGCTGAAGCACTTGCCGAAAAAATCGCCCTGGTCGTCAAACTGCTGCGTCAGACCCGCTATCAAGTTGCACTGACCGGAGCGGGAACAAGCACGCCTTCGGGGATACCAGACTTCCGCTCACCTGGAAGCGGGATGTGGGAACGGTATGACCCGATGGAAGTGGCTTCTATCCAATCCTTCCGCCGCGACCCCCGTGTTTTCTACAATTGGATACGCCCGCTGGCAAGCGCTCTGCTGACCGCCCGCCCCAACCCCGGCCATCTGGCACTGGCAGAGCTGGAACGCCAAGGTCTGCTGAAGGCCATCATCACCCAGAACATAGATACGCTACACCAGCAAGCCGGCTCCAGGGAAGTGCTGGAACTCCACGGACATCTGCGCGAAGCAACCTGTATCAATTGCTACCGCGTAGTGCCCACGCGGGACTTGCTGGATGTATTTCTGGCCTCCAATGACGTGCCTCGCTGCAGCAGGTGCGGCGGTGTGATGAAGCCAAATGTGATTCTCTTCGGCGAACAGTTGCCGATACAGGTCGTAAATGCGGCTCTGCTCCATACCCGCCAGGCAGACCTGATGCTGGTCATCGGCTCATCGCTCGAGGTTGCTCCGGCTTCGCACCTGCCACTGATGGTGCTTGAGCGTAATGGCCGTCTGGTCGTGATCAATATGACTCCCACCTACGTTGATGAGCTGGCCGACGTGGTCATCCATGCGGACTTAGCCGAGGTTTTGCCTCGCATCGCACAAGCCTGCGCCGGAGGGTAACGTGATGGACTATGAAAAACGTATCGCCCGCCTGGAACGGCTGATCGAGATCAGCAGTGCTCTGAACTCGACATTGAACCTGCGCCCGCTCCTCCACCGCATCGTGCTCGCAGCCCAGGAGCTCACCGATACCGAAGCCTGCTCCATCCTGCTGGTAGACCGCAAAAGCGGGCAGTTGTACTTTGAGGAAGCCACCAATCTGCCAGGCATCCATTCCATCATCGTGCCAATGGAGGGAAGTGTAGCCGGCTGGGTGGTGAAGAATAGCCAGCCTCTGATCGTGCCGGATGCCCGCAGCGACCCACGCTTCGACTTCTCTGACAAGGCAGATAAACTCTCCTCATTCACTACGCGCTCGATCCTGGCTGTTCCTATGATCACGAGGGGCACCGTGATCGGCGTGCTGGAGGCGATCAATAAGCGGAATGGTGCCGAGTTCACAGAGGAGGACGTCGAGCTGCTCACCGTACTGGGAAACCATGCCGCAATCGCGGTGCAGAACGCACTGCTCTTCCACCAATCCGACCTCATCGCCGAAATCGTGCACGAAATGCGCACACCGCTCAACTCGATTATCGCTTACGCCGACCTGATGCAACGCCCAGCTATCTCACGGGAACAGTGTGCTCAGTTTGCTGAGATCATCCGCAGCGAGGCAGAGCGGATCAGTAAAATGGCAAGCAATTTCCTGGACCTGGCCCGGCTCCAATCGGGCCGTGCCTCACTGGCCCGCGACCCGGTGGACCTGAATACGGTCATCCATCTCTCTATCAACGTGATCAAACCCCAGGCAGATGAGAAGGGCATCCTCATTGCACTGGACACGCCGGAAAGATTGCCCCCTGTCATAGGAGATGCCCAGCGTCTCCATCAAGCACTGCTGAACCTGCTAAGCAACGCCGTGAAGTATAGCCCTCAGGGCAGCCAGGTCACAGTCAGAGTGCGCCACGAGGAAGGGGTACTCGCCGTAAGCGTGAGCGACCGGGGCCCCGGCATACCGCTGGAGGCGCTGCCCAATATTTTCGAGCGTTTCTACCGCGTGCCAGGGACGGAGAAACATATCATGGGCACCGGCCTGGGACTGACCATCACTCAGCAGATCATCGAGGCACACGGCGGGGAAATCACGGTGGAGAGCGAGCTAGGAAAAGGAACAACATTCACATTCACATTGCCAGTCCATTATGCTGATCGGGATTGACGCCAGCCGTGCGGTAACTGACCATCCAACCGGCACCGAAACCTACTCGCGGTGTCTCATCCGTGCCCTGGTGGAGCTAGCCTCCCCCCGATACCGCTTCCGCCTCTACTTCCGCACTCCACCCCCGCCAGGATTATTCACAGGCGTCGAGACTCGCGTGATACCGTTTCCACGGCTATGGACTCATCTGCGGCTGGGGTTAGAGATGGCACTCCACCCACCGGACTTACTCTTTGTGCCAGCCCACGTGTTGCCACCCGTGCGTCCCCGTTTGACCTTGGTTACCGTACACGATCTGGGATATCTGCACTTTCCGAGAACCCATCCGCGCGGCCAGTGGCTGTATCTGAGCCTCTCCACGCTCTGGAACGCTCACGTTGCCACCCATATCCTGGCGGATTCGGAGGCCACCCGTGCCGACCTGATTTCTCACTACAACATACCACCCCAAAAGATCACCGTAGCTTACCCTGGCTTCGATGACCAGATGACCTCAGCCTGTCCCATAGAAGATGTCAGGACACGCTACGGAATAGGCAAAAAGTATTTCCTGTACCTGGGCACTCTCCACCCGCGCAAAAACCTCTCCCGCCTGATCGCCGCTTTCGCCTCACTACCACCGGACACCCTGCTCGTCCTGGCCGGCAAAGAAGGATGGCATTGCAAGGAACTGTTCGCACAGATCGAACAACTTGGCCTGGAAGAACGCGTGCTGTTCACCGGCTATGTGCGCAAGGAAGAAAAAACCGCTTTGCTGCGCGGCGCATTGGCACTCGTGTTCCCATCATTGTACGAGGGCTTCGGCCTTCCGGTGCTCGAGGCACAGGCCTGCGACTGCCCGGTCATCACCAGCACTACCTCCAGTCTTCCAGAAGTAGCAGGGGATGCGGCCATCCTGGTAGACCCGGCTGACCCAGAGGCCATCGCTTCGGCTATGCTGCGCCTTCTGTCGGATTCCACTGTGCGGCAAAGTCTGATAGAGAAAGGGCGAGAGAACGTGAAGCGGTTCTCCTGGATAAACTGTGCCCGTACTGTGCTGGAAGTAATTGAACAAATCGCACACCCTGTGGTATAATCGTGCAGGAAATGGACAAGGGTCTTTCAATATCCACTCCGGACCGGCTGACCAGCTTCAGACACTGGGCGGAGCCGAGCTGGGCCGCATTGTGTGGCGTACTCGCTTCCGGGCGCATCGTCCACAACTGGGAAAGCGGGGACTGGCTGAAACTAACTCTGCTGCTTATCCTGGTGAACGCAGGATGGGGCACGTTATGGGCCGTGTTGAGCGGCACCGATTGGAAGGCCTCACTTGCACTCTGGCGACACTGGGAATCCAACGCTTCGCTCCCTCTGCCCCCCTATGCTCACCCTGAATCCCCAGCAGCCCGCGCCTCCAGGCTGCTGGGCCAGTTGTTGCAATGGTGGCGCGAAGCGGTATGGCCCAGTCACGGCCTGGCGATCATAGCACTCCTGACAGCGCTTGTGCTATCCATGGTGCTCAGCCTGCTCCTGGGACCAGACGCGATATTCCTGAACCTTGCTGCCCTGGCCCTGATGGAGCTGAGTATGACGGGAACATCCGCCCACCAATGGGACTCGCTCATCACCACCGCGCTTCCGTGGATCATAGGGCATGCTATCTTCTCTCCCCCTCCCCCACCCCACTCCGTCGGGCTAGCACTGGCATTCGCCATCACAAGGGCTGCCACACTGCGTCTCAGGTCAGGCACAAGCATGCTGACAAGCAGCGTCGCACAACTCTTATCCGCAACTATCCTGATTGTGCTGCGACATCCTCTGGCAGCAGGTGTCCTGCTGCTGTTAACCATGCCCCAATTATTACCCTGGCCGCGCACTGCGCCAAGAGAGACCGAGGCCTACGCGCGGTATGCCTGGCCCTGGCTGACCGCCGCAATGGGGGTCGCGGCCTGGGCCGTGCAAGAACTATGACAACAGTGTGGGTATGGCTGATCATCGGAGTACCTCTACTCGCCCTGGTGGTACTCCTGTTATACTGGCAATTGATCATCGCGGAAGGCACCTACCTGGGGCCACGTATCGTAGTGCTCCTGTACGACTGGTCAGCACGTATCTACGAGCGTATCAAGCAGTTCGATGTCGGCGATGAGCAATGGTTTCTCGGCCTGCCGATGACTATGGCGCTAAGCCAGGTGGTAGAGCCGCTGGTACTCGATGTGGCTACCGGGACAGGCCGTCTACCACGCGCTCTGCTGCGTCAGCCCGCCTTTGACGGCCAGGTGATCGGGGTTGACCTGTCACGCCGTATGCTGCGCGAGGCGGTGCGGATGACAGCCCAGTTTGCCGATAGGGTGACCTACATCTGGCAGGACGCGAGGCGGCTTCCTTTCGACGACGACACCTTTGACGCTGTGACCTGTCTGGAAGCACTGGAATTCACGCCCAACCCCCAGGAGGTGCTAGCGGAACTGGTACGTGTGCTAAGGCCGGGCGGGGTGTTGCTGGTGACCAACCGTATCGGGCGGGATGCCAGGCTGCTGCCCGGCCGCGCTTTTCCACGCGACCGTTTCGCAGACATTCTGCGCAGCCTGCCGCTGGAAAGCGTGAAGGTCCAGGCCTGGCAGGTGGACTACGACCTGGGATGGGCGGTAAAGACCGGGACGCCCAGGGGAGGGTCGGTGCGCCCGCTTGCAGAGATCCTGCGCTGCCCGGCCTGTAAAGGGCACCTGGATGAAACAGACCTGCACAGGCCTGCGTTCCTGTGCCCACGATGCGGCTACACTTACCCTGTCGCTGAGGATGGGGTCATAGAGATGGCAAAACCCAGGCCGTACAGAAGGAGCAACGGAGAGAAGGCATGAACGAGAGACTTAAAAGAAGCATCGGGAGACTGGCCGAATCCCGCGTTATCGGATGGATCGCTAACCTGCCACCAATAGCCTGGCTGGTACGGCGCATCGCACGCAATATGGTGGAGCGCCACCTGGCCGAAGCCCTGGCCGAGGAAGCCGAGGCCACAAGAGCGGCTGTCATCGGGCTGGATGCAACCTTGCAGCAGATCGTCTACGATGTGGTCACAGCGCTTGGCTACGCTGGAGCTATGGTCGCCACCTACGAACAAGGGGATGCGCTGCCTGTGAGAGCGTTCTACGTGGACCCCAACCTGGCTACCATCGAGCAGATCCGACACTGGGAGGAAGAGGTCTCCAGATACACCCCACGCCCGATAAGC
Organism: Anaerolineae bacterium; assembly: GCA_026418995.1. Taxonomy (GTDB): domain Bacteria; phylum Chloroflexota; class Anaerolineae; order B4-G1; family B4-G1; genus JAOAAG01. The sequence continues at coordinate 16,106 of JAOAAG010000357.1, forward strand.
ATCACCGACCCAACCGTGGCGCGCGTCTACGTTTACCAGGAGGAATGCAAGCAGAACCTCAGTGTACGCGCGGTCAGGGGAGGCAAGCCGGTGATCAGCGACGATCTGTACGATCTGTTCACACCAGTCGCTCCCCCGGCCTCCAGGCCTGTGATCAAGGGCATCCAGGATGCGCTGGGCATACAACAGGTCATCGCAGTGCCATTCTTCCTGGAAAGCCGAGTGAACGGGAAGATCGAGCGGGAGGTCGTGGGCAACCTGTTCGCAGCCAAGCGAGGCGAGATCTCTGCTCAGGACAAGCTGATCCTTTCCGCGTTCGGTCGCCAGGCAGCAGCAGCGATCGAAAGCGAGCGACGACGTATCCAGATTCAGATCAGCCAGGAAATCGTCTTCGAGATGCAAGCCCAGATGCAGGATGAGCAGAAGATCCTCCAGCGTATCGTGGACGGCCTGGTCTTCGACCTGGGCTACCCCGGGGCGATGGTAGCGACATACGAGCCAGATGACTCGCTGCCTGTGCGCGCTTTCCGCGTGGACCCGACGCTGGCCTCCGAGGAACAGATTCGCAAGTGGGAACAAGAGGTCTCACAGTACTCGGTACACCAGGTCAGCATCACGGATCCGGAGATCGCACGGGTCTTTGTCTATCTGGACGCCTATAAGAATAACCTCAGCGTGCGGGCGTTCAGGGCCGGTGGGATAGTCGTCAGCAACGACCTGTTCGATCTGTTTACCCCTATCGCGCCCCTGGCCTCTAAACCGATCGTGAAGGGCATCCAGCAGGCACTGGGCATCCAGCAAGTCATCGCCGTGCCGTTTTTCATGGAATCATTCTCCGGCGCCAGCGTGCGGCGGGAGATCGTCGGTAATCTCTTTGCAGCCACCCGCTCCAGGCAGTTCAGCGGCGGCGAGATCGAGATGTTAAAAGCTTTCGGCCAGCAGGCAGCAGCCGGCATCCGCAACGCACGGCTCTACCGGCAGGTCGAGGAGAGACGACAGGTAGCTCAGATATTCGGCAAAATGGCCTTTAGCGCTGCCGCTTCGGTACATGCACTGCGTAACCACATTGGCGCTTTCCAGGTACACCTCAACCTGATTCGCTCGCTGCCACCGGAACAAAGAGACCAAATCCTTGCTCTGAGCGACAAAATTATGGACCGCCTGGCAGAAGCAACGAAGATTCTGGACAGCCTGCACGAGCCATGGCAGGCCACAGTGGAAATGCCCACCGACATCAACGCCTGCGTTCGCAAGGCGCTGAGCCGTGTGATCCAGGACGAGGAAGAGATTCGGGTAAAGGAAGGGATCGTGGTCCATGCGGTGCTGGCAGATGGCCTGCCGCCAATCAATACCGTGCCGGACATGCTCATCGAAGCTTTCCGGGTGCTGATTAAGAACGCGCTAGAAGCGATCAGAGAGAAAGGCAAAGGAGGGGAGATCAAGATCGAAACGCGCTTAGGGCAGGGCCCATATGTGGAGGCAACGGTGTCAGACACGGGAATCGGCATCAAGCCGATGCACCTGAGCAAGGTCTTCGAGCTGCGGTGGTCTACTAAAGGGGAGGCGGGAATGGGCTTTGGCCTCTTCTGGACCAAGGAGTACGTCGAGGGGCTGGGAGGAAGCATCCGTGTGGAGAGTGTTTGGGAAGAGGGTAGCACATTCTATCTGCGCCTCCCCCTTCAAACCATGGCCGGAGAATCGCCCGCCTCAGGCTGAGCAACACCTGCCCCGCCCAGTCCGCGGAGCTACGGTCTTATCTTCCTGTCCGGGAGCACAAGATGCTCGCTAAGGTCACCAGTTGCGCCCTGATCGGCCTGGATGGCGTGCTGGTAGAAGTGGAGGTGGACGCCACACGGGGAATGCCCTCGCTCACCATCGTCGGCCTGCCCGATGTGGCGGTCAAGGAGGCCGGCGAGCGAGTGAGAGCAGCGATCAAGAACTCCAGCCTGCTCTTCCCCGGCCAGCGCATTACCGTCAACCTGGCACCTGCGGACATCCGCAAAGCTGGCCCAGCCTACGACCTCCCCATCGCTGTGGGCATCCTGATCGCCTCAGAACAGGTGTGGCCACAGGCTGTTGAGGGAGCGCTCTTCGTCGGTGAACTGTCACTGGACGGCTCCGTCCGCCATGTGGACGGCATACTTCCTATCGCAGCATTGGCCGCTCAGGAAGGCATCCGACGTATCTTTGTGCCCCACGTGGACGCACCGGAAGCAGCGCTTGTCGAGGGGCTGGAAGTGATTCCAGTCGAGCATCTGGCTCAGTTAGCAGCTCACCTGCAGGGGCTGCGCTCAATCCCGCCATATAAAGCCGGCAGCGACCCGGCCGCTTCCGTCCTTCCCACTTACGCCGCCGACTTTGCGGAGATCAAGGGACAGGAGCATGTTAAACGAGCATTGGAGGTAGCAGCAGCAGGAGGACACAACGTGCTGATGATAGGCCCGCCTGGCGCAGGGAAGACATTGCTGGCCCGTTCGGTGCCCTCTATCCTCCCCGCTATGACCTTCGAGGAAGCCCTGGAGGTGACGAAAATTTACAGTGTGGCGGGTATGTTACCCTCCGATACCCCGCTCATCAGGCACCGCCCCTTTCGCGCGCCCCACCACACTATCAGCCACGCCGGCCTGGTCGGCGGCGGCCACTGGCCGCGCCCGGGTGAGATCAGCCTCGCGCACCGGGGAGTATTGTTCCTCGACGAACTGCCTGAGTTCGGCACCCGCACGCTGGAGAGTCTGCGCCAGCCGCTGGAGGATCACGTGGTATCCATCGCCCGCTCCACCGGCACGCTAACATTTCCGGCAAACTTTATGCTGATCGCGGCAATGAACCCGTGCCCCTGCGGCTACTACGGGGATCCGGTGCGCGAATGTACCTGCAATCTGGCTACTATCAGCCGTTATCAAAAACGCATCTCAGGGCCATTATTAGACCGCATTGATATCCATATCGAGGTCCCACGGGTTGATTACGACAAACTGACCGCCGACCGTCTTGGGGAACCTTCCGCAGCTATCCGAGAGCGCGTGGAGCGGGCACGGGCGATACAGCAAGCACGCTTCGCCGGCACCCCGCTCATGTGTAATGCGGATATGGGACCAACGGAAGTACGGGAGATATGCAAACTCGATGAGACAGGCCGGAGCCTGGTAAGAGCCGCGATGCAGCAATTGCAGATGAGCGCACGAGCATTCCACCGCATCCTCAAGCTGGCCCGCACCATCGCCGACCTGGCCGGGAGCGAGCGTATCGAGACAGCCCATCTGGCCGAAGCGATCCAGTACCGACCCCGCAGAATCGGGACATAGCACGCTGCCTTCGGCGTTCCAGCGCTCACCATCCTCACTCTATCTCCACTTGCCAATACCGCCATTCGTTATACAATCTAAGCGCTCCGGCCCAAAGCCGAGACAAATTCCTCAGGAAAGGACAAGGAATGAGCTCTACACTGGATCAACTCTGTATCAACACTATCCGCACGCTGGCAATGGACGGCGTGCAGAAAGCCAACTCCGGACACCCCGGGATGCCTATGGGGATGGCAGACGTCGCCTACGTGCTCTGGACCCGTTTCCTGAAGCACAATCCAGCCAACCCACGCTGGCCTAACCGGGATCGGTTTGTGCTCTCCGCAGGCCACGGCTCTATGTTGCTCTACAGCCTGCTCCACCTCACCGGCTACGATCTGCCACTGGAAGAGCTGAAGAACTTCCGCCAGTGGGGAAGCCGCACACCTGGCCATCCAGAATACGGCCTTACCCCCGGGGTGGAGACGACCACCGGCCCGCTGGGACAAGGCTTCGCCAACGGGGTAGGGATGGCGATAGCCGAACGTTTCCTGGCCGCTACCTTCAACCGCCCTGGCTTCCCTATCTTCGATCACTACGTTTACGCCATCGTCTCTGACGGCGATCTGATGGAGGGGGTCAGCCAGGAAGCAGCCAGCCTGGCTGGTCACCTGGGACTGGGCAAGCTGATCTACCTGTACGACGACAATGAGATTTCAATCGAGGGCTCTACATCCATCACCTTCACCGAGGATGTCCCCATGCGTTTCCGGGCCTATAATTGGCACGTTCAAGAGGTGGACGCTTACGACCTGGACGCGATAACAGCAGCTATCCGTGCGGCCCAGCTCGAAACGGAACGCCCTTCCCTCATCGTCTGTCACAGCCACATTGCCTACGGCAGCCCCAACAAGCAGGACTCAGAGGAAGCCCACGGCGCCCCGCTGGGAGAAGAAGAGGTCCGCCTGACCAAAGAGAAGCTGGGGTGGCCTCCTGACGCACACTTTTACATACCGGATGAGGCCCTCCAGGTTTTCCGACGCGCCCTCGAAGAGGGAAAGAAGGCCGAGGAAGAATGGAACAACCTGTTCAACCGTTACAGGGAGGCCTACCCGCAGGAAGCCATGCTGCTGGAAAGACTGTGGGCAGGCGAGCTGCCCGACGGATGGAAGGAGGCGCTCCCGGTTTTCAGTACCGAAGACGGCCCGCTGGCCACACGCCAGGCCTCCGGGAAAGTACTGAATGCCATTGCACGCGCACTTCCCACGCTCATAGGTGGCTCAGCCGATCTGGCTCCTTCCAACAACACCCTGCTCAAGGGCACTCCCGATTTCCAGCGTGAGACCCCTGGCGGACGTAACCTGCGTTTCGGTGTGCGCGAACACGCCATGGGAGCGATTCTCAACGGGCTTGCGCTGCACGGGGAAATCAGGCCATACGGCGGCACCTTTCTCGTCTTTTCCGACTACATGCGCCCAGCAGTACGGCTGGCAGCGATGATGCACCTGCCAGTCGTGTATGTGTGGACACATGACTCCCTGTGGATCGGTGAGGACGGCCCCACCCATCAACCGGTCGAGCATCTGGCGGCACTGCGTGCCATCCCCAATCTGGTCATCATCCGGCCCGCCGACGCTAACGAAACCGCTCTGGCATGGCGCGTGGCACTGGAAAGGCGTGACGGCCCGACCGCACTAGTGCTCACCCGTCAGAGCCTGCCCATACTGGCCGAGACCAGACGTGAAGCGGCCCAGAGCGTTGCACGGGGCGCCTACATCCTGGCCGACAGTTCCGGCCTGCCCTCCCTCATACTGATCGCCAGCGGCTCCGAAGTGCACGTAGCGCTGGGAGCCCGGGACCTGCTGGCTAAGAAAGGCATCGCAGTACGGGTGGTGAGCATGCCCAGTTGGGAACTGTTCGATGCACAGCCCGCCGAATACCGGGATATGGTGCTCCCACCAGCCATATCGGCCCGGCTGGCAATCGAAGCAGGAATCACACAAGGATGGCATAAATACGTCGGCCCCCACGGGGACGTCATAGGAATAAACCGCTTCGGGGCATCAGCGCCTTACAAAGTGCTGATGAAGGAGTTCGGTTTCACGGCCGAGGCCGTGGCAGAAAGAGCACTGAGGCTACTAGGCTAGCCTCAGAGGTACAATGACCGATAACTGCACCCACTCCGTTACCTATACCGGCTACTACGACACCGAATCAAGGCCCGTCCGTGGCACAGTGCCCGTAGAAGAGCTGGTAACAATCTATGTAAACGGCCAGACGCTGGCGAGGCTCACCTGCACCCCCATGCTACTCGTAGAGCTGGCGCTGGGATTCCTGTTCAACGAGGGTCTGATCGAGGGCAGAGAAGACGTAGCCGTAGCTGAACTGAGCGCCAGAAGAGGCTGTATAGATGTCTGGCTGAAACGCGAGATCGAGCTGCCCCGCCTGAGCATCATGACCTCCGGTTGCTCTGGTGGCATCACATTCCGGGACACACCTGTAGCGCTTCCGCGCCTGGAATCGGACTTACGGATTTCCCCGCGACAGGTAGTGAACCTGATGGAACAGTTGATACACAAGGCCGTCCTCTATAACCGGACAGGAGGGATACACACCGCAGCGCTGGCCAACGGGGAGCAAGTGTTATGGACAGCCGAGGACATTGGCCGCCACAATACGCTGGATAAACTCGCTGGCATCTGCCTGCGAGAAGGCCACTCTGCCCACCACCACGTCTTGCTCACCACGGGCCGGATCAGTTCAGAAATGGTGGGCAAAGCAGCTCGTATGGGGACTCCTGTGGTTATCTCGCGCACGTCTCCTACTTCGATGTCCATCCAACTGGCACAGATGTGTGGCATCACGCTGATCGGGTATACGCGGCGGCGCAGCTTTCGCGTCTACACGCACGAGGAACGAATAGATGACGGTCACTTTTGAAGTGACCGTCATCTGAGCGTCACTTCCCGCAGAGCACCGATGTACGCTAACGAAAAGACCATACGCATCAGACAGGCGCGCGCTCTGGCAAGGAATGTAGCCCTGGTCACACTCACCATCCTCTGCTTCTGCACCTTCATCACCGCCCTTTTCGGGGTGCCACAGAGCTTCATAGGCCAGTGGTGGATAAAACCCCCTCGCTACCCCAACGCAGTACTGTACGCCTATGAGGAGGGAACGATATGCCATATGCCCCTACCCGCCACTTACTGCTATGAATGGTACTACCGTACCAGCGACTCTGCGGAAAAGGTGATCGCGTACTACGAGAACCTGCATCGGCCTCTGCACGCGCCCATCAGGTTTGAATGGAGACGAGGCGCCCGTTTTGGCATAAGCTGGGTAGCGGAGGATAACGTGAGAATCCTCAGTACTGTCTGCGGCTACCAGATCATCGTCCACCCTTCCCCAGACGGTGACACGGAAATATACATCCTGGAGCGAGGCGCGATGGGAACATACGGGAGGTAAGCTCTGCACCGGTTGCAGGCGAATCCACAAACGGCCTGGCGAAAGACACCGCCCCACCCTATCGGTGGGGCGGTGTTGTCGTTTCCGAGTGGCAGAGTGAGGACGTCCCCAGGTCAACGACCGACGCGGGAGGAGATACGCCGCTCCCTTTTCGCCTCCAGCGTGCGCCGGATGCTTTCCATCAGCTTCTCGAAAGCGAAGGGTTTGGTGATATGGTCAGCCGCCTCCTGGCCGGCCTCGCCCGTCTGCTCCGGCAGCAGCACCGAGACAATGATCACCGGAATCTCCGCCGTGGCCGGGTCGCTCTTCAGGCGGTGGAGCACCTCGATACCGCTGATATCCGGCAGCATCATATCGAGCGTAATCAGATCCACATCTTGCGTGTGGGCCAGGGAGACAGCCTCCTCTCCATAGGCTGTGGTGAGCACGTGGAATCCCTCGCGGCGCAGTTGCAGTGAAATGAGCTGCGCAATATCCTCATCGTCCTCCACCACCAGGATAGTATACTGACGCCCGGAGGCGTCGGTCTTCTTATAGATAATCTCGCCTGGGAGGTCTGTGCAACGCGGAAGGACAAAAGCGATGGTATTGCCTCCATCCTTCCCCTCCGCCGCCCAGATGCGTCCGCCGTGCATCTCGACCAGCATCCTGGCGACCGGTAGCTCCAGGCCGGTGCCACGGATGTCGCGCACGATGGTGTCCTCGGGACGGTAGAAAGGCTGAAAGATTCTGCTCCGATCCTGGGAGGAAAAGCGCGGCGCCGTGTCGCTGACGGAGACCTGAACCCCCTCATCAGAGCTGGAGAGGGCAAGAGTAATATGGCCGCCCTCAGGCGTTCGATGACAGGCGTAGCTGACCAGGTTGGAAATAGCCTGGCTCAGGCGGTTGCGATCGCCAAGCACCGGCCCGGCGTTCGGCTCCACATCCACCGTCAACCGCAGCCCCTTCTGGTCACACTGCGGCTTCACCATGTCTGCCACGTCACGAATCACCGCATCCAACTGTACCGGTTGAATCTCCAGGTCCAGACGGTAGCTCTCGACCCTGCTGATGTCCATCAGATCGTTGATCAGCGCAACCAGGTGGTCAGCATTGCTCTGGACAATACGGAGGTAGCGGAGATGCTCGTCATCCAGTTGCCCCGCCAGGTCATGCAATAGCAGGTCACAGTAACCCTTGATCGCGGTCAACGGCAGGCGCAGTTCGTGGGAGACATTGGAGACGAAATCGCTCCTGGCACGCTCAGCCTCGACCTCGCGGGTGATATCGCGCAGAACGATCACCACCCCCATGAATTCCCCCACCTCGGAGAGGATGGGCGAGAGCTGGGCCTGGATGAAGCGGACACCGATCTCGAAGATAATCTCCGCTGGCCTGCTGGCCTGTCCATACGAGTAAGGGTCAGCATAGAGGCGTTTCATCGCCTCGGCAATCGTGACCCGCCCGCGCGCAGAGAACGGCTCGAACAGCGTGGCGATCGGACGTCCCACCGCCTCGTCCGGAGCCAGATGCAGCAGACGTGCGGCGACCCGGTTGAGCGTAAGCACCCGGCCATCGGTATCACCGATGACGATGCCATCGCCGATCGAGACCAGAGCAGCGTGCTCGATAGGTAAAAGGGTTTGAGTTGCTTTTCTACTCGTCATTCTGCCACTCCTGTACGACTACCCTGAGCGACCAGGGCCACGATGAGATTTATGACATCCGTCGAAATATCTGAGCACCGAAGCAATTTTGTCCGGCGACATCACACGATCCACGATACCTCTCTCGATAGCAGCTTTAGGCATGCCAAACACCACACAACTGGCCTCATCCTGAGCGATCACGTGACCACCCAGGCGATGCAATACTTCCAGGCCTTCCGCGCCGTCCTCGCCCATGCCAGTCAACACGATGCCTACCGAGGCCGGCCCGTAGACACGAGCAACTGACTCAAACAGACGAGTGGCTGAGGGGCGTTGGTTCCTGATCGGCTCGGAGCGGTCCAGCCGTGCTATGCCCCCCGGAGCCACCGTCAGGTGCATATCATCCGGCGCGATCAGCACACGGCCAGGTTCGAGCCGTTCACCATCCTTCGCCACTGAGACCTTCAGCTCTGTCTCGCCATCCAGCCAGCGAGCAAAGCCCTGGGCGAAGCCCGGAGTGATGTGCTGGACCACCACGATCGGGATGGACAGATCGCCCGGCAAGGCGGAAAAAATCTGCCGCAGCACCCCAGGGCCACCAGTGGAGGCAGCCATAGCGATAATCTCGGCATCAACAGGCAGCCCTACCGCTACCGGCGTCCCTGCCCGCTCCAACCGCTCCTGGAGGAGACGCCGCCGATCCGAGCGGATGGTGACGACCTGGACATCAGCCATCAACCGGATGGTGGTGACCAACTGGCTACGGGCGGCTTCGTATGCTTCGCGCGTGATGCCGTGCGGCTTCTCAACCACCGTCAATGCCCCGGCCTCGATGGCAGAGAAGGCGATATTCAGCTCCGAATCGTAGATGCTGGCGGCGATCACGACGATCGGCGTCGGCGTCGTGCTCATGATATGCCGGATCGCGTCCAGCCCGTTCATACGAGGCATACGAATGTCCATCGTAATCACATCGGGCCGCAGGCTCGCGGTCAAACGCACGGCCTCCTCACCATCCTGCGCCTGCCCCACCACCTGGAAGCCCGGCTCCGTCTCCAACATCGAGACCAGGATTTGCCGGACCACCGGCGAGTCATCAACAACTAACACGCGAATGGGCTCCTTTGTCTTCAACATGCCTGGCCCGGGCCACTTTCTAGCGAATCAGCTTCATCTGGCGCAACGTCTCCAGCAACACCGCATCGGCAAACGCGTCCTTGGGGATGTAGTCCACCGCTCCCGTCTGCAGGCCTAACACCACCGCCTCTTGCTCATCATGCCGGGTGAACATAATGATGGGGATATCGGCTGTGGCGGCCGTTTCTTTGAGCTGCTGACATACCTGAAACCCATTCATCCCTGGCATCTGCACGTCAAGTACCACCAGGTCAGGCTGCGTATGACGTGCCATCTCCAGGCCTGTCTGACCGTCGTGGGCCACCAGTACCTCCAGCCCGACCTCTTCCAGCAGGGCCTGCAGATGCAGCGCCTGGGTCGGGCTATCCTCAACGATCAGGACTTTCTTCCTGCTCCCCTGCTCCACCGCTGTAACCTCAGCAGACATGCTACCTCCTCATTCACACCAGCCACTTGACCAGGGTGACCTGTAAGTCATTCGACGGCAACTCCTCAACGGTCAACTCATCTACCAACCACTTGACATCGGCCAGGGCACGTGAACCCAGCTCAAAGTCATCCACGGAGAATACTTTACAACATACCTGTACACCTGAACGGTCTCCCACCTGTAGGCCGTTCACCATTACGTAGCCTCGATAGGTATCGCCTAACCTGAGCGCACGGGCCAGCGACGAGGTGGCCAGAGCGACGCGCGCCTGACTTGTGATGTCAAAACCAATCGCCCGGGCCAGATTGCGCACCTGCATGCGTGCCATGAAGACATCAAATTCTGTTTTCACTTCGATTTTTTGGGGGTCACTCATCGGCCACCACCTCAAAGAATGCGTCTTGTTGCTCAGTCCGGCTATGGGCAAGCGAGAGGGTCAACGACATGCCCCTCCCCACTTTCCTCGGCCCGGCCGGGCGGTTGGGCGATCATAGGGTTACCCTCACGTCCCCCTGGCGTAGCCTCCGGGAGAATATGCAATTGGCGCAGCGTCTCCAGCAACACAGTGTTGGAAAAGGCATCCTTGGGGATAAAGTCAACCGCTCCCAGATCAATGCCCCGCAGTGCTGCCGTAGCATCGTCGCGGATGGTGAACATCACCACAGGAATGTCGGCAGTGCGTGCATCCTCTTTAAGCCGACGACAGGTCTCGAACCCCCCCATGCGCGGCATCTCAATATCGAGCACAATCACATCCGGCAAATGCTGATGAGCCAGTGCGATCCCCGCCTGCCCATCAGGAGCCCACAGCACTTTCAGGCCATGCTCCTCCAGGAGGTGCTCCAGCGCCAACGCCTGGGCAGGGCTATCCTCAACAATCAGAACCGTCTTAGCCTCCTTTTCCATTCTCACCCCACAATCTGTGATTTCCGATTCGCATCATATCAACTGCTCAATGGTCTCCAGCAGATTATTCTGGTCAAAACTGCTCTTGGTAATGTAAGCATCGGCGCCGACCTCGATGCCCCGTGCTTTGTCCTCGGGCGATTCAAGCGAGGTGACCAGGATCACCGGCACTTTGGCCGTGCGCGGGTCTTCTCTCAGGCGCTTGGTGAGGGCAAAACCATCCAGACGCGGCATCACCACGTCGGTAACGATGAGGTCCGGCACGCCACTGACAGCAATATTGCCCAGTGCTTCCTGACCATCGGTCGCCAGCTCAACGATATAGCCAGCAGCCTCCAGGATGTTCTTCTCCAGCGTGCGGGTGGTAATCGAGTCGTCCACCACCAGGATACGCTTTTTCCTGACGGGCTTTTCGGGCTTGCGCACCGCCGGAGCCGCCCGGCCCGCAGCAGAGGGGCGCCCGGCGCGCAGACCCAGCTTAATCAGGTCAGCCACGTTCAAAATCAGCACGACCTCGCCACTGCCCATCACGGTGGCACCGGCGATGCCACCGACCCGGGAGAGTTGTTTGCCCAGGCTCTTGATCACCACCTCCTGTTCGCCAGCCAGCTCGTCTACAGCAAAAGCCATACGCCGCTCGGCTGCCGTCAGGATGACCACCGGCAGAGACGATCTATCCTGAGCGCCATCAGTGCGCGGTAATTCCAGCACATCAGCGAGCCGCACGAGCGGGAGGGGACGGTCACCATAGAGGATTGCGTCACGACCTTCCAGGGAGATAACCTCCTCCGGCTTGATCGTGGTGATACGTTCGATAGCACTATAAGGTATGGCAAAAGTCTCACCCTCCGCCCGTACCAGCAACCCCCGTGAACTAGTCAGAGTGAGAGGAATGATCAGCGTGAAAGTGGTGCCTTTGCCAGGCTGCGAGTCCACCTCGACACGTCCGTGCAGTGCCTCAACATTGCGGCGCACCACGTCCAGCCCGACGCCGCGCCCTGAGATGTCGGTAATGATCGGGCTGGTTGAGATGCCGACGTTGAAAATCGCTTCCTTGAGGTCCTCCTCGCTCAGCGACTGAACGTCATTCCCGCCACGCCGCCGGATGGCCTCCCGGATGGCTTCCAGGTCCAATCCGCGCCCATCGTCGGAGACGCAAATGACCACGTCCTGCCCCATCTGTTCCGCCGCCAGCGTGATGGTGCCGACACGCGGCTTGCCTGCTTCCACACGGCGCTGGGGAGGCTCTATCCCGTGGTCCACGGCATTGCGCAGCAGATGAATCAGCGGGTCTTTGATCTGCTCCAGCACACGCTTGTCCAGCTCGGTGTCAGCGCCGGAAATCTGGAGCACAGCCTCTTTATCCGAGGCCTGGGCCAGGTCGCGTACCATGCGCGCAAAGGGGCCGGTGATCGTGGAGAGGGGAAGCATACGCACACGCTTGACCTCCTGCTCCAGCTCGCCGATCACCAGTGAGAGATGCGCGGTATCGTTGGCATATTCGCGGGAGAGATTGGCCAGCAGTGTGTTCGCTGTACGCAAGTGCTCCTGGTTCGTCGTCAGATAATCTATCAAGCGGGCTACGTCCCTGCCAATCTTGCCATCCATCATCACCGGCCCGGCCTCTTCGGCCATCTCCGCAGGCTGCGTACTGGAGCGGGCCTCGACCGGGTCCAGGCGTTCCACACCCAGTGCACCGCTTGCCTCGTAACGCAGTAAACGGTTATAGGCGCTGCGCACAGCCAACCACTCCTTCTGCCACACCGAAACGAGTTCCTGCAAACGAACTAGCTGAGACAGCCGTTGCTCGACGCGGATTTTGGCGACCAGCAGCTCACTGAGGTGAGCCATCAGAGCGTCCAGTTTGCCGACACTGACCCGGATGGTCTCGTCCGTGGTCAGAGGGGACACAGCGGGCACCACCTCCGGCTCACTTTTAGGAGCTACGGTTTCAGGCTGCTCCGCCTTCACCACAGAGATAGCACGAGAGTGAGCCTGTTGCAGATCGCTCAGCGCCTGTAACGCCTGGAGCGGGGGAGTCGTCTCACCAGCCTCGTAGGAGACCTGAACGGTAAGGATAGCGTCCACAGCCCGATAGCAGGCTGTAAAGAGAGCCGCGTCCGGCTCAAAAGCACTCTTCTGCATCCCTTCCAGCACGCTTTCGAGCGCATGTGCCAGTTGCTCGATCATAGTCACACCCATCGCGCGGGCAGCGCCCTTGAGGCTGTGGGCAGCGCGAAAGACGTTCTCCAGGACCGTCTTGCGCTCCTCGCCCGCTACGCCCTGCTCAAGCGCCAGCAGGCCGTTGTTGATGGTCTGGACATGCTCGTTCAGCTCGGCCCGGAAGGAATTGATGAGCTGTTCTCTTACCTGGGCAGCGAGAGACACTGTGTCCTCCCTCAGTTTATTATAAATCCTTCCACCGCCATCAGGGTTACAGGCAAGTTACAGTTAGGTTGCAGGGATCGGTAACAGCGGCCGTTCCTCTCTGACCACCTCAAGACCGAGGCTATTCAGCGCAGCAACCAGGCCCATCTGCAGGTCTCGCAACGTCTCGATCCCCCGCCAGTCAATACCCAGCTCGATAATCGTCTCCGCCACGGCATCAGAGATACCGGTAACGATGACCCGCGCGCCTTTCAGCCGCGCTGCCTGGATACTCCTGTTCAGATAGCCAGCCACGCCGCTGTCCACAACCGGTACACCGGTAATGTCCAGGATGACCACAGAGGCGTTGTAGTCACTGATACCTTCCAGTATCCGGCGCGTCACGTTTCTGGCACGGACGGAGTCTATGGCCCCAATGAGCGGCACGACGATGATACTCCCTGTCCCAGGCACCTCCATCAGCGGGATGATGGGCGTGGAGAGTTCATAGATGGCCTGTTGCTGGGCTTCGATGATCTCCCGCTGGGCGCGCTCGCTCTCGATTGCGCTTTGCAGGCTCGCCGTTATTCTGTTCAAACACAGCCCCAGTGTGAGCAGGGGATCGTCCGTATCCTCGACCTCGCCACTTATGGGCAACCGCGCGGACAGGTTCCCCCGCTCGATCTCCCGCATATGTGCCACGTAATCGCGGACCACCGCCTGTAGCCGGCTGTTGTGCCGCTCTACCTCCCGGCGTGCCTCCTCCAGCTCACGGTTGCTGGCTCGAAGCGCCTCCTCCATACGCCGCAGTTCAGCGTTTTTCCTCACCAGTCCCCCTATCGCTCCCAGAAGTCCCAGAGCGATCACGACCCCCAGGAGAATCAGCTCTCTGTCCAAAAAGTAGCTTGTGGTCATGCGCGTGCTATCCCCCCAATCTCACTGCTCCATAATCTCTGCAAAACCGCGAGCCAGCGCATTAAGGCGATGGGCTGCCTGCTCTACCTGGCGGGTGCTCTCCAACCCCTGCAACGTGGCCTGGTGAATAGATTGCATCGCCAACGCCACCTGCTCCACACCCGTCGCCTGCTGCCGTCCCCCCGCCACCAACTGCATCGCCGCCTGCGCACTCTCCTCAATCACA